>JBNKGC010000619.1:0-500 GCA_050289625.1 Polyangiaceae bacterium | reverse complement strand
CGGTGATCGGACCGGTGAGCGTGAGCAGGTCGCGCGCGAGACGGGGCGTCGCGGCGATGATGCCGTCGATCGGAAGCGCTGCCTGACCCGGCTCCGCGACGAGCGCCTCCTCACGGTAGAACCGCTCCATGATGGCAGCAGCCGTCGGGAAGTCGGGCGACCAGTTCGCGTCCTGGAACTCCCAGCGCGGGTTGATGAGGCGGAGCGGCTGCGGCGCGACGATGTTGGCGCGGAGCTGGCCCTGGATGTCGTACGAGCCGCCGCCGGGGATCTCGAGGTTGGTGATCTCGCCGCGGTGCACGTCCATGAGCGCGAAGCTGCCGATGAAGCCGCCGGACGGACGGAGCTCCGTGTCGTTCTGGAAGACGACCAAGTAGCGCTGCGGCTCCTCCGCGCCGAGGATGCCTGCGAGGAAGGCGGCGACGTCCGTCGCCTCACGGAGGCCGGAGATGAGGGAAGGGAACTCGTCCTTCGCCGCGAGAACGGCGGCCTTGTACTCG
>JBNKGC010000618.1:0-500 GCA_050289625.1 Polyangiaceae bacterium | reverse complement strand
CGAGAATATCGGCAGCGAGACGGTCCAGTTGCGCAACCGCTACTGGCAGATTACGGACGCATTTGGCCGTGTCCAGGAAGTGCGGGGCGCCGGCGTGGTCGGCGAACAGCCGATTCTGAAGCCGGGTGAGAATTTCGAGTACACTAGCGGCACGCCGCTCCAGACCCCCTCCGGAATCATGGTCGGAACCTATGAAATGGAGTGCCCGGACGGCGAGCAATTCGACGTCCAGATCCCGGCCTTCTCCCTCGATCTGCCCGACGGGCAACGCACGGTGAATTGAGGGCCCGAAGCGGCTCTACCCGAACTCTTCCGGGTCGAACAGGTATGCGGTCGAGCAGAATTCGCAGGTGACCCTGATCTTGCCGTCTTCAATGCTTTCGGCGATTTCTTCGGCCGAGAAATTTTCCAGAACGGTTCCGATCTTTTCCCGGCTGCAGGAGCACTTGTCCTTCACGGCAACTCCCTCGAAAACCTTTGCGCCGTGGTCGTGGAAGAGA
>JBNKGC010000617.1:0-501 GCA_050289625.1 Polyangiaceae bacterium | reverse complement strand
ACTTGATCGTAGGTAGCGAGCGCGACGGCGCGTTCGACCACGTTTACGAGCTCACGCACGTTGCCGGGCCAGTCGTAACCGAGCAGCAGTCGCGCCGCCTCCGGGGCGAAGCCCGAGATGCTCCGCCCCGCTTTGCGGGCACGCGCGGTGAGCTCGCGCTGGGCGATGGCCAACACGTCGTTGCCTCGTGCGCGCAGCGGTGGCAGGTCGATCTCGATCACGGCCAGGCGGAAGTAGAGATCCTGGCGAAAGGTCCCGAGCCGGACGCTCTTCTGCAGGTCCTGGTTCGTGGCAGCGATGATTCGGACATCGATGCGAATCGCTCGGGAGCCACCGACCCGGATGAGCTCACGCTCCTGGATCACCCGCAGCAGCTTGGCCTGGGTGTCGAGGGGAATGTTGCCGATCTCGTCGAAGAAGATGGAGCCGCCGGTGGCTAGCTCGAAGAGTCCCTTCTTGCTGGAGATCGCTCCCGTGAACGCCCCCTTGACGTGACCGAAG
>JBNKGC010000616.1:0-502 GCA_050289625.1 Polyangiaceae bacterium | reverse complement strand
GCATGCAGACCAACCTCCCGCTGCCTCCCGATGCCGGCCTCGATCTCGAGGGCGAGCTGCCCCCCGACATCCCGATGGCCGTGACGATGGACCCCAAGCTGTTCCTCACCATGTGTCACCGCATGTTCGAAGAGGGCCAGATCGACCGGCGCTACGACGAGAGCGGCAACCCCGATCCCAACGGCCTGTTCGCCGTGACGCTGAGCGAGATGGTCGGGTCGGAGACCAACCCGCAGCTCGACTCCGTGTTCCGGGTGTGGAGGACCTCCGAGGGCTACTGCGGCTTCGCCGAGGCCGCCATGCCGCTCGAGATCACGGTCAACAACACCCGCACCGGCATCGACATCACGCCCGGCCCCGCCTCGGTGATCGACGGCGAGGGCTACGGCCAGGGTGCCTTGCAGGATCCGCAGCTGGTCGACGACAACCAGCACCTCATCGACAACTTCCGCGATCAGATCGCCGAGGCCGTCGGCACCACGATCAACTACGACTCGTTGGA
>JBNKGC010000615.1:0-503 GCA_050289625.1 Polyangiaceae bacterium | reverse complement strand
AGCACGGCCTGCTCGAGCACGAAGGCCATGCGCGACGCCACCCGATCGCGAATCATCGGATCGTCCTGTTCGAGGCCGCGCTCGAGACCCTCGCGATAGAGGATCTCCTGATGGATCCAATCCTCGATCGCGAGGTCGAGCTCGCCGGTGATCTTCCACCGATGCTGCTCGGTCACCCGGGTCGAGACGCGGTCCTGGTCCTCGGGCGGCGCCGGTTCGGGCTCGTCGGGGTGGTGGGTGAAGAATTCGCGACGGATCGTCTTGCGGAGCCGGGCGACGGTGGCGATCGGCCGGCAGCCGATCTCGATTTGCCGCGGCCGACTGTGGCGCCCGATGGATCTCATCGGGACGTTCTCACTCACCGAGGTCGACACCGAGTACAAGCCGGGCGCTGATGCCGGGCGCCTGGGCTGGTCTCCGAGCGAGAAGACGACGGTCACGGTGCTGGCCGCGACCGGGGAGCTGGAGGCCGATCACGACTTCGAGGCGACACGACAGGGAAG
>JBNKGC010000614.1:0-503 GCA_050289625.1 Polyangiaceae bacterium | reverse complement strand
TTTTCAACCGGCCGCTTCCCCTCTCCCTCACTGGGCCTCAACTCCTCGGCCGGCCCAGCTCGCCGTTTTGGCCCAGCCGACCGCGCGTTGGTGGCGCCCTGCCCGATTGCTGCCTCCCTCGCGGGGAAATGCCACACCTCGCGCCACATTCACCCCTCTCCGTGCCCGGCTGACAGGTGGGCCCCACCTGTCATCACCTTCCTCCGGCTCCGCCCGAGCTCGGTCGCGCCACCGCCGCATCTCACCACCTCCGGCCACCACTCAACACCTCGAGATGCCGCCCCCATGTCGTTACTCTCCGGCCCTATCGCGTCGCCTGTCCACTGCAGGTTCCGCCTCGGTGAGCCATCCCCCGGCCTCGCCCTGCCCTGCTCTCCCTCGCCCGCCCCACTGGCGAACCCCGTGCCCCTGTGCCCGCGCCGCTCTGGTCCACCGTGGACCCGGGTGCGCCGTCGGTCCATGACTCGTGGACCATGTCCTCAGATTTTTCAATTCAAGAATAA
>JBNKGC010000613.1:0-503 GCA_050289625.1 Polyangiaceae bacterium | reverse complement strand
GTCGTCGCCGTAGACCATGTTGGTGGCATGGGCCTCGCCGTACTCACCGACGGCCAGCGATTCACCGGCGATCTGCGCGGCCGGGATGAAGCACTGGTCGTCACCCAGGAACTCGCCCTCAGCGGAGCTGTTTCCGGTGAAGATGTAGTCGTTACCCGCCTCGGAGCCCGCACCGTGGGTGGCGTTCTCCGCGATGGCCTGGGCCCCGTTGCCCAGGGTGACCGACTCGCCGCCGACCTTGTCGTCGCCGATATAGCCTTCGTCGCCGGAGTAGATCGTGTCGTTACCGGCGAAGGCCCGGCCGCCCTCCGTGGTCACGAAGGCATCGTTGTCGGTCAGGGCGTCAATGCCGTCTGCGACCGTCAGCGCCCCGCCGGCAACGGTGTCGTTGCCGCTACCGCCATTGAAAGTGTCCTCGCCGTCGGTGTCGTTGCCGCTACCGCCATTGAAAGTGTCCTCGCCGTCGGAGAGGAAATCGTTGCCGGCTTCGGCGTAGCTGCCGG
>JBNKGC010000612.1:0-503 GCA_050289625.1 Polyangiaceae bacterium | reverse complement strand
CTTGCGATCCGTGATGTCCCGCGCGACGCCGAGCACGCCGATGAGCTCCCTGGAGGGGTGATACCGGGGGCGTTGACCGTGTCGAGGAGTTCTGGATGACCGTTGTGCGAGCGGGGAAGGCACGTGCCGCTCATGCTTTCTGCGATCACCGCAAGCGGTCACTGTTCATATCGAGTCAGGGCTCTGGTTCAGCGGCCAGACCTCAACCACGCCGTGGGCGACAGCGCATGGCGTACGGGACACCAGCTGGACGGCGTCCTCCAACGTGGCTGCCTCGATGATCCCAAACCCGGCGATCGGAAGTTCCGACCGCATGAACGCCCCGGCAGCCGTCCGCACGCCTGTTCCGTCAGGGTTGCGCACCTGCACGGGATGGCCAGCGACGCCGAGGAGGCCACCCGCCTCGCGCAGCCGCGCGTCGTCGAGCTGGAAGCCGATCGAGAGGTTGGCCGGCACCGCGACGTCCATCAGCTTCGGGTCGGTCAGGTCGAGGCCGTTCATGA
>JBNKGC010000611.1:0-504 GCA_050289625.1 Polyangiaceae bacterium | reverse complement strand
GCCGCAGCGGCTCGTCGTGCATGGGGCAGTGGAAGATCTCCTGGCCGCCGGAGTGCTCGGCGAGATCGCCGGGCAGGTGCCAGTAGTAGCTGTAGAGCGAGCCTTCGGGGGTTCGGGAGTAGTCCTCGATGCCGCGCTTGAGCAGGCGCGCGATGGTCGACTTCGCCGAGCCGACCGGTCCGTGCAAGAGGATCACGCGGCGCTCGGTGCCGTAGCCCTGGGCCGCGCTCTTGAACACGTTCATGAGCCGCATGAGCGGGATGTCGAGGCCGTAGATGGCGTCCTTACCGCCGCGCTCGCGGTCCTGGAAGAAGTTGTAGCGGACCAGCTTCTTCTTGTTGTCGATGTACTCCTCGGCGCCGTACGAGTGCACCATGTCGTACACCCGCTGGTACGCGTTGCGCGTGACCCGCGGGTTCTTACGAACCAGCTCCAGATATTGCTCGAAGCTCCCCTCCCAGTGGAGCTCCTTGTACTCGTCGTAATTCTGTAGGTCGGCGATCT
>JBNKGC010000610.1:0-507 GCA_050289625.1 Polyangiaceae bacterium | reverse complement strand
GTGCAGCAACCCGTCGGCCCCGATGTCGCCGCCCAGGGCCCAGAACCACCGCTCGAAGGGAACGGTGACGTCGGCGAGGAGGTAGGGCCGAGGATGCTCGGCGGTGCCGCTGCGAAGCAGCTGGAAGCATCCGGCGCTCTGCAGCAGGCCGATGTTGTGGATCAGTGTGGGTCCTCGCGATGTCGCGACGAACGCGTCCTGGAACAGCCACAGCACCCGCCCGTCGGGCAGCGGCGCGGGATGGCGGTACACCCCGCCGGCGCTCGAGCCAGCGCTGGCGACGCCGGGGTCGACGACCTCGAAGGCGTGGCGAAACCCGCCGACAGCGGCCTCACCCTCGGCGCCGCTGGGGAGCTCGGGGCCGAACTGACGCTCGAACAGGGCCAGCTGGCCGCCGCCCCACAGGTTGTCGCCGCTCATCAGGGTGCACACGAAGCGGCCATCCGGCAGGGTGCGCATGGCGTAGACCACATCGCCGGCGAGGCTGACACCGTGGTGGATGTGGAG
>JBNKGC010000609.1:0-508 GCA_050289625.1 Polyangiaceae bacterium | reverse complement strand
CCGCGCGCCACATGACAGCGCATCGAGCCAGTGCTGTTCCGACCACGCCAGCGCATCTCCGCTACCGGCACCGCGTGTCGCTGTTGCTCCACGTGCCCACCATGCAACCGACAGCGTTGCCTTCGCTCGCCACGCGCTGGAGCTCGCCTCTCTTATTCATCGCACAACTGCTGTACCCGGCGCATTCTGGCACACCTACCGCCGAATCCACCGCCGCTCCTCTGCGCTCTGTGACGCCGCACCCTAAGCCGACCACCGCGCTGCCCGCCGAACCATCAACCAGCACCACCGACCACTCCTCCGGATGGTCATCGACTACTCCCCTCCGCCCGAGCTACCGCGAGTGCCTCCACACGCACCGCTGCCTCCGGTCTTCCTCCAGCCCAGCCACCACGCCGTGAGGTCCCCACCGACGCACCGCCACTCTATGGCTCATCAATAGCCACCATCATCCTTTGGGCCACGCTATCACCATTGAGATTGCCCCCCCGACCACTGACGCCGTGGG
>JBNKGC010000608.1:0-508 GCA_050289625.1 Polyangiaceae bacterium | reverse complement strand
CGGGATGTTCAACGTGCCATCGGCAAACCGTGCCTCGGTGCCGCGCAAATGCTGTGCGGTTTCATACATGTTGGCCAGTTTAAAAACGGAGATGCCACCGTTCACCACGTACTTGCCGTGGTCGCCCGCGTCGTACCAACCATACGGAACATCCAGCGAATAGTTGCAGGTTCCTGGCCAGCAAGGCACCCCAAAATCACCTTGATTCACACCCTGATTCAGGTGACCCGCCGGTCGTGCCCATTTCGCATCGTTGCCGAAAGAGCCCAATCCACCACCGGTAAATTCGGTGCGAATCTCTACGCCGCTGCGGTTGTGATAAAAGTATTTAATGGAATCGTACGCCACACCAGAAAACACATTAGGAGAAATATCGAAGGGATAACTCTGATCGCCACCCACGACAAGCCGCAAACTGTTATCGATAACATCTACAGACATGAAATCAATCTGATGAGCGCTTTCACCAGAGGCAGAATCGAACCCCTTTGGCGTGGTTGTGCCACTG
>JBNKGC010000607.1:0-508 GCA_050289625.1 Polyangiaceae bacterium | reverse complement strand
AACCATGTTCGCCCTGCGAACGGGGTGAGACATGTCCTGCGCGCGGGGCACCCGAGCGCTATTTTCAGGCGGAGGATCAGAGGCTGCTGCCGACACCGACCTTGACCTGCCCCGTGACCGTGACGCCGGTCTTGGCAGGTGGTGTGGGTTCGCCATCGGCCCCGCAGGCGGCAAGGGTGGCGGCAAGGATAAGGCTGAGGCTCACGCGGATCATCATGGAGTCACTGTCAGGCCGATACCGGCAATGGAAGTTGATATTGACGGCGTCACCTTCACACCATTGGACGTTGCACGGGCACCGACATGGGCACGCGGCTGCGTGCAGGCGGTCAGAAAGCCCAGCGCAATCATAAGGCAGATCAGCGCCTTCATGCCAGCCGCGTCTTCCACTCGGCGACCCTTGCGCGGACCTGATCCGGGGCGGTGCCGCCGAAGCTCTGGCGCGAGGCCACCGAATTGTGGACGCCGAGGACCGAATAGACCTCGTCCGTGATCCCGGGATGGGCGG
>JBNKGC010000606.1:0-509 GCA_050289625.1 Polyangiaceae bacterium | reverse complement strand
TCAGGAAGCTGTCCGACTCCGCCGTCGTCGTGCCGCTCTCCGTCCGCCGCGGCCCGATCGGCTTCGCGAGCCCGAAGTCGAGCAGCTTCACCACGCCGTCCGGCGTCACGCGCACGTTCGCCGGCTTCAGGTCCCGGTGCACCAGGCCGGCGCCATGCAGCGCCGCCAGCCCCGCGCACGCGCCGAGCACCACCTGGCGCAGCTCGAACAGCGTCATGTGCCGCGCCATCGAGTATTCCTTGAGGTCGGCCCCGACCAGCAGCTCGAGAACCAGAAACGGCACACCGCTGGACACGCCCCGATCGATGATGTTGGCGACGTTGGGGTGGTAGAGGCCAGCCAACGCAGCCGCCTCCTCCACGAACGACGCGAGGATGCCCTGCCGCTCGAAATCCGATGCGGCCTCGAGCGCCTCGCCCTTGGGGATCTTGAGCACGAAGAGACGATCGGCGCCCGGCTTGCGCACCAGCCACACCGTGCCCACGCCCCCCTCGCCCAGCGGCTTGACC
>JBNKGC010000605.1:0-509 GCA_050289625.1 Polyangiaceae bacterium | reverse complement strand
ACACGTCGTACGCGTGGCCCCACGGGTCTCATGTACAACAACTGCCCACAAAGTTCCTACTAGGTCAAAATAGGTCTCTACTCCCAGGATAAAATCTTGGTTTCCAACGATCGTCCAACACGATCCTCATCCTGGGCTATCTCATTCTCCTTCCACAAACCACCTCAAAGCAGGGAGGGAATAATTCGATAAAATAGTTACTAAGCTACTATGTTTACTAAGCCTATAAAACCTGACTTGCGGTCAGTACAAATCAAAGCTTGTCTATTGGGGCCAAAATGATGCGGTCCTTAATCCACACATGCGGGGGCTACCACCTTGGAACCTCAGAATATCCACGGCCGTCTTCTCACCCTTCCCTTCCGAGTGATCCACTTTCCCCTATTTGTCTTGCCCGGTCACATTCACAATACGAGAACATAACCATAGCCTCTACTCATCATATCCATCATGTCCTTCTAGTTCATGAAAAAAGATGTCCTACCTACAAGTGGGACCTACCACTCATC
>JBNKGC010000604.1:0-509 GCA_050289625.1 Polyangiaceae bacterium | reverse complement strand
CGTCATCCTTGCGGCGGTCGCCTTGTGGGCCGGGTGGGTGGCGCGCTTCACGCCCGCCGCGCGGGAAGGAGCCGTGGCATGAGACCGTCCCTCGTCCCTCTCGTCCTGCTCCTCGTCGCCGCCACCGCCGCCGCGCAGACCGTCCCCCGCAAAGGCTTCAACCCCGACCGCAAGCTCTGCCCGCTGTCGAGCTCCGGGCTGCGCGGCCAGGACCCCAAGCCCGCCTGCGATCAGAAGCTCCCGCCGGCCACCGACCGCCTCGGCCCGGGAATCGTCCTCGGCGACTCGACCGACGTCTCGGGCGAGCCCGGCGACGTCCCCCACTGGCGCGATCTCGACATCGAGGCCCCATACCTCTTCACCGCCACCGGGCAGGGGATCGAGATCTACGACGTCCGCGATCCCACGCGCCGCGACTGGCTCGCCTTCGGCGACGCCTCCGAGGCCGCGCCGGTCTGGGGAGCCTCGGACAAGGACTTCTTCTTGAAGTCGATCAGCGTCCCCGACGG
>JBNKGC010000603.1:0-509 GCA_050289625.1 Polyangiaceae bacterium | reverse complement strand
ATTCCGAGGTCCCTCGCGGTTCTCTTGGCGCCTGCCCTGGCGGCTCCGGCGGGGTACTCCCGCGAAGCTTGATGGCTCACAACTGCCTGAGTTCGCCCTTCTCTGATCCTCTCTTTCATCGCTCGGAGCGAGTAGTACTCGGCTCGGCTATACTTTCCCCTCAACCCTAGAGGGTCAGCGTTCTTCAGCACGGTCCCACTGATGTAGGCATATAAATTAGCTTCTCCGCTCTCCCCTGGAGCATGCACCTCAAGCGGATCCGCACTCACCCACCTCCCCAGCAGCGGATTCAGGAACCTCTTCCCGAAATACTGCAGCCCGACCTCGACATCCTCCTCTTTGCCCGTGAACCGATAATCCTCCCGGAACCCTTCCCAGCGGTCGGGCCTGTAGTCACTCTCCGCCGCTCCGTACGCCTGGAACGTCGACCTCTCAACCAACTCACCAGTCGCCTTATCCAACACGACGCTCGTCGAACCGAGGTGATCCCCCAACTCGAAGAAGACGTG
>JBNKGC010000602.1:0-510 GCA_050289625.1 Polyangiaceae bacterium | reverse complement strand
AGTAGGCTCTCCAAGTCGCACCCATGCCGTAGGTGAAGTCCTCGTCGAAAACCGAGGTCTGGAGGGCCGTATACGCCCAACTCCGGTGAGCCGCCACCGCGGGACCGGCCGCGCCGCCAACCGGAGCGCCGCCCCCCGGCCGGAGTTGTCCCTAGCCGTCCGCTCACTAATCAACGTCCCAGATTAGAACCCATCGTACCCCTTCGTTTCATTAAAATCTTGCCGCTCATCTAAAAATCAACGGTCCAGATTGGATCTTGGATTCATTAACTCTCGGCCGTCCATTTTATTTTATACGGCCAGGAAAACATACCCCTTCGCGTTCTAATCTCGTGCGTCCATCTAGGGTTGAACGGCCCACGTTTAATGAGGGATCCATGGACCTGTGAGCTGATCGCCGTGGACCCGGTCGACAGTCCCGTTGACATATTTCACAAATTTATCTTTAGAAAAATAATTCTAGAATTCTAGAAAAACCGCAACTCATGCGCTGTTTACATTTACACCCTC
>JBNKGC010000601.1:0-510 GCA_050289625.1 Polyangiaceae bacterium | reverse complement strand
AGCGCCATGACGCCGTGCACCTCCTGCATCGAGTGCTAGCTGGGTCACCACCTACCAAAGCTGAGCAGCCGAGGTTTTCACGTCGCCGACTACCTCCGCGAGGAGCTCATCGTCGACCGTCGCCGTTTGAGCACCTCTAGCCTCGCCACCACTTCAAGAAGGACTGCTTGAGTCCGTAGTTCGACCACATCTACACCTTCGCCGTCGACAACCTCCAGTTTGAGCCAAAGCTGCCATCGCCATTCCTCAGCCGTTGAGTGGCTCCCGTCGATAGCCCTCACTAACCATCCTCTGGCCCTGGTGACCCCAGCAACAGCTTTGCCTGAGCACCCAACTACTCGTCAACCAGTTCCTCGAGCACCTCAACCCCGCCACCGGTCCAACACCATTGTTTCCCCTTGCCGAGCGCCACCGTCGTGGAGACGCCGCTGTGGTGAGCCTCTGTCCACCCTACCACGACCAATGGGTTCCCCTTGGTCCTGGCTTCCTCCCGGGCACTACCTTCTCCGG
>JBNKGC010000600.1:0-510 GCA_050289625.1 Polyangiaceae bacterium | reverse complement strand
CGCTGAACGGACGTAACTTCGAATATCTTGGAGAGGACCCGTATTTGGCCCGTGATCACGCGGTGAGCTTCATTCAGGGCGTCCAGGAGGGTGGCGTCATGGCGACGGTCAAACACTTCGTTGCCAACAATCAGGAGTGGGACCGCCACCACGTCAGCTCCGAGGTAGGCGAACGGGCGCTCAATGAAATCTACTTCCCCGCGTTCGAAGGGGCCGTCCAAGAGGCGCGAGTAGGCGCCGTGATGAGTTCGTATAACCTGCTCAACGGCGCCTACGCCTCGCACAACGCCTTCTTGTTGCGCGAAACACTGCGCGAGCGCTGGGGGTTTACGGGGTTGGTCATGAGTGATTGGGCCGCTGTCTACGACGCAGAAGGCGCTGTGCGTGGCGGTATGGATCTCGAGATGCCGAGGGCCGAAGCGATGTCCCCTGACACCCTCTCGCGCCTCCTTAGGGAGGGCAAAATCTCCGAGGCGGACATCGACGAAAAAGCCGTACACATCCTTCAAA
>JBNKGC010000599.1:0-510 GCA_050289625.1 Polyangiaceae bacterium | reverse complement strand
CGACCTGCTCAAGATCGAAGCCGGCCCGCGCAATCTCGAACCCTGGAAGGAGATGCTCGACCGCCTCACGCATCCCAAAGACGACGTCGTCATCGGCATCGTCGGCAAGTACGTCGACCTCGCCGAGTCCTACAAGAGCCTCCACGAGGCGCTCGTCCACGGCGGCATCGCCTGCGACGCGGCCGTCGACGTCGAGTACATCGACGCCGAGCTGCTCGCGGTCAACGGCCCCGCCGATCTCCTCGGCAAGGTCGACGGCGTCCTCGTCCCGGGCGGCTTCGGCGAGCGCGGCAGCGAGGGCAAGATGGCGGCGATCCGCTACGCCCGCGAGCAGGGGATCCCCTACCTCGGGATCTGCCTCGGCATGCAGCTCGCCGTCTGCGAGATCGCCCGCAACGTCGCCGGGATCCCCGCGGCCCACAGCGCCGAGTTCGGGGCCGACGACGCCAACGCCGTGATCCACCTGATGCCGTCGCAGGAGGGGATCAGCGACAAGGGCGGGACGATGCG
>JBNKGC010000598.1:0-510 GCA_050289625.1 Polyangiaceae bacterium | reverse complement strand
GCTCTCCTGAGCATCGGGTGCTGCGTTCTACTCGGCTGCAGCGACGAATCCTCGTCGAACGACCGAGGCACGGGTGGCGCCGCTTCGGGAGGAACCGCTGGAAGCGGCGGCGAGACGACGGGAGCCGGAGGTCTCGACGGAGGGAACGGCGGCGACGACTTCTTCGGCGAGTCCCGCTGCGACTCCGCCGATCTCCTCCTTTGCGACGGCTTCGAAGGGACCGACATCGACAGCACCCGGTGGACCGTCGGCGCATCCGGGAGCAACACGGTGGAGCTCACCTCGGAACAGGCGGCGCGTGGCGACCAGAGCATCCACATCCATGCCGAGAACGGCTACGGATACGTGCGGAATCAAAGCATCTTTCCGGTGCCGAACAACGACTACTTCGGCAGGATGTTCCTGCGCGTGGCTCGTTTTTCCACGGTGGACTACGCGCATTGGACCGTGGCGGAAGGTGCGGGAACGGGGAACGATTCCAAGATCCGCGTCGGAGGCCAGTACCGCACC
>JBNKGC010000597.1:0-511 GCA_050289625.1 Polyangiaceae bacterium | reverse complement strand
GAAACCGAATTAGGAACCATGAAAACACAGCGAAAGACAATAATCGATGCAAGGCAAGACACGTGTGAGACTACGATGACCAAAAGCGAATCAAAAGCAGCTCAAGTCCTCACAGCCATTTCACCGAACACCTTACAGACGGGTTAAGGAAACAATCGTTTAAGAGCAATTAAAACTGAAAAACCTCAAACTTTTTAATCCGATAGCTCGAGAACAAATCAAATCTTACAGCTTGCACGCAGCAATCATCGGGAAATGAAATAGGAGAACCCAAGCGCATACGAAGCCACGAAGCCAAGACTAACAACCCGGGTGTAGACTAAAATGAGCAGGGATCGGGTGCTGCGCTCTGCTCTCGGCGAGAAAAGAGGCCTGGCCTTGGGCGGTGAAGTCAGGTGGCAGAACCGGAGACGGGCCAAGCACGCGCTCTTGGCGACCTCAGAGGCGAAGGCCGGTGCACCAATTGGGGACAAGCAAGAAATGCATAGGAAAACAAGTAGAGACTCCAAGC
>JBNKGC010000596.1:0-511 GCA_050289625.1 Polyangiaceae bacterium | reverse complement strand
GCAGCGCCGCAGAGCTCGATGTGGCCATCGGAAATGCTCTCGACAATGATCTCATTCCGATGATTGAGCACCACAGTGCCACGGGGGATCTCAGCCTCGTGCCGAGCGTCGTTGATTATTGGGTGCGTGAGGACGTCAACGCGGTCATCAAAAAGCATGAGGCCGATCTCTTGCTCAACATCGCCAACGAGGCGGGCGCCACAGTCACGAATGATGCGTTCCGAAGTACGTACGAAACGGCCATCACGCGGCTCCGCGACACGGGACTGACCCTTCCGCTCATCATCGACGCCCCCCAATGGGGTCAGGATATCGACACGCTACAGGCCGTGGGGCCCTCGCTCATCGATCACGACCCTGAGAAAAACCTCATGTTCAGCGTGCACATGTGGTGGGAGGATGCGTCTGGGTCGCGCGTCACGAGTGAACTGCAGGAGTCGGTCGACATGGGCTTGCCGCTCATCGTCGGAGAGTTCGCGCAACACGCGGTTTACATGTGCGACGACGCGCC
>JBNKGC010000595.1:0-512 GCA_050289625.1 Polyangiaceae bacterium | reverse complement strand
GAAGTCGGCGATCTTGGCCCTACCCTCGGTGTCCATCAGGATATTCTGCGGCTTCACGTCGCAGTGGATCACGCGGCTGTCCAGCTCGTCGTGGAGGTAGTGCAGGCCGCGCGCCACGTCCAGCGCGATGCCCACGCGCTCGCGCCATGACGGGCTCTTCTTATTGCTCCTTCTCGCGAAGAGCAGGTCGGCGAGGGAGCCGTTGCTCATGTACTCGTACACCAGCATGCGGTGCTCGTCCTCGTAGCAGTACCCGATGAGTTTGACGAGGTTCTCGTGCCGCAGCTGGCCGAGGAAGAACACCTCGGCGATCCACTCGCGGTGCCCCTGCGTGCCGCAGTCGAGGTCGAGGTACTTGACGGCGACGTGCTGCGGCTCGACCTCCCCCGGCCGGACCCGGTCGTCGAGGAAGCCCTTGTACACGGGCCCGAACCCGCCCTCGCCGACGAAGTGGCTGCTCGAGAACCCGCGCGTCGCGGCCTTGAGCTCCGCCAGCGTGAAGGTGTGCAGCC
>JBNKGC010000594.1:0-512 GCA_050289625.1 Polyangiaceae bacterium | reverse complement strand
GTGAATTCACATGTCAATAAGCTGTTCGGGAAGCGAAAGACGGTTAGCTAGCTCATCACCATGGGTGTCATTGTGCGGAGGGACGATGGGTGTGGGATGGCGGTGAAAGGAAATGACGGCGGTGGGTGGAGCTTCGATGGTGTGGTGCTCTGGCTAGGGAGGAGGCAAATGGAAACACGATTGAGTGATGGGGAGAGTGACCAAGGTTGAGATGATCTTTTTATAGTAGTAGAGGGTGAGAGTCGATGGTCCAGAGAGGGTGGTCGGCGGTGGTGGTATGAATTGAATGCTTCGGTTTTGGTTCGAGAGAGGATGTGATAGGATGAAGCGTTACCGGAAGATGAAACAGAGGCAATGAGCTCATGTTGACTTCATGTGAAGGAAGCGTGACACGACGTGATGATGTAATGATGTTTGTTAGGGGAGAGGCAGCACCGAGAAGAAGAAAGTGAGGATACAACGTCAGTTGTGCTGACGCAAATTTTACTGGGCCGAAAAATAAAGAAAATTCA
>JBNKGC010000593.1:0-512 GCA_050289625.1 Polyangiaceae bacterium | reverse complement strand
GCGTGTGGCACCGGCATCCACCGTCGTCTCCACCTCGACGCGCAACTTCCCCAACCGTCTCGGCAAGGGAGCGAACGTCTTCCTTTCCAGCGCTGAAATGGCCGCAGTCGTGTCCATCCTCGGCAAGATCCCGACCATGGACGAGTACATGAAGTACGCCAACAAGCTCGACACCATGTCGGCGGATTTGTACCGCTACCTCAACTTCGACGAACTGCCGGCGTTCACGGAAAAGGCTTCGAAGGCCAGTTTGCCCATCGTCGCGTAAGGACCGCGAGCGAAAGCGACGCGCGCCGGAACAACCTACCGGATCAAGCCAACCCGAGGCATCAAGCCAAACCCGAGGCACGCGACGAGCCGAAGGCGAGGACAGCTGACGCGCGGAGCGCTGTATCGAAGTAAGGCGATGTACTGGCTCGTGCAGCTCCGAGGACTGCGCCCTCTCCGTCTAGCACTCGTGATCCGAGGCACGAGGCGCTCGAAGCCGCCGCCGAACAGGTGACGCGCTTTGC
>JBNKGC010000592.1:0-513 GCA_050289625.1 Polyangiaceae bacterium | reverse complement strand
TATTGTACTATACTGTACGTACCCGGAGCATGTCGCGGACGAGGCACTCGGGGATGTACTTCGGCGGGCGGTGCACGCAGAGCGCCATGAGCCGGCGCAGGGCCTTGGTGTCGGCGGGCGCCATCAGCTCCGTCACCTCCGCCACGCCGCCAGAGCGCGGTCGTCCTCCGCGCCCTTGCCCACGTCCGACGAGCACAGCGCCACCTTGCCCCCGCCGGCGGAGCGCCGCCAGCTCCCGCGCGAGGTGGTACGCCACGAGCCCGACGTAGCTCGTGCCCACCACGTGCACCTTCCTGCCTCCGCCGAGGCCGGGGAGGTGCTGCAGGAGCGCGGCGAGGGAAGCGGCCTGGAACGCGTCGGACCGCGCCGCGGCGCGCGTCTCGGAGGCGCCGAAGAAGAGGAGCGTGGGCACCACCAGGTCGAAGTGCCGGGAGAGGGCGCCCACCTGCGCCGCCCACTGCCACGTTGGGTCCGGCCCGAAGCCGTGGATCAGAACCACCACCGGCCGCTCCT
>JBNKGC010000591.1:0-513 GCA_050289625.1 Polyangiaceae bacterium | reverse complement strand
GTCGCGGGCCCGCGCGGCCATCGTCACCCCGACCCACCACTATCCTCTGGGCACCACCATGTCGCTGGCCCGGCGCCTGGAGCTGCTGGAGTGGGCGCGTGCGGCCGGGGCCTGGATCCTGGAGGACGACTACGACAGCGAGTACCGCTACGCCGGGCGGCCCCTGGCTTCTCTCCTGAGTCTCGCTGCCGGGCGCGAGGAGGCGGCACGGGTGATCTACGTCGGCTCCTTCTCCAAGGTGCTCTTCCCGTCGATCCGCATCGGCTACCTGGTGGTCCCGGACAGCCTGGTCGACGCAGCCAGCGCGGCGCAGAGCGCGCTGGGCACCCAGCCGACGGCGGTGCTGCAGCCGGTGCTCGCCGCCTTCATCGACGAGGGCCACTTCGCCACCCACGTGCGGCGCATGCGCCGCCTTTATGCCGCGCGGCAGGCGGCGCTGGTGGCGGCGGCCGGGCGCGTTCGCGAGAAGGGCTATCGTCATTGGGACGCCCACAGCCCCTTCCCGGTCCACGG
>JBNKGC010000590.1:0-515 GCA_050289625.1 Polyangiaceae bacterium | reverse complement strand
GAGCGCGAGTGCGTCACCGGCCGATCCCCCCGCCCGACTCGAGCTTCGCATCCATCCGCAGGCGGTCCCAGACACCCGCGGCCTAGAGCGAGCGCTCGCGGAGCTCGGCTCGAGGTGCCACGCATCGCTCGGGATTCCAGTCCCGCCGATCCGGCTCGTGCGCGACGCAGCATCGCCCCCCGACCGCTGGGAGCTGCGACTGGGTCGCCGCCTGCTGCGGCGCGCGTCGACGGAGGAGATCGGCACGGTGGACGCACTGCTGCTCGCGGTCTTCCGCGCCGTGATGGACGCCGCCCCCTCTCTGATCGACCTGCAGGATCTCGAGGATCGGATCGAGGCGCTGCGCTCGACTCATCCCGTGCTCGTGCGCCGCGCCCTCGAGGTGGTCGGGGTCGTCGAGGAGCAGATCGCGCAGGACCTCCACCGCCGAGGTCGCGTCGCCGAGGCCCTCGAGCATGTGGCGAGCGTGCTGCATTCGCAGCGCGTTGCGCTCGGCCGGATCGACCAGGTTGGGC
>JBNKGC010000589.1:0-515 GCA_050289625.1 Polyangiaceae bacterium | reverse complement strand
AAAATGACCCCCAGAATTGCGTAACAGAATGCACACCCAACTTCGCACCACGCCCCATTTCGACTACCCGAGTGCTGCCAACCCGTGAAAAACCTTTCAACTTTTTACCTTTCACTTTTCCTTGACAGGCCCCAGCCTCGAAAGTACATCAGTCGCCCTCTCGGGAACCGGGTTCGCCCACTCCCGAAAGGCCTTTTGAGCCCTCCGGGGCCCCGAAGGAACCCGCTTGCGGGAGTAACTCAGTGGTAGAGTGCAACCTTGCCAAGGTTGACGTCGAGGGTTCGAATCCCTTCTCCCGCTCAGAAACCTAAAAAGCCCTCCACGTCGTGTGAGAGGGCTTTTTAGGTTTCTGAGCTGTCGGCAGCGAGGGATCTAACCCTCGAGTCGAGGGTGGCCTACGCCCTGCGGGCTCGGCTTGTTCAGGACCGTGGGAGTACGAAAGCCACCGGTGATCGAAGGGAACAGTAGATCGGAATCTTGCTGTGGCCCCATGAGCCACACGCTGCGTGGTTTGC
>JBNKGC010000588.1:0-516 GCA_050289625.1 Polyangiaceae bacterium | reverse complement strand
AAGACGGTCACCCGGTGGCCGTCGCGCGCCAGCAGCGCTGCCGCTGCCAGACCCGCGATTCCCGCCCCGGCGACCGCGATCTCCAGTGTCAGGCCTCCCCGCCCGGCGACCGGGCCTCAGCCCCCCGCCTTCGCCTTCTCCACCGCCGGCAGGATCTTCTTCTCGATGTCGGTGCCCTGGATCGGGCCGACATGCTTGTAGACGATGCGGCCCTCGCCATCGATGACGAAGGTCTCGGGCACGCCGTAGACGCCCCAGTCGATGCCGACGCGGCCGCTGCGGTCGGCGCCCAGGCAAGCTCGGTAGCGGCAGCGACCGGTAACGCTGCGGCGGCGCCGGTGGCAACGGCACCAGCCGCACCACCCGTCGAGCCCGTGCCGCCACCGCCTGCCGCGGAGCCACCCGCGGCGACTGGCAAGCCCGTTTTGAAACAGACGGTGATGGGGCACACCGGTGTCGAGGGAGCGCAACCCAATGCCGCGCTGCTGAGCGCGTTGCCCGCAGTACCGCCGCCCA
>JBNKGC010000587.1:0-517 GCA_050289625.1 Polyangiaceae bacterium | reverse complement strand
TGACCTGGCTGAGCAGGGGGGGCCGCGTCTTGAGGTGTAGCTGCCAAACGGCTTGGGGAGCTTTTAGATTGACGTTCGGCTCCTGCAAGATGAGGGGATGCGTGCCGTGGAACATTTGGAACGCGACGAGACCGAGCGCGTAGATATCGCTCAAATGAGAGGCAGGTCGCCCTCGGATCTGTTCGGGACTGATGTAGAGGCTGGTACCGACCACCATGTTGGGAGCCGTCTGCCATCCCGCGGTGCCCGCCAGCTTGGCGATCCCGAAATCGACGAGCTTGCACACCTCGGTGGGTCCCTCCCCGTTGGCCAACATCACGTTGGACGGCTTCACGTCGCGATGGACGATGGGCGCGTCCGGAGCGGAGCCGTGCGCGTAGGAGAGCGCACGCGCCACCTCCGCGGCCACGTGAGCGACGACCTCATCGGCCAGCTCGCCGCTGCTCACCCGCAGGGCCATGGGCGAAAGGGGCAGTTTGAAGCTGCGCGAGTCCTCTCCGCGCGCATCCATCGTGAG
>JBNKGC010000586.1:0-518 GCA_050289625.1 Polyangiaceae bacterium | reverse complement strand
GTCTCACTGGGATGTCTCTCCGTGTACCCACGCCTAACGTTTCCGTCGTTGATCTCACGGTTAACCTGGAAAAACCTGCTACCTACGACGAAATCAAGGCCGCTATGAAAGCTGCATCTGAAGGCGAACTGGCTGGCATTTTGGGCTACACTGAAGACTCTGTGGTTTCCACCGACTTCCTGGGTGACTCTCGCACCTCCATTTTTGATGCTGGTGCCGGTATTCCCCTCACCGACACGTTTGTGAAGGTCGTCGCCTGGTATGACAACGAGTGGGGTTACTCCTGCAAGTGCCTCGACTTGATTCGCCATATGGCTAGCGCCTAAATAATTTTGACCCTTTTGTTCCCTCCCCCAATTTTGGGGGAGGGAGTTGGGGCAGGTTGAAAGCCAAATGCCCCATGCCTTGTAAAATTACCAATTCATCCTGATGGAACTGAAAGAGCTAGAAGCCCGGATGCACGCTTTTGTGGGCAGTAAGGGCTGGTATGAACCCGATTCTCCCAAACCGCAAACCCC
>JBNKGC010000585.1:0-519 GCA_050289625.1 Polyangiaceae bacterium | reverse complement strand
GGAGAAAGCGAAGGAAGCACCGCAACGAGCTGCACAATCCGGCAACGGTCCGTCGGCTCAACCGCGCTGACCATTTGTCGATCAAGCTGTCGAGATCCTTTACTCGCGTCGAAGCTACGGCTCTGCTCGATGCTCGCAGCGAGTCGAGAAACTTCACTGCCACCGCCGCGTCCCTGACCAGCGTGGCCGGCGCCACGCCGCGGTGCGAACGCCGGTACTCGCTGTACGCCGCAAGCAGGGCTGGCGTGCGCGCGGGTGTCGGCGGCGTACTGGTCGAGGGCATCCCAGTCCGCCTTCGACAGCTTGGTCTTGTTGACCGCCGCGCCGATGTTCTCCTTGAGCTTCTTCAAGTTGTCCATGTGGGACACCGCCGCGCTGATGCGGTCGTCGGCCCACACCGCCTTGAGCACGGCCTGGTGCTTGGTCCACTTGCCGCCGTCGCGCAGGGGCTTCCACTTGGCCTCGAACGAGGCCGCTGAGCCCTGGGTCTTCATCGCGATCAGGCCGACGTTGGCCTTG
>JBNKGC010000584.1:0-519 GCA_050289625.1 Polyangiaceae bacterium | reverse complement strand
GAGTCGGATGTCGTTGCTGGTACACAAGGGGGGCTGGATGAAGCGTGAAGTTGAGGTTGTGCGTGACGCAGACGAAGACACGGATGGCGATGCCGATGCGTGTGTGGCGCGGGCGTGGACACCGGGGTCACGCGTGGCATGGCGATAGTCTCTGAGGTACCTGCAATAGAAGAAAGGTAGGGTGGAGCAATGGCGTGAACCGCGGGACTGGACGAGAAGAGGGAGTTCAAGTCGTCGGGAGGTGTGCCGGAGGAGGTAAAAGGGAAGGATGACTCGTCGAAGACGACGTGTCGGGACACGAATAAGCTGTTCGTGAGCGGTGGCAGAGGTGTTTGGGTAGCAGGTGCACCCGAAGACCTGTAGGTGGGCGTAGGAGGGAGTGGTGCCGAAGAGGGCAAAGTGGGGTGAGCGTGTTGAGGAGGTAGGTGGCAGTGTGAAAGCTCTTAGCCCAGAATTGCGCTATAAGGGAAGCCTGGAACAACAAGGAGTGCATGACATTGTTGGTGGAACGAATCATGC
>JBNKGC010000583.1:0-522 GCA_050289625.1 Polyangiaceae bacterium | reverse complement strand
CGCCGTAGGCTACCCTCCACAGACCATCCGACTCCTACCCTTCATTGCTATAAAAATACCATCTCAATCTTGTCCACTCTCACCACCACTCAATTACGTCTCCATTTTGCCGCCTCTCTAGCTAGAGCACCACACCATCGAAGCTCCACCCAAAGCCATTGCTCTCTTTCACTGTTGTATCGTGTCCATCGTCCCTCCACACAACGACACTTACGACGATGAACTAGCCGATCATCTTTCACTTCCTGAACAGCTTATCGACATGTAAATTTATGTAAAAAGATATTTTGAAATCATGCAGCATCGCGCGGGGTTATCAACTAGTAACACTAGAAATTTCAGCCCATTAAGTCCATGAATCGGTGAACTAGTTGATACCGAATCGCTTCTGAGAGACCGGTCGCACGCGTGACCCCGACGCGACGGCCCGGCCGGGCAACGGGGCGGGTGGCAGTGATGCTGAATTAGGAGTCGAGGGATGTCGGGGACGGTGGCGGCCATCGTCGGAGTTAGAAGGTGGTC
>JBNKGC010000582.1:0-523 GCA_050289625.1 Polyangiaceae bacterium | reverse complement strand
AGTAATATGTCGTACCGGCACTCAGTCCACCATCCGTGTAATTCGTGGTGTTCACGCCCACGGCAATGTTCGTGTAAGGCCCGCCGCTGACGATCGCCCGTTTGATGTTGTAACGCATCGCGCCGGTACTGGCGGCCCATGACAAGTCGATTTCATAGATGGAAACCGGGGTGGCCGTAACGCTGGTTGGCGCCGGCGGGGCCGGCTGCGGCTTGACGGCAAGACTGGGCATCCAGAGCTGGCTGTCGCTGCCGGTGTACGTGTTTTGAATGATGCTCGCGCCATTGGTCGTGGCACCGCCGCCGACGTCGGCTACCAGGCCGCTGTTTGCAGACGTAATGTGCCAGAAACCATCGCTGTCGGGGAGAATGGTCCAGAGCTGGCTGTCGCCTCCGCCCGAGGGCTGGATGACCAGGTTCTCCCCCGGGTTGGACGTGCCGCCATTGTCGAGCACCTTGGCGCTGGCAACGTTTGTGACGCTATACTGGCCATTGGTCTGCCACCGAATATCCCACATCTGGCT
>JBNKGC010000581.1:0-524 GCA_050289625.1 Polyangiaceae bacterium | reverse complement strand
TTTCGTCGACAGGTTTAATCAGTCATAAATGAAGGATGATTGAAATTTACAAAAAGTCCCAGATGAAGCTTGACAAAGACTCGTTCCTGGCGAACATGAACATGATCGAGCTCGACGGGAAGATCCTGGTTCGGCCATCTCAGGCCAAGTCGATGAGGTCATCACAGGGGAAGAGCAGCCACTGAGGATGATCAAGCCAAAAAGTCTGAAAAATGGCCAATGGCAGAAGAATGAAGGGAGCAAGCCACAGCGGCGCCCAAAGGCCACCTTCAACATCCTCATGGCCAAGTATAAGGAAGGCAGAGCTGGCATCAGGGGTCGCAAAAACCAGATCATCCAGAATGCCAAATCGGACAGTCTGGTTTCCCTGAGTTCGACTAACACTTCTACAGTTGGGAGCTCATCCAGCAAACAATCTCAGACTCTGCCATGGTGAAAGTCAGAAGGTTAGGGTCATCATCAGTAAGAGTATCATCCAGCACCTTACATCCCAGTCAGGCCACCAATGCCTGGGCCATGGGGGC
>JBNKGC010000580.1:0-525 GCA_050289625.1 Polyangiaceae bacterium | reverse complement strand
CGACCCGGCCGGCCAGTAGCTCCCACAGCACCACCGACAGCGAGAAGACATCGGAGCGACCGTCCAGCGGTTGGTTGGTGGTCTGCTCGGGGGACATGTACGCGTACTTGCCTTTGACCACGCCGGGCCGGGTCTGCTCGACCTGGCTGACCGCCTTGGCGATGCCGAAGTCGGTGACCTTGGCCAGCAGCCCTCCCGACGCCCGCTGCAGCAGCACGTTGGAGGGCTTGAGGTCGCAGTGAATGAGATCGCGGCCGTGGGTGTAGGCCAGGCCCTCGGCAATCTCCAAAGCAATGCCGCAGGCGCGCCGCACGCTCAGCTTCTCGCGCTTCTTCACGTACTCTGAGAGCAAGACTCCCTTGGCGAGCTCCATGACCATGTAGGGCTCCCCGGTGGGGGTGACGTTCAGGTCGTGGATGCGGACGACGTTCGGATGGCTGACCCGCGCGAGGGCGTGGGCCTCGCGGCCGAAGCGTTTCCGCGCGGCCTCGCGCCGGAAGGCCTCGCCGAGGAGCACCTTGATCG
>JBNKGC010000579.1:0-527 GCA_050289625.1 Polyangiaceae bacterium | reverse complement strand
CGGGTCTTGAGGTCACCGCGCGCACCCCACACGTTCTCGAGCAGCTCGGATCACGACACCGCGCGATCGCGGTGGCGGTAGAGCAAGCGCAGGATGCCGACCTCGCGGGCACTCAACGTGCCGCTGTCGTCGCCGCGGCGGTAGCTGAGGCGGGCCAGATCGATGGACAGATCGCCGGCGTCGATGTGCTCGAGCTCGGCCGACTCGGCGCGGCGGCCCACCGATCGCAGGCGGGCCAACAGCTCGCGGGCGGCGAACGGCTTGGTGACGTAGTCGTCGGCGCCGAGCTTGAGGCCGAGCACCTTGTCGAGCTCCTGACCGCGGGCGCTGAGCATGATGATCGGCACGGTCGAGCCGGCGGCGCGGAGGCGGCGACAGACCTCCGTCCCGGCGATCCCCGGCAACATGACGTCGAGGATGACGATGTCCGGGGCGACGCTGGTCGCCGCGGCGAGGGCCGCGACGCCGTCGGTCGCGGTCTCGACCGCGTAGCCCTCGTCCTCGAAGCCGTCGCGCAGCGCGATCAT
>JBNKGC010000578.1:248-527 GCA_050289625.1 Polyangiaceae bacterium | reverse complement strand
CGAACCGCTCAAACTGGCGGAGCTGAAGGGCGGCATCGCCCGCGTAGAGGCCCCGACCAAATTCATGCGCGACTGGGTGTCACGCAACTTCGCCGAACAGATTCGTCAGCATCTGGAGAAAGCGGGCGAGGCGGTCGAGCGCGTCGAATTCCACGTCGCCAGCCAACGGACAGCCACTGCAAAACAGTCCGAGCCCCGCGCCAGGCGTACATCGCGCGGGCAATCCCGGAACAATGACGATATCGACCTTCCCGGCGCCCCTCTGGACGCACGTTTCAC
>JBNKGC010000578.1:0-239 GCA_050289625.1 Polyangiaceae bacterium | reverse complement strand
CATTCGACAGCTTTGTCGTCGGCAAGCCGAACGAATTGGCCCATGCCGCTGCGCGCCGCGTGGCCGAAGGCGGACCGGTCACGTTCAATCCCCTGTTTCTCTATGGTGGCGTCGGTCTCGGCAAGACGCACCTGATGCACGCCATTGCGCATGAACTTCAGGCCCGCCATCCCGACCTGCGCGTCCTCTACTTATCCGCTGAGCAATTCATGTACCGCTTCGTGCAGGCCCTGCGAGAA
>JBNKGC010000577.1:0-527 GCA_050289625.1 Polyangiaceae bacterium | reverse complement strand
ATAGACCGCCCGCGCATAGGCGTCGCCTTCCGGCGCCGGCAAGGCCTTGCGGTCAAGCTTACCGTTCGCCGTCAGAGGCAGAGCCTCAAGCCTCACATAGGCCGCAGGCACCATAGGGTCCGCAAGACCGGCCTGCAGATGCGCCCGAAGCGCCCCGGCATCGGCCAACCCGGTGTAATAAGCCACCAGCTGCTTCTCGCCGGCCGCGTCCTCCAGAGCCAGCACCGCCGCCTCGCCCACCTGCGCGTGCGCCAGAAGACGCGCCTCGATCTCGCCAAGCTCGATCCGGAACCCGCGGATCTTCACCTGGAAGTCGTTGCGGCCCAAAAACTCGATATTGCCATCGGGCAAATACCGCCCGAGATCGCCCGTCCGGTACAGGCGGGCGCCTGGCTCGTCGCTGAACGGATCGGCAATAAAACGCTCCCTCGTCAGATCGGGGCGGTTCAGATAGCCTCGCGCGACACCCGCACCGCCAATGTAAAGCTCACCGGTAACGCCCAGTGGCACCGGCGAGCCGGATGCGT
>JBNKGC010000576.1:0-528 GCA_050289625.1 Polyangiaceae bacterium | reverse complement strand
GGACTGGAGCTGCACAATCTAACCCCCTCGTCGGTCCAACACATTGCGGCCTTTGTGACTTTGTGCGAGGCCTACATGGGGATTGAGCCCCACTTCAATCTGTGGAACTACTTCTTTCACGTACGACTCCTGTAGGGCTTGGGTGTGGAAGCAATGGGGTGGCGTGGACATGTACATTAGATCTAGGCATGGGGTCGATCCCTACTTCCACCTCCCCCTGTCCAGTTCTACGGACAGGTGGCGAAAAGTATGGTTCTTTTTTAGGAACAACACCAATGTGTCGCTCCCCTTGTTCACAGCTAGCCGCCCCATCCCCCAACCCAACTGGGGGTACGGAGTGGCTAGGACGGACCTCTGTAGGCTGCAACCCCAGCATGAGGTCATTCAACAGTTACTACATGGAGGGCTGAAGGGTGCGGACCTTCTGGGAACCTTTTTCAGCTACCGGGTTCAACCGCTCCTTCAGCGGGAGACAACCAGGTGGATGTATCCGAGGTCAAGTTGTCTCAATTGTTCCTTCTCCGAGGA
>JBNKGC010000575.1:0-530 GCA_050289625.1 Polyangiaceae bacterium | reverse complement strand
CCATGAATTTTTCCAGAATTTTCCTCACTTCCTAGCTATTTTTCCCGAGGGAGGATTTGATTTCAGAGGTTTTTGAATATGCAAGTCGACTGACGTGTGGGGTCCGCTTGGCAGTATCCGGTCGCTGCGTGCCGCACCTCGATGGGCCGAGCGGAGCGGCGCTGTCCGGACACGTGCGCACGGGGAATAAATCCCCGGCCGGTCCCGACAGCGGCTGTCCGAAAGCCGCCCGCCGCCGCTCGATAAGTCGCCCCGCGCCCTTGCTCTTCTCCCCGCACCGTGCCGGCCGCCCCTCACCGCCGTCCTCCCTTTTGCGCAGGAGCTCGCCGTGAGGAGCTGCCCCACCGCCGGGTCTTCGACCGCCTCCGCCGCCGCGATCCTTTTCCCACGGTGAGCAAGACTCCGAGCCCTCTTTCCACCGTTTTTCCTCGGGTATGGCCACGCCTGAGCCCCTTCTCCCTCTTGCCTTGGCGCAGGACCTCGCCGACCACCGGGCACCGAAACCGCCGGAGAACGCTGCCGCTGCCGCC
>JBNKGC010000574.1:0-532 GCA_050289625.1 Polyangiaceae bacterium | reverse complement strand
GGCAGCTCCAGGGGCACCGCGTGTCCCCACGACTCTGGGTCGGATGAGAACCGTCGAGCCGAGCAACTCAGAAAACAAAGCTCCTGATGAATAGTTTTTTTCAGCACTCGCCTCTCGGCGCAGGGCAGCTTCGGGGGCTTTGTGTGTCCCCGTGGCTCCGGGCCGGATGAAAACCGTTGAGCTGATGCAGAAGACTTAGCCGAGCCGGGCCGGTGTAAAGCAACACTGATCCGATCAAAGCGGAACAGAGCGCAGGGGGCGACGGCCGACAGCTACCGAATAGATCTCGATCCAATCTGCGGCGGGCCAGTTGTAGCAGGTCGGAAGGCGGCGGAGGCGCGTCTCGCAACCAGAGGAGCCGGCGGTTGGCGGCCGTCTCGACGACAGCTGCGATGGCGGCCAAGTCGCGCCTAGGCATGGTGATTAAGAAGAGACGCCGGTCGAAGCACGAACGAGCGACGATGAAGATCGAAGACAAAATCAATCAGAACAGAGGAGATCATATGGTTAGCCATGTAGTGCACCATGGAGG
>JBNKGC010000573.1:0-532 GCA_050289625.1 Polyangiaceae bacterium | reverse complement strand
GCGGCACCGCCTTGACGATCACCTCCAACGCCAAGTGGTCCTCCGTGTAGTCCATCGTGCTCACGATCACCGCGTCCCACAGGCCCTTGCCTATAGCATGACGCACATGAGTGCGTCCCAGTCGTAGTAGTTGGTCTATGTCAACACCGGAAAGTTCCCGGCCGGCGCGACGCGTTCCGACGCGACACGCTCCATGACCCGCTCGACGACGATCTCAGACGTGCGGCGCTCGGTCCGGCCGCGACGTTCCGCCCACCATGGCGGTGATCGAGTCAGAGGACACGAACGAGAACGCCTGGACTCAGGAGTCCACGAGTGCGCCGCAGGTGTGTCCGCCATCGATGCTCCTTGCTCCGGCGATCAACCGAGGCTCTGATACTAATTGACAGGCTCAGATCGATGAACGACGCCGGTTGAAGATGGCTAGAACACAAGAACACGATACACACGCGAGGATTGGTTGGGAGGTCCAAAAAACTCACCTCCTCTTTTTGTGCTTTTCTATTTATACGATGCTAGAACAAGAATGTCT
>JBNKGC010000572.1:0-533 GCA_050289625.1 Polyangiaceae bacterium | reverse complement strand
TGGTCAACCGGGTGGTGGAGATGGATCAGGGCGAGGTGGTGCTGGATGACCGGGTGGCCGATCTGGTCGATCTCTCTTCCAGGCTGTTCTGCCGCATCCGCCTGGTGCAGCCCGAACCGGCCTTCGCCAAGGCGATCGGCGAGTGGGGCTTCGAGTCATCGCCCGACGGTCAAGTGTGGGAAGGCTACATCGCCGGTCCCGACCGGCTGCGTTTTCTCGGCGTATTGTCGCGCTATGCGGCACTGCTGGCGGGCATGGAGATCAACGAGACCGAAGCGCGGGAGGCGTCTCTCCATGTGGGCTGAAGCCATCCGCAAACTGCTGTGGATACTGCTGATCCTGTTGCTGGCAGGCTGCGGCGATGGCTACCTCATCGACGCTGAGCCAGACGCAGCGGTACGCGGCGGGAGCGCTGCTAGCGCTCGCGCTCCGGCAGGCGAAGATCCACCAGACCGTCCTCCCCGGCGCCCAAGACCTCGACGAGGAGCCACCCTACCCGGACCCTCCCGCCGCCGCCACCGAACCCGACGTCC
>JBNKGC010000571.1:0-535 GCA_050289625.1 Polyangiaceae bacterium | reverse complement strand
GTTTCTCGATAACCATGAGCAACGTACTCTTCACCTTGATGCTGCTTTTCATACTTTTGTTCAGGGTGACCTCTCGGTCAATGAGTACTGCCGCAAGTTCAAGGCCATGGCCGACGGTCTGGCTGACCTCGACGCACCCGTTGAAGACCGGATCCTCGTCCTCAACATCCTTCGGGGGCTGAACCAGCGCTTCGAGCACGTGGGCTCCATCATTCAGCGCTACTCGCCATTTCTGAACTTTCTCAAAGTTTGGGACGATCTGCTACTGGAGGAGATTCACACGGACAATACCGGGCCTCCGGTTGCCCCGACGACACTCTACACCAACACTATGTGCCCGGCGGCCAAGCCACCATCTTCCACGCAGTCTTGCCTGCCCAATGGTGGAAACGACGGCACCGGTGGCAACTGGAACAAGTACAACAACAAAAACCGCAATAGCGGTAATGGCGGCGGCAACAACGGCAAGAACAGCAATAGCGGCGGAGGCCGTGGTGGCTCTTCTGGCCAGACCACCGCCCCCATTGGTTCTGAC
>JBNKGC010000570.1:0-537 GCA_050289625.1 Polyangiaceae bacterium | reverse complement strand
GCAACTTCTTCTCAATTGACTTGAGCTAATCATCACCATCCATCGGCTCCACCGCTTGAGAAAAGATAGGCGGCTTAGTGCGTTGAAAATCACCAAGCCTATCCCTCGGCAGCGGTGGCGGCACTTGAGGTTGGGCAGCCTGCATGTTGACCATGGTCTGCTGCATAGTCTGAAGCATTTGTGCTTGCATAACCAGCACTTACTCAAGAGTAGAAGGAGGGGGTGGTGGCGGGTTGATGTTCTGGTTGTTCTCTCTATTGTTGTCCCCGTTGTGGTTGTTGTTGCAGTTCCTTGTGTTGGCTCGGGAAGTGGCGGTATTGCAAATGTGCCATTTTCTCATCCGCCTCATGTCGCAGAACAGCCAACGCTTCTTAGGCTGCCTCTCTCATGCCTGCCTCGAACGTCCACCTCGGTGCAGGAGCCTCGACCACTTAGCGAAGGTGGCGGATACAATCGCTTGTAGGCCTCTCATATATGTTGGCACTCATAAAACATCGATTTCATGCACCAACATGTCGAGTAAATGTACAAAATAAC
>JBNKGC010000569.1:0-538 GCA_050289625.1 Polyangiaceae bacterium | reverse complement strand
TCCAAAGCCTTTTCTCCAACCATGCACCCGAGTTCCGCAGCGCGGAACAAGCATCGGGCCCTGCCGCAAGCGCGCAAGCGCTGAGGACCGTCGCCGGCTCCGGCGACAAGCGATTGGTGGAGCGAAGCAAAGTTCTCCGAAAGAGCGGAGAAGATTCGGCCCTCACAAGTGAGGGGCCGCAATCTTCGAAGCGAATCTTTTGGCGAGTAGAAACGGTGGGTTGCCCGAGTGGCCAAAGGGAGCAGGCTGTAAACCTGCCGGCGTCAGCCTACGAAGGTTCAAATCCTTCACCCACCACTGCCTCTTGCTCGGATCTCATCCGGGCGGGAGCTGCTGTTCGAGAGAACAGTTCCATTGCGGGAGTAGCTCAGTTGGTAGAGCGTCAGCCTTCCAAGCTGAATGTCGTCGGTTCGAACCCGATTTCCCGCTCTGCTTCTTTGGCATCCGTGCCGGAAGCAACCGCGTTCGCCCTTTTGGGCGACGCTCCACGTGTAATCGGGATCGAAGTGCCGCACCTGCGGCGCGGGGGAACTTCAGC
>JBNKGC010000568.1:0-539 GCA_050289625.1 Polyangiaceae bacterium | reverse complement strand
CTTGTCCTCGTTGAGATGTACCTCGGTTGTCGCTGACACCGCCGGCTCGATGTCGACGCTTGCACATGCCACCAGCAGAGCGGCCTCGCCGTCATCCTCCACCTGCGCCGCATGTGCCTGCTCGTCGCGCTTCTTTTTCTTGCACTCGCGAGCCCAGTGCCCGCTCTTGCCGCAGTAGCGACATTCATCGCCCGCGACCGTGTTTCTGCCACGGCCGGCGTTGCCGCCGCCGCGACCGCCGCCTCCTGCGCCCTTGTCGCGCCCACTGCCGCGACCTCGCCCGCGCTTGCCACCAAACGACGACACCCCCTTCTGCTGATCGGTGTTGCCACCACCAGCAATCTTCAGCCGCGAGGTGATCTTGGCGATGAGCTCATCCTCTGTCAGGTTCAGACTAGCGATCGCGCTGTCCCCGCCGCGATTGATCCGCTCCTCCGATGGCTTGAGGTGCCCAATCAGCTCATCGACCGTGATGGTCTCCAAATCGACCAGCGTCTCAATGGACGTGGTGATCTGCTCGAACCTCGGTGGCAGCGCTT
>JBNKGC010000567.1:0-539 GCA_050289625.1 Polyangiaceae bacterium | reverse complement strand
GAGAGCGGCGCTGGATTGAGATCCAAGACCTTGCGGACGATGGCGCTCATGTCCTTGTCGGAGAACGGGTTCGAACCTGAAAGCAGCTGGTAGAGCACCACGGCGGCTGCGTAAACGTCGGAAGACACGCTCGCGTCGGCCGAGCGGTACATCTCCGGAGCAATATACGGAAGCTTGCCTTTGACGACCCCATCTTGGGTCTTGTGCTCATTGACTTCGCTTTTTTCTACGGCGATGCCGAAGTCGAGCAGGCGGACGTTGCCCTCCAAGTCGATCAGAATGTTCCCAGGCGAAATGTCTCGGTGAATGATTTCCCTGATCTTCCCGTCGGGCCCGCGATTGGTGTGGGCGTATTGGAGAGCCGCCAGGATCTTAATGACGACATAGACAGCAAGTTCCCAGCGGACGTGTTCGCGCGTCTTCTTGACGTACTTGAGCCAGTGCCCCAAGTGAAACCCATGCACGTACTCAAGGATCATCAAGTAGGAGTCACCCTCTTGAGCAAAGTCGAGCACCCCCACGATGTTGGGATGCTGAAG
>JBNKGC010000566.1:0-540 GCA_050289625.1 Polyangiaceae bacterium | reverse complement strand
TCCCGACCCGCGAACGCAGACGGGGCGAAGCCGCGCTTCGCCCCGTCGCGATCCGCCTGCCGGTGGCGCGCTCAGGAATCAGGAATAGAGCGCCGGAACGCCGAGGCGGGCGTGGATATGGTTCACCTGTCTCTGGTCGAGCGCGAGCGCACTGGCGAACTGGTGAAGGTATTGCGCCTCATTGCGGTTATCGAGGTCGATCGCCATCACCGACATGGTATAGACCTGCGCCTCCATCCCGTGCGGCACTTGCCGGGCGAGGCCCTGCACATCGATCGGCGCACGCATCTCCGCCTCGACGAAGCGTCTCTCCTCGGGCGACACGTCGCCGAGGTTGCCGAGAAGCTTCTTCTGCTCGGCCGCATCGACCCTGCCATCGCATTTTGCCGCCTGGATCATCGCGCGCAGCATGAGGCCCGCCACGGCATCCTGTTCCTGCGTCGGCCGGGTCTTAGGCTCTCCGCAATTGCCGAGAGACTCGTTCAGGATCTCGCCGAAACCGCCGCCGCGATTCGTCGCAGCGCCGCCCAGTGCGCCGCC
>JBNKGC010000565.1:0-540 GCA_050289625.1 Polyangiaceae bacterium | reverse complement strand
ATGCTCAGCCCGTCGCCAACAATCGCACCCCAAACGGGAGTGGCGCCAGCCTCGACGGAAACACGCAGACCCGACGTGCCCAGGATGCGGTCACGCTCGGCCTTGGGCTGACGCAGGAACACGTCCACGCAGGGCATCGACACGACGCGCACGGACTTGCCCTGCTTCTCGAGTTGCTCTTTGGCTTCACAGCACACGTGCACCTCACTGCCCGTGGAGATCAGCACCACGTCAGGCTTGTCGGCGTCACTGACGATGTAGGCACCCTTGAGCATCTCGCTGGCCTTGAAGCCTTCGGGGCGCGGCAACGTCGGCAGGTTCTGGCGCGTGAGCAAGATCGCCGTGGGGCCATCTTCACGCGATAGGCAATGGGCCCACGCGGCCGCCGCCTCATGCATGTCCGCTGGGCGAAAGACATCCAGGTTGGGGATCAAACGCAGCGACGAGGTTTGCTCGATCGGTTGGTGCGTGGGGCCATCTTCACCCACGAAGATCGAGTCATGGGTGTAAACGAAAGCCGCCTTCTTGCCCATCATTGCG
>JBNKGC010000564.1:0-541 GCA_050289625.1 Polyangiaceae bacterium | reverse complement strand
CTGCCTGAGCGACAGATTCGTTCGACCCCCTTCCCCTTCGGATTAGAGAGGCAGTGGCGGTCAGGAACTCGGATTTCATCACGGCTTTGAGTGCGGCGGCAGCAGAGCAGAGAGAGGCGAGAGGAAGAGGGACGGAGGGCGATCGAGATGATGAGCGGCAAGGCTCTGCTGGTGGCCGTCCTGCTGGTGGGCGTGGCCTCGCAGTGCTCGGGGAGCAGGAGCCTCCAGGGAGATCACCACGTGGCTGAGAACAAGTGTACGCTGTTTTTGTTTCTACCTAGCTAGCTAGCTTGGTGTAACTACGCAAAACGAATGTATATGTGCTTTGCTGGTTACGTGATGAGGCCTGCTGCTTGCTGCTAATCCACCTCAACAGACGGTGGGTACGGAGGCGGCGGCTACGGTGGTGGCTATGGAGGAGGAGGAGGCGGCGGCTCTGGAGGGGGAGGCGGCGGCGGCTACGGAGGCGGCGGCGGCTCTGGAGGGGGAGGCGACTACGGAGGCGGTGGCTCTGGAGGAGCCGGCTCCTGCGAGTAAGAAG
>JBNKGC010000563.1:0-541 GCA_050289625.1 Polyangiaceae bacterium | reverse complement strand
ACCTCCTTGGCGCCGACCATCAATGCACGCTTCAGTAGGTCCTTTAGATTGAGCTTCACCACGGCGTCCATCAAACGAGGTTGTCCCGACTCGGTCAAGAGCCAGCCCGGCGGCCCACCTGGACCGCACCTTCAAAATTCTCGAAGCATGACCCGGGCTTGATCGCGAGCCGCTGGGGAGTGCTCAGGGGTGCACATAGACGACTGTCCCGCGCGTCTTGTTCAGCGCAGCATGCCAGCCCTCCGGGACCTGCGGGTCCGTCCACTCGAAAAGCCACGCGCTGTCCCGGGGCGCCAAATTGATGCAACCGTGGGATCGCTCCTTGCCGAACTCATCGTGCCAATAGGCGCCATGGAGCGCGAACCCGCGGTGAAAGTATTGAACAAAGGGAACGTCCTGAAGATCGAAAGAGTCAGCCCGATCATCGTCGCCATCCATGGTGCTACTGACGGACTTTTCATGAATCATAAACGTCCCCCGCACGGTCCTGTTGCCATCGGGATTGCTATCACCCTTCTTTCCTAACCCTCCGCGCCCCGCG
>JBNKGC010000562.1:0-542 GCA_050289625.1 Polyangiaceae bacterium | reverse complement strand
GTACAAAAACATAGTATCGCAAGGATGCGGATTATGCCCCAAGTGGCGGCCAGGACGGCCAGCCGGGACGAGAACACTGGTCGTTACCAGCGTCACCGGCCCGAGCAGACCCTGCTCTATCGGATCGTCGAAGAATACTACCCGGCGTTCGCTGGCCATTTAGCGGAGCAGGGCAGGGAACTGCCGGATTACGTGCACCGCGAGTTCGAGGACCACCTGAAATGCGGCCGTCTCGAGCACGGGTTTCTGCGGATGCGCTGCGAGTCCTGTCACGCCGAGCATCTGGTCGCCTTCAGCTGCAAACGCCGCGGCTTCTGCCCCAGTTGCGGGGCGCGACGCATGGCCGAGAGTGCAGCGCTGCTGGTCGATGAAATTCTGCCCGAACAGCCCATGCGCCAATGGGTCTTGAGCTTCCCATTTCCTTTGCGCTTTCTGTTCGCCAGCCGGCCGGAGATCATGGGCCGGGTGCTGGGCATGGTTTACCGCGTGGTCGCCACCCATCTAGTCAAAAAAGCTGGGTATACGAAAAAGTCAGCCCAAAC
>JBNKGC010000561.1:0-543 GCA_050289625.1 Polyangiaceae bacterium | reverse complement strand
GGCGACGTGGACACGGACGAGCTGCGTGAGACCCTGGAGGGCGTCGCCGCCGATCTGATGGTCGACATCGAGCTGCGCGAGGAGTAGCCCGCCGGCCGGCGGCTGCGCCGAGAACTTGCGCGATCGGGCCCCCGAGGCCGAACATCTGGCCCTCGCGCCATGGCTCGCCGCAACGACGACCATACGGAGGATCCACCGCTCGAGGCCGACGAGGCCGGGACCGAGCTCGACGACGCCTCGGCCGACGACACCGACGACGAGGATGCGCTCGCGGCGGAGGACGAGACTGACGACGAGGACGCCCTCGAAGCGGACGACGACACCGACGACGAGGATGCGCTCGAAGCGGCCGACGATTCGGACGACGCGCTCGAGGACGACGACGAGCTCGAGGACGACGACGAGCCCGACGGCGACGGGGAAGCGCCCCCGCCGCGACGGTTCGGGCCCACCTTGCTGGTGCTCGGCGGTGGTGTTTGGGCCATTGCCGCCGCGCTGCGCTGTGGCGCCCCCGAGCCCGCTCCTGCGCTGAGCGTGTCGCCC
>JBNKGC010000560.1:0-543 GCA_050289625.1 Polyangiaceae bacterium | reverse complement strand
CTTGGATGGCCGGGATTTTATGAAAGCGAAAGGGTACACCTAATCTAATCCTAGCCACTCGGTTTGTGATGGACGGTGCAGATTAAATTGGGGAGGGGGCGGCGGCGCCACCAGGCCGAGCGGCGGTGCTCCCTGTCCGGCTGCCTGAGTTCATTGGAGTTCCTCCTATCTCGAGCTATGGTTGTCCGTTTTGGGTGCCATCTTCTCCTAAAGAACCGTAAAGATGTAGGGAACTCGTTTTGCTTACTAGGGGGAAGCGGTGGGTGACGTCGAGGGCTGGTGACGGCGGGGCTTCTCCCTTCCGGTTCTCTGTCGTCGAGGGGCCTCCCTGGTGACTGGCTCACGATGGGGTGCACTCCAACGGCACCGCCGAGTTCCTGCGGTGCTCGACAAGGCTTCGGTTGGGCGGAAGATGCGGTGGAGTGGCGCGACGACAGCGGGGAGCGAGGTTAGGGTTGCGGTCGAGTTCTATGGAATCGACGGCCATCGGGACACCTTTTTATAGGGCTTTTCGGTTGGAGATCTCGTGGGCAAGTTAAATTC
>JBNKGC010000559.1:0-544 GCA_050289625.1 Polyangiaceae bacterium | reverse complement strand
CACCGCTAGCGTGTTCTCGATGGGTTTGGTGGAGCATGTTCATGGCTCGGGCGCGTTGGTTCTCGACAGCCGGCTCTCGCCGGTCGTGATCTCGACCTGGTACGGCGAGATCGAGCGCGAGCTCATCGACGCATACTTCGACTGGAGCGACGAGCAGACCGAGCGCGCCGTCGCCGACGGACGCGGCTTCGTCACGATCGCCGACGCGCTGGACGTCGCGGCCGAGCTCCAGCTGCCCGTCTACTTCTTCTACGCTTCGGGCGCCGGCGACCTCGCCGTCTTCCTCAACATCCCGAGCGTCCGAGCCGGGATGACCACGACTACTTTCGGCGAGCTCGGAGACTCTCTGCTCACGCTGCCGGGCGCGCCTCCGTTCAAAGCTTCGGATATGCCCGCGGACGGCCTCGACGACAGCGAGGCGGCCAAGCTCATCTGGCGCATGTTCGAGCGGATGCCGGAGTCCCAGGGGATTCTCATCAACAGCTTCGAGTCCCTGGAGACGCGCGCGGTACGCGCTCTGAGGGACGGGCTGTGCGTTCCAAAC
>JBNKGC010000558.1:0-545 GCA_050289625.1 Polyangiaceae bacterium | reverse complement strand
CACTAGTATCCCATCGCCCATACGAGTTTCCGTTTGAGAAATCATGCACCATGTCCCTACACACGGTTGTACTAACGCTGTGTTTTGAGCTAGGTGCAGAGGATCCTGGACCCTGCCGCGCCCATCATCGTACAAAAATTCCGCCTACCCACGTCGCCACCAGGTCCTCGCCCTTATCCTATCCTGCGTTTCCTTTCATCTCTCTCTCTCTCACACACACAGAGCCACAGTGGCAATGGCCGAGGGCACGGCCTCCGCCCCGCTCCTCACGAGCCACAAGAAGGCCAAGCTGAAGCCGCCCAACAAGGCGCCGTCCATCGACGACATGATCGAGACGTACATCGGCGCCACCAGCACTGTGCAGCTGCTCAAGGCCATCTTCGTGGGCTTGGCCTGGGCCTTCGACTCGCAGCAGGTGTTCATCTCGGTGTTCACGGACACCGAACCGGAATGGCACTGCGTCGGCTCCCCGGGCAACGACTCGTCCTGCTCACCGGCCGTGAGGTCGCCGTGCGCGCTCCCACCTGCCACGTGGGCGTGGGACT
>JBNKGC010000557.1:0-546 GCA_050289625.1 Polyangiaceae bacterium | reverse complement strand
GAACTTCTTCATCAACTGGAACGTGAAGGCGACGTCCCGGGCGGTGAGAGGTTTTCCGTCGGCCCACTTCACGCCCTTGCGGATTTTCAGAACGAGGCGCTTGTTCTCGTCCTGCCACCACCACTCTTCGGCAAGCCAAGGGACGAATTTTCCGGTGGCTCTGTTGAAGATGATCGTGGGTTCGTAGATGCCTGCGGTGGTGGGCCACCGGGCTTGGCTCTCGAAGAACGGATTGAAGTTGCGGATGAAGGTGGGGCTGAGGGTCGGAACGACCACGGCCACCCCCTTCTCGTGCTGAGTTCTTGCTCGATTTCGACAGCCGATCAGCGGAAGAGCTACCAATACACAGAGTGCAATGAGCAAAGCCCGGGTCCTCCGGATAGGGCTTTCGCTAGATCGGTGGAACAACGTGAAAAGCATCAACTCTTTGCTCCGGGAAACGCGTCCGCTTTCGCGGGCAGGAGTTGAGTCACCATGAGTCAATTCCGGCGGTTCCCCAGGGCCTCGGGGGCAGGAGAATGACTACCAAGAAGGAGGGGGTCGCCG
>JBNKGC010000556.1:0-547 GCA_050289625.1 Polyangiaceae bacterium | reverse complement strand
CCTTGATGGCGCTTTCGATCGACTCCTTCTCGCCGGCCTCGAGCTTGTCGTCACCCAGCTCCTCCATCGATTTGCGGGTGGCGTGGATCATGGTGTCGGCCTGGTTGCGGGCACCCACCAGCTCGTGGAACTTGCGATCGTCGTCGGCGTGGGCCTCGGCGTCCTTCACCATGCGTTCGACTTCGTCGTCGGACAGACCGGAGTTGGCCTTGATGGTGATGTTTGCTTCCTTGCCCGTGGCCTTGTCCTTCGCGGACACGTGCACGATGCCGTTCGCGTCGATGTCGAAGCTCACCTCGATCTGCGGAGCCCCCCGCGGCGCGGCGGGGATCCCCTCGAGCCCGAACTTCGCGAGCGTGCGGTTGTCGCCCGCCATCTTGCGCTCGCCCTGGAGCACGTGGATGGTCACCGCCGTCTGATTGTCGTCAGCCGTGGAGAATACTTGCTGAGCCTTCGTCGGGATCGTCGTGTTCTTGTCGATCAGCTTCGTCATAACCCCGCCCAGAGTTTCTATCCCCAGCGACAGCGGCGTCACATCAAGCAGCAG
>JBNKGC010000555.1:0-550 GCA_050289625.1 Polyangiaceae bacterium | reverse complement strand
CTTGGACCTGGGCCGGGAAAGTCGCGCCCCCACCTGGGCCATGACTCAGTCCGTTAATCGCCGTCCGTCCATTCCCATCGGACGGTCGCGCGTTGATCCCAGCGGAACAAAACCGGCGCTCGGTTCTCTCCGCCGAACCCTAGCGCACTCGTTCTCTCCACTCCCTCTTCCGCGCCGCAACGAGAGCCTTGCGAGCGAATCGGAGAAAGCGACGGCGCTATCGTGGGCCCCCTCGTCGGCGCGCGCGACCACCGAAGGGTGGACGCGCCGCCGTCGAGCGACTCCTCGGCAGGGTCCTTTATCGCCTGCGAACCCGCAACGGTGTCCCCAAGAGCATCGACGACCGCTCCTTCCCGCACGACGGTGACATCTCACAGTCGGCGGTGGCATTGCCCTCTACCCGCGCAGCACCCTGTGAAGTCGCAGCGGCCATGGCGGGTCTCGAGCCCGCAGCTGCGAGCGGCGGCTCGAGATCTACCCACGCGGCGAGTGGATCCATCCACAGCCGGCGGTGGTGGCCACGGGGTCAACAAAAAAAAGTGAGTCCCAA
>JBNKGC010000554.1:0-549 GCA_050289625.1 Polyangiaceae bacterium | reverse complement strand
CCACGGTGGATTCGCGGTGGTGGGGTCCAGAGAGGCTCGCCGGCGCTGGAGTGCCCGGGAGCTCACCGCGGGTTGGGGAAAAAAGAGGGGAGCTCTCGGGGGTCGTCACCATGGGCTTCGGTGGCCGGTTCGACGGCGAGGCGAGGCCGGCAGCGGTGAAGGGCAAACGGCAGAGGTGAAGCTCAATGTGGGGCGACTAGGGGCGCGGAGAGTGGAAAATGGGGGGCAAGGATGAGTGCGGTGAGGAGGGGTGAGCTCCTCACCCTTTTATAGGGTCGGAGGGGGAGCGGGGCGGCCGGGCGTCGGAGGGGAACGGGCGGCGGCGGTGGTGCGCCATAATGGAATGAAGGCGGCCGTTTCGGAAGGGAATCGACCGGGGTGGTGGTGGGGAGTGATGAGGAGTAGGTGCTCCGGCCGTTACGGGAGCGGAGGTGGTGCCGGGAGGCGGCGTGCGCGCATGCGAGATGGCGGCGTTCGGCCCGGGGAAGAAGACAACCGAGCGGGGCTCGCACGTCAGCGAGGGAGGAGAGGGAAAGGCCGAGTGGGACG
>JBNKGC010000553.1:0-552 GCA_050289625.1 Polyangiaceae bacterium | reverse complement strand
GGGACCGGAGCCATCGCGGCAAGTCGAAACGGCGGGAGGAGGAAAGCGAGAGCTCTGGCGAGGACTCCAGCGAGCGGCGGAAGCGGCGGAGGAAGGACAAGGAGCGCAGGCGCCGGCGCCGGCGACGGAGCCGCAGCGAGAGCTCGGGCTCTTCGTCGGAGTCGGAGTCAGAGTCGTCGTACTCGGACTCCAGCGCGGAGTCGGAGAGCGAGCCGGACTCCGAGGAGGAGCGGCGGAGGAGGCGGCGGAGGAGGAGGACGAGGAAGAAGAACAACACAAGGTCAACTACACTGCCCCTCCCCCCGCCTCCACAAACCCGCCTCCACCGCCGCCGAATCGCGCGGAGTCCGAATCGGACGAGGAGGAGGAGACGGACGATGAGGCTCCTCCGCCAAAGTTCGTTCCGAAGCAGGAGGCCGTGGCGGATGGCGGGAAGCCGCCGCCGTCGAGCGAGGACAAGAAGCCGGCCGCGTTCTTCCAGCGGTCCTGGTCCAAGGACGACGAGGTTCGCATCCTTGATACCCTCGCCGCGCACCGCCGGGAGCACGGCAC
>JBNKGC010000552.1:0-553 GCA_050289625.1 Polyangiaceae bacterium | reverse complement strand
CCATCAGGACCATCCGGATCCCGGGCTCCAGGTGATGGGCGTGTACTGGTGGGAGATACCGGCCGCGGAGGAGCTGCCGGGCCTCGCCGACTGGAGCGCCACCCGCCACGTCGTCTACGAGGGCTTCGAGGTGACCAACCCCAGCGTCGATGCGGCCTCGGCCCCGGGCTCGGTCGCGGCGAGCGACGTGGACGGGGACGGCGACCTGGACGCGGTGTTCGGCCACACGCCGGCCCAGCCCGGCGGCGGCGCCGGCCAGAACCGGCTGCTCCTGAACGACGGCACGGGCACCTTCGTCGGCGCGCCGCACGACTCGCTGCCGCTCTCCCTGGACACGACCACCGCCGTGGTGCTGGCCGACAGCGCCGGCTACCACGCCGAGCCGCTGCTCTATTCGTTCATGGACCGCTACGCCGAGGCCTACCGCACCGAACTGACCGCCTTCGTCGCGTCGCTGGACGCGGGCACCCCCCTCTCGCCCACCGGCTAGGACTGGTTGCGGGCGCTGGAACTGGCGAATGCTGCGCTGAAGTCGATGGAGACGGGGGCGGTG
>JBNKGC010000551.1:0-554 GCA_050289625.1 Polyangiaceae bacterium | reverse complement strand
TTCCTCGCATGAGTCTACACATGCGTTGACTTCGACTTTGGGATTCTCTCACGGGCAAGCTGACATGCCCGCCGTCTCCTTCGGCACCTGCTCAGCCTGTGATCTCGGAGAAGACTACCGCTGCTGAGAAGGAGAAGCTTCTTGCTGATTATGAGGATCGTCTGGCCTCTTACGAGTCATAGTTTCACGCATAAAGGACTTGACTTGATGAGGGTGCTCGTGCTGGCTCGGTTCTGACAGCTAGTATGAAGGATCGTTTTGTTGCTGATATTGTGGAGTTTGAGCAGACTCATCAGATGTGGTCTTTTCTTCATCAGAAGTATGAGTCTACTGGGCAGTCTACCTATCTTGCTGCTATTCGTCAGGAGCAGCTTCTTCTCCAGGGTGACTCTACAGTTGAGGATTTCTTTGATCAGTTTTCTGTTGTTTGGCGGTAGCTTGACACTCTTGGCCCTCAGCTGTCCCCTGCCACCTGTCAGTCCTGCAGAGATCAGACAGCTGCACTTGAGCTTCATTGGACCTACGACTTTCTGACTCGGCTTCGTGATGAGTTT
>JBNKGC010000550.1:0-554 GCA_050289625.1 Polyangiaceae bacterium | reverse complement strand
GATCCCCGTCTGAGGTATCCTCTCACCACCCACACTCACTAGTGTTTGAGCAGGGAGGCCCTTCTAAGAAGACCCCAGTGGTGAATCTATCTTTGGATGAGGAAGATCCCATCCCTCACACTTCTTGCGACTTCGAGTTCGCCCAACGTCTCTACGACGAACTCAATCGTGCTCTTCTAGGGCCGTCTTGTGATGGCAAGATCATCATCATCATCAGTGACTCTGATGAAGAAGATGTGCACGAGGAAAAGACTACCGGCACTAAAGATGCAGCTGCTTCTGCTGCAGTCAAACCTACCTCAACCGCCTCCACCGATGTCGATGATGCCCCTGTGAGGGCAAAAAATGATAATAGTGATGATCAGACCCCCGATCAGGAGGCTAGCGGCGACAACGGCAGTGGAGGTGACACCGGTGAGCCTTAGGCTGCCGCGCCAAGAAGGTGCTAAGGCAGGCGTGCTTCAATGAGAACTTCAATCGTTTTGCATTGTTATTCCTCCTTCTCTTTGTGCAGAGAAGTTGGGATGATTATGCAGAGTCATTGACGTACTTTG
>JBNKGC010000549.1:0-555 GCA_050289625.1 Polyangiaceae bacterium | reverse complement strand
CGTCCTGATCTTCATGGCGCTCGTGAACGCCTGATCGACCGGACCAGCTCGTGTCTCTGCGTAAAGTCGCCGTATTTCTGATGCTTCCGTTGGCGCTCGCCGCTTGCGGTGCCGAGCCTGTCTGGGCGCCGGATGAGGCGGTGCAGCGGGCCCGGTTCGTCTGGGACGAGCCGACCTCAATCACGCTCTATACCGTCGTTCGCAAGAAGGGTGGCGAGGGCGCGCATTCCGGCCTTCTGATCAATGCCAGCCAGCGGGTGATGTTCGATCCGGCTGGCACTTGGCACCATCCCTGGGCACCGGAACGGAACGATCTGCATTACGGCATGACCGAGAAGATGCGGAAGTTCTACATCGACTACCATGCCCGCGAGACCTATGACGTGATCGAACAGAAGATCTATGTCAGCCCGGAAGTGGCCGAGGCGGCGCTGCGGCGTGCCGAGAGCTATGGCGCGGTCAACAAGGCGTTCTGCGGCAATTCGGTCAGCGATATCGTGCGTGGCCTGCCGGGTTTCGAAGGCGTGCCGCGCACGTTCTTCCCCAACCGGATAC
>JBNKGC010000548.1:0-557 GCA_050289625.1 Polyangiaceae bacterium | reverse complement strand
GAGGCTCTGCAGAAGGGCATGATTCAGGACATGCGCCAAGTTTGGGAAATCGTCACCATCGACGAGGATCAAAGCGCCATGGCTCTATTTTCGACCAACAAGGTCGTAGCCAACGCCGAACTCGCTCAGCTCTACGGACTCGATTCAACTGGACTCGATTCGAATACTTTCAAAGAGTTCACCCTTCCAGACGATCACCCCCGCAAAGGGATCTTGTCTAAGTCGGGCTTCCTGTCGCAATACGCGAATCAGCAGGAAGGCTCCCCCACGCTGCGGGGCAAGTTCATTCGCGAAGCGCTCATGTGCACGGTCGTCCCTGCACCTCCCCCCGGCGTAGCTCTCGACTTGGTGGAGCCCACAGAGGACATGCCCATGACGAAGCGGCAGCGCATGGAAGCTCACAGCACCAATCCCGTGTGCGCCAGCTGCCACGGCTTCATGGACCCAATGGGTCTGCCCTTCGAAAGTTTCGATGCGATTGGCAAGTACCGCACCACCGACCATGGACTTCCCATCGATCCCAGTGGCGAACTCGACGGGATCCCAGTCGAGAACCC
>JBNKGC010000547.1:0-557 GCA_050289625.1 Polyangiaceae bacterium | reverse complement strand
GCACCGAGCTTTCGAGCGCTTCGTTCTCGACAAGAGCGACTTCATCGATGAGGCGCGTCGTCTGATCGGCACCTGAGAGGATCCCGTTCATGTCGTAGACGACGAGGGTGCGCGACAAGTCCCCCAAAACGAAGAGGCGTTCGTCGGGCGAAAGGACCGTCGCGAGGGGGCCCTTTCCGCCGCGCATGCTGGTGACCAACTCCCGATCGTAGGTGCCTCGAATCTCGATCTGATTGGAGCCAAAGACCGTCAGGAAGGCGTAATCCCCGAGAGGACTGAACGTGACTTGTCGTGGCAGATTTCTGTCATCGAGATCGATGCGCTCCTCGAACACTTCTTCGTCTGCGTCGAGGTCGAGCAAAGACACGAGAGGCCTTACGGCATTGTCTTGCGTCAAAGCCAGGCCGTCCCGCATGAGTCCGCGTGACATGTTGTCCTTCTTCGAAGGAACCCAGGCTCGAGTCCCGTCGGGGGAAATCGAAACGGAAAAGAGATAGTTCGGCAATCCACGTCCCTGCGTATCGCCGTCTTCGGTCGTTGTGTCTTCGATGAGATCG
>JBNKGC010000546.1:0-560 GCA_050289625.1 Polyangiaceae bacterium | reverse complement strand
TCTCGGCGAGGTTGCGGCCCTGGACGTACTCCATCGCGATGAAGTAGGTGCCCTCGTACTTGCCCCAGTCGTACACGTTGACGATGTTGGGGTGGCTGAGGTTGGCGGCGGCCTGCGCCTCGCGGCGGAACCGCTCGACGAAGTTCGGGTCGACGGCGAACTCGGGGAACAGGATCTTCATCGCCACCTGGCGATCGAGCAGGAGGTCCTTGGCGAGGAAGACGTCGGCCATGCCGCCGCGCCCGACGCGCTTGTGGATCTCGTACCGGTCGTTGATGACCGTGGCGTCGCCGCTGCTACTCATCGTTTCACCTGACCGGACCCCGACGGAGCGGGTTCCGGGCCGTTGCAGGAGGTTATCGACCCCCGGGTTCGGACCGTCGGCACGCCCGGCTCGGTGCCCTGGCCCGGTGGGCGTGCTCCGAGGTGTTCTGTTCCGGTTCGTGCACGGCAGGTGTGCCCCGAGGCGATGAGAACACGGCCCGGCTCGGTGCCCTGGCCCGGCGGGCGTGCTCCGAGGTGTTCTGTTCCGGTTCGTGCACGGCTGGTGTGCCCCGAGG
>JBNKGC010000545.1:0-560 GCA_050289625.1 Polyangiaceae bacterium | reverse complement strand
TGGTATGGAATGGAACGGTTCCACACCATATGGAAGCACGAAGCGTCACGGCGGTTCGGGAAACGGAGTCATGATTGCCTTAACCTCCATGACTCCCACTGCGCGGCAACCGCCACGACTCCCACTGTGCGACAACACCCACGACTTCCACTCTGCGGTGCGTGGGGGGAATCAATGGATGCTTCGCGCACCGCGGCATCGTGCACGAGTCCCGAGTCACCACGCATCCACAAGTAAAACCGAACTCCCGCTTCGAATACCAATACGCAAAGTTCCAAAACCACAGCGCGGGAAACGAGATGTTGGCTCCACCACGGGTTCGCTACCTCTCTCGAGGTGGGCCCGGGGGCCACTGTCGGCACCCTAAAGACCAGGTACCCCCGCGTACAAGTTCCAGGTCAAGACAAAAGGCGAGACATGCAAATCACACGCTCCCGCGTGTAATTAACCTCAGCATGAACCGCACAGCCCGGGGCAGCTCCGGGGTCACCGCGTGTCCTGCGGCTCCAGCTCCCGCTACCCAGCCCGGGGCAGCTCCAGGGTCGCCACGTGTCCTGCGG
>JBNKGC010000544.1:0-560 GCA_050289625.1 Polyangiaceae bacterium | reverse complement strand
CGCTGGTCGCGGGATCGTTGTCGTCGCACTCTTCGCCGCCGTCCTTCTGGACAACACCGTCACCGCAGAAGGCACCCAAGGTACAATCCGGTTCGCAACGGTTGTGGCCGCCCACGTTGTTTTCGGCCCCATCGTCGCACTGCTCACCACCAGCGATGATGCCATCACCACAGGTCGCGACGCAGGTACTCCGCGGAGCGTTGAAGCCGGCCAGCGTCAGCTGGAAGCTGGAGCCCTCGGGCTTGCGCTCGGCGTGGAAGACCTTGATCTCGTAAACGTTGCCGGGAACGAGACCGAGATCCGCCGCCGTCATCGTCTCTTCGATGGGCATCATCGGCACAGGCGCTTCGTCACCTGGATCGGTCGGTTCCCAGATGCGGGTAGAGACAGCGCCACCAGCCGCCAAAGAGAGTTGACCACCGAGAGGCACATGGATGCCGCCGATATCGAGAACGACGTGCCGGTTGATCGCCACCCAGACGTCGTCGTCACTCAAGAAGGTCAAGTCGGCGACGGTGTTCTCGTCATACTCGAACCAGTAGGAGATCTCGGAAGTAAAG
>JBNKGC010000543.1:0-541 GCA_050289625.1 Polyangiaceae bacterium | reverse complement strand
TCTTCTTGTTCTACGGTGGTCGTGCTGCAACACACACCAAACTCCAGGAGAGGCCAAGACTACGTAACTTTTTTTTCCGGCGTCGTGATTGATTTGTAAGAACAGCAAGCGAGACCCCGCATCACCACGCAAAACCCAGGCTCGCTGCTGTTCACTCCCGCCACGTCGGCGCCCGGCGGGATCCCTGTGGCCACACGCGCCATGGCAGCCCTACCACTACCAGCTAGCTCTCCATCCGTTGCACAGTTGCAGGACGGAACGAGCAGTCCCAGTCACCGCCGCGCCAATTCCAACACGACACGTCCGTAAGAACAGCGGCCGTTGCTCCGCGCGGTGGCCAGCCGGGCCGCGCGCCGGTCGCCGTCGTGGACCCCCACGTGAGCGCGATCGCATCCGCGTCCACCGGCCTCGCGAGTCCTAATCGTCGTCGGAATCTTCCGCGCCGAACTCCCCGTGTGAGGCATCCTGATGCCGACGGTACAGATGCACCACGAGGCCGTCACGTACCTGCTTTGGGAAACTGTCAAGCTGGATCCAGCCA
>JBNKGC010000542.1:0-561 GCA_050289625.1 Polyangiaceae bacterium | reverse complement strand
CCCAGTAGCGATCCTCCTTGTCCGCCGCCGGCATGACCATGCCCGCAAAGTGGGTTCGGGTCAGCTTGTGCGGGATGCGTCCATCGCCGTAGACCGCCGCGTTTTTCAGCATCCAGTCGAGTTCGAATTTCATCTCGACGAGAAAGTCGGGAAAAGTGCCTCCGGTTTCGGGAATGGGCAGGACCGCCTTGCCGAGCTGATCCGGAAAATGTTCCCAGGCCTTGAGCATCACGCCCATTGTGAAGGCGGTGTTGACCATGTACTTGCCGTAGTCGCCCGCGTCGTGCCAGCCCCCTGTTCCGTCCACCGTGCCGGAGCCGCCCACGAAGTCCGTTTTTCCATCCTTCAGGTGGCAGGCATCGTGATGGAAGGTATCGCCGCCGTGGTGGATTGTAACCGCCGTTCCGCAGCGCAGTCCATAAAGGCCGGCCATCTGCAGTTCGAAGGATTTATTGTACACATCGTCCGCCACCCGGAAATCGACCGAGCGACCCAAGCCATCGACTTCCAGATAAAAACTCCCCTGCCCCTTCAACACGGAAAAATCGGCCAGCTGCACCG
>JBNKGC010000541.1:0-562 GCA_050289625.1 Polyangiaceae bacterium | reverse complement strand
CTTGGATTTGGAATTACAGTCACTGGGACAAACAATTACAATATATCAGATTGCAATGCGGAGGAGACTATCAACAGATCCGGCTCGGCCTCGTCCAACTCGAGCGGCTAGTAGTGGCACGGATTTGTCCTCGAGCGATCCCATCGTCAAGTTTCTAGAGCGGATCCACTGGTTCATCCAGTTGGAGTACGTCTAGCACATGATCCAGATCCAGGCATTTGATAGGCAGGACTGTCGAAGTGGTTTTACGACACTTCCACCGGTGCCGCTACAGGAGCAGCCCACTGTGGTTCTTTTGTAGAGAAGGCATTTAGCCTATTGGTCGCTAGCTATGGATGAACGCGGTGGACATGAAGTGGTACGTGGTTCAAGCCGCCGAAGCGTAATACCCTACATCCATGAGAGAATGGAATTGTATTGCTCAAGCCTGGCTGTGCTCGTGTCGGCCTAAGCCTTTCTTTTTTCCAACCTCTGTGAAGTGGCATCTACCAGAGCATTTTATAGCTCGAGGTCGGGCAGTTACAATGAGTCCCAAGGCACGACAAGTGGTCTCGGGGCAGGT
>JBNKGC010000540.1:0-564 GCA_050289625.1 Polyangiaceae bacterium | reverse complement strand
CGCAGGAGCTACCGGGGGTTCACCGGCCCCCGGCCAGGCGCCCTCAGTGGCTGGGGCCAAGAGGGCAGCGGCTCCAAGCGGCTCCACCCCACCAGCCAAACGTCCCTACAGGGGTGTTTGGAAACCTCGGTTTGTCCAGCTTTCTCTCCTCTTTTTTTCCTAGTGGGGCTTCATTCTCTGATTACACTTTTTGCCCAGGTCCTCTCCCTCCTGCGCGACCACCATGATGGGCACGACTGCTTCTACTGTAGGTACCACCACCGCAGATGCGGCTGTCAGGGCGACTCCAGGGCCGGCTCCTGGTGGTGAGCCCCGGACCCCCGAAGGAGTCCCTGAGGACGTCGTGGAGTCCGAGGGGGAGTTGGAGGTGGCACCGTAGGTGGTTCAGGAGGCTACAGCCGAGGGGGCTATGATCGCTGTCCGCACGGTGACGGCTCCTCCGCCATCTCGTAGTGCTCGTGCACCACTTTCGTCGGCGCCTCGTAGGGCCGCAGCTTCGGGGGCTGCCGCCGGTGAGGGAATGGAGGTGGTCTTGGGGCATTCCACCCCTTACGCGCCGGGTGA
>JBNKGC010000539.1:0-569 GCA_050289625.1 Polyangiaceae bacterium | reverse complement strand
GTCAGCCCAACGTGCCCTTCGTCGAGGTCGGCATCATCCAGTCGCGGCAGTCGAGCCGGCTGAGCCTGCACGAGATGCCCGAGATCATCCAGGAGATGCTGCTCGCCACCAGCTCCGAGCGGCAGGGCCGCGTGATCGACTTCGACTCCTCCGGGTCGATGGAGAAGAAGAAGCAGGAGGGGTACTTCTGATGGCGCACGAGCGGACCGACCTGCTGACCACGGACATCGACGCCTACCTCGACGCCCACGAGCACAAGTCGATGTTGCGGTTCATCACCTGCGGCAGCGTCGACGACGGCAAGTCGACCCTGATCGGCCGGCTCCTGTGGGACACCAAGGCGGTCAAGGAAGACCAGGCCGCCGCACTCGAACGCGACCGCGAAGCGGCCTTCCACGCCATGCTGCTCGACCCGCTGACCGCCGCCGTCTGTTCGCCCGCCGAAATCCGCGCGATGACCGACGAACTCTTCGAGGCGGAACGAGAATTCCTGCCCGGCTTTTGATCCATGTAACTCATTCCGATCCGCGAGTTTCCGCGATCAGGCGTCTCGTTGGCTTCTGCGCCTT
>JBNKGC010000538.1:0-569 GCA_050289625.1 Polyangiaceae bacterium | reverse complement strand
GGAATGATTGGTCCCGCCGAACGGCGCCTCGGATGCCGCGAGCGCAAAGGAATTGATCCCGACCATCCCGGATTTCAGCGCGGCGACGGTCCGGCGCGCCCGATCCGGCGAGCTGGTGAAGGCATAGGCGGACAGCCCCATGTCGGAGGCATTGGCGCGGGCGAGCGCCTCGTCGTCGTCGCGGCGGCGCTGGCCGTTCTGCTGCTGCTCGGGCGGCGCCTGCACCTGCGGCTGCGCCTCGACGGGAGCCTGCTGCTGCTCTTCCTCGTGCTGCTCCTCGTGCTGCTCCTGAGGCTGCTCCTCCTGCTGCTGGCCGCCGCCGCCACCCTGCTCGGGCGCGACCTCCGCAGCCTGCTCGGCCTGCGCGAGCTGTCCCTCGTCGAGCTGCCCGTGGCCGACGGTGATCCGCAGAGAGGGGAGGATCTCCCGCAATGTCCCGGCGATCTGCTCGATGGACTCGACGCGGTTGTAGACGTAGTAGACCTGCCCTCCTCGGGAGAGCTCGTGCTCGATCGCCTCGCGGATCCACTGGGGATCGAAGGGGAGGATCGTCGTCTCCACCGCCATCC
>JBNKGC010000537.1:0-570 GCA_050289625.1 Polyangiaceae bacterium | reverse complement strand
TGATAGGAAATGGGCTTATCCCTTTGCGACAGGATCCGAAGATTCCCCGCCTTTATATAAGGAGCTATGCAGCTCCCGAACACATCCGGCATTAATCACCGTTTCCGGTGGCTATTCCGAACAAAGGGGCAAATTACCCATTTATTACTAACCCGTTCGCCGCTCTCACTAGCAACTTCTCTTCCGAAGAATTGAAAAAGCTAGATCCCGCTCGACTTGCATGCCTAATCCACGCCGCCAACGTTCGTTCTGAGCCAGGATCAAACTCTCCATCAAATTTTTAAAAAATGATCAGGTTTAAATCCTGTTTCTTAAATTCGCATATAAAACTCAATTGATCGCTAAAGCGAATCAATCGACAGTTTCAAAGCATTGGCTATAACAAACCGCACCACTTCTGATTCGAAGCGATGCTTCATTTCTGTCATATCTTATGAGTTATTCTGATTTCAAAGAACAAAAATGCTTCAACTTTCGGGCCGATTGTTTCAGCGGCTTTTCCGTTGAAGCGGCGGACAACTTATCAAACTCGTTGAGTGAGTCAACCGCTTTCTGTAAAAAAGTTTACTA
>JBNKGC010000536.1:0-570 GCA_050289625.1 Polyangiaceae bacterium | reverse complement strand
TCACTTCCATGCCGGGATGACTTCGTTGGCCAGGTACGCGCAGTACCTGTTCAACCTGCAGCACAACACCGCCAGGACAGGCATGCAGCAGCGTACGCGTCTGATGGTGTACAAGGAGAGTGCCACTGCCGCCACCGGCGAGATCGAGAGGCTGAGGCATGAGAATGCCATTCTCCGCAGCGGTGTACGTCCACCTTCAGAGCAGGACCGTGAGCTGAAGGAGGTTTACCGTCGCCTTAGTAACGCCGAGCATGGATGGAACCACACCCATATGCTGCTCGACATCACTCGCGAGGAGGTGATGACCCATACCCACGGGATTATCCACCTAGAGCACCATGTGGAGGTACAGGATGCCGAGCTTGAGGAGAGGGCAGAGACGATCACCAACCTTGAGCAGCAGCTGTTGGAGCTTCAGGTGCAGGCGCCACCCGAGCCTGCCGACCCCGAGGAGATCGATGCCATGTCGGGCATTGATGAGGACTAGGTCTCATCGATGTAGGATGCGGGGAGACAAAATTTTGAGTGGATTTGGGTTAGGCTAGCAAGTAGCTTGATAGCTTGTAACCT
>JBNKGC010000535.1:0-573 GCA_050289625.1 Polyangiaceae bacterium | reverse complement strand
CTGTGCCAGAGATAGAGGAAGCGAGGTGACGGCTCAGCGCGGCGTAGAGCGAGCGTCTGCTCACGCGGCGCAGAGGCGCAGCGGCAATGGGAGCCGCATGAAGGGCACGCGAGCTGCGTTTGTCCGTACGCCGGCGTCGGGGTGGTGAGCTGGACAGGGGGGATCCAGGTGTCCACGCGGCGCATCGAGGGGTGCCAACGCACCCTGGCTACAAGGCTACGCGCGCGCGCGAGCAGCGCTAGATGATGGCCTCGATGGCACGCATTCGGCAGTGGAAGCTTGGCTAGTGGAGCGGCTCGCTCAAGGGCTTCATCACCGAGCGGTCGGCTCCGGAATCCGATCGATGCAGTGTCGACAAGGGTAGACACAGGCGGGCAGCGGTGATGGGATGCCACGGCGCACCGCAGCTGACGCAATGGCTCTAGGTGGCAGGAGAACACGCGGCCATCCTTGTGGCACGGGGTGGTGATGGGTGACCGGCGAGGACACACGGGCGCGGAGCAGGTGAGCTTTGGGGGAAGAGAGAGCTGACAGGTGGGCCCCATCTATCAGCAGATGGGCGATGATCGGCAC
>JBNKGC010000534.1:0-574 GCA_050289625.1 Polyangiaceae bacterium | reverse complement strand
CGGGGGAGGCGGCGTTCCAGGCGGGGGAGCTCGAGTTCACTGGCGGGGTTCGACAGGAGGACGTTCTGTCTCGTTAGCCACTTGAAGTACCCTCGCACGGGCACCAGCCGGCTGTGCTGCGCTCGGAAGCTGAGGGGCTTCCCATTGTCCTTCCGCAAGTGAAACAGGTGTCGCTGGTACCGCTCCAGGATGGGCTTCGTCACCTCTTGCGGCCTGGTCAGGCTCCGTGCTTCGCACCACGCGATGAAAAACTCCAAGTACACCTCGCGGTTCTCGATGGTGCGCTCGGAGTAATTTTTCGTGCGAAGCGCCACGAGATAGCGCTTCATCCAGGCGTAAAGGCCCTCGGGGTCGTTGTCGCCGATGACTGGACGCGGCTTCCGGTAGCCTTTCTTCGGCATCGCTCACGCCTCGGCGACTGCCGGTGCCTGGTCGGCAACTGAGGAAGGAAGCCCCTCGGGGCGACCTGCTGCGTGAGGGTATGACGTGCCGTTTCTCCCGCTCCTGATGTGCGTTCCGGCGACCACCCCGACCGGTTTCTCTAACTCCTCGCTACCACTCAGTAAAACCGGTC
>JBNKGC010000533.1:0-575 GCA_050289625.1 Polyangiaceae bacterium | reverse complement strand
ATGGCAAGAACAGAGAGGCAGGGGAGCCCTGGTCGCTGGCGCACGGGCGACGGTGGCATCGGCCAATTCCGGTGACCGACAGTGAGAGGGGGTGGGGGAAATGGCCGAGATGCATGCCGACGGCTCGGGGGTCTGATTTTGGGCGGTGGAGAGAGGAGAAACTCACCGTAGAACATGCTCCACGACGGTGGGTGGGCGGCCGGAGGGGAACGGCGTGGAGAGCGTCGTCTGGTGGTGGTGGCGACTGGCTCGTGGCTCGGAGAGAAGTTCGGAGCACAGGCGGTGCTCGCGGTGGCGTCGGCGAGGCAATTCCATGGCCGGAGGTGCCGGTCTGCGTGGAGGCGCTTCTCGGCGGCAACGGCGGCGCGGGGTGGCTTGCGGTCGGCTCTGAGCAGCGGACAACGGTTCAGGGAGGAGCGTGGCGACAATGGGAAGCTCATCGACTTCGAGGCGGGCCCGGACGGTGGTTGGTCGAGGCGGTCGTCGATGAGGTGGCCGTGGAAGAGGTGGCGGGTGACGGCGGTGGCGGCTTGGCGCTTAGAGCCGACACGAACAAGAAGCAACGTTGTGAAGGG
>JBNKGC010000532.1:0-575 GCA_050289625.1 Polyangiaceae bacterium | reverse complement strand
CGCTGCGAGACCTTCGTCGGCTCGGCGCCTGCGAAGCATCCCCCCTCCTCGATGACCTCGAGATCTTCGGGACGGCCCAGGCCCTCGTCCACTGCCCACGCCGCGCCACGCCGCATCACCTGGTCGAGCTGCTTGTCCGTGAGCGACAGCCGGCTGCCGCGGCCCAGACCGCAGGGCACGGCCTTGTACAGCGCGATCGACAGTGCCTCGAGGCGGGGGCGGATCTCGTCGACGGGCAGCTCGGAGTGCAGCAGCCTCACCCCGCAGTTGATGTCGTAGCCCACGCCGCCGGGCGAGAGCACTCCCTCGTTTTCGTCGAAGGCCGCGACTCCGCCGATGGGGAAGCCATACCCCCAATGCATGTCCGGCATCGCGAGGCTGTGCCCCACGATGCCGGGCAGGTGAGCGACGTTGGCCACCTGCTCCGGGCTCTTGTCGTTGCGGATGTCGTCGATCATCGACGCCGAGGCGTAGACCATCCCTGGGACCCGCATGCCGCCCTCGCGAGGGATCCGCCAGCGGTGCTCGTCGACGCGTTCAAAGGAGATGCTCATCGATCACACGTCGAAGACGAC
>JBNKGC010000531.1:0-577 GCA_050289625.1 Polyangiaceae bacterium | reverse complement strand
CCGCCATCCTCGAGCTGTGCGAGTCGATGCAGGAAAACACGGTCGAGACCTGCAGCGACGGGATCGACAACGACAACAACGGGTTCACCGACTGCCAGGACTTCTCGTGCTCGATGAGCGAGGACCCGGCGGTTCTCGAGGTCTGCGAGGCGCAGCTCGAGAACACGCCCGACGCGTGCAGCGACGGGATCGACAACGACGGCAACGGGTTCATCGACTGCCAGGACTTCTCGTGCTCGATGAGCGAGGACCCCGCGGTCCAGGAGGTCTGCGAGGGCCAGCTGGAGAACTCGCCGGAGACCTGCAGCGACGGGATCGACAACGACGGCAACGGGTTCATCGATTGCCTCGACTTCGGCTGCTCGATGAGCGACGACCCCGAGGTGCTCGAGGTTTGCGAAGGCAAGCTCGAGAACACGCCGGAGACCTGTAGCGACGGGATCGACAACGACGGCAACGGGTTCATCGACTGCCTCGACTTCGGCTGCTCGCAATCCGACGACTTCGCCACCCGGCAGGTCTGTCAGGAGAGCCTCGGGCTGAGCAATGCCGAGACCGACCAGCGCTGCTCCGACGG
>JBNKGC010000530.1:0-577 GCA_050289625.1 Polyangiaceae bacterium | reverse complement strand
ATATAAATATTTACGTCTATACCGTGTTTCTAAAAAATCCAAATAGAAACCACAAGCATCAGCTGGTAGTGGAACCAACCTATCAAAAACGGCAACAAGTGAAGTCCGGCCGGCGAGGCCCACATCCCAGTCTCACGCGGCGGCGGCGGCCGCCGCGCCGGGCTTGTCCGAGATGGCGCCGGTGAACGAACCCTTGACGTGGCCGAAGACCTCAGATTCCAGAAGCTCCGACGGGATCGCGCCGCAATTGAGGGGCACGAAGGGCCCCTGCGCGCGGCTCGACATGTCGTGAACGGCTTGGGCGCAGAGTTCCTTGCCCGTGCCGCTTTCGCCGGTGATGAATACGGTCGCCATCGACCGCGCGACCGAGGCGATCTTGGCGTAGACCTGCCGCATCGGTTCGGATGTTCCGATGAACTCTCCCGGTGCTGCCGGCTGACGGGGCGGGTTGGCTGCGTCGCCGTTGACCGCGGTTCCGGCCAGCGCGTTGTCGATCGCATTGAGAAACCGCTGCTCATCGAAGGGTTTCACCAGGAATTCGTGCGCCCCCGCCCGCATCGCGGCGACCGCCTTGTTG
>JBNKGC010000529.1:0-577 GCA_050289625.1 Polyangiaceae bacterium | reverse complement strand
ACTTTCTTGTGCCGGGCGAACGCCTGTCGATCCGCAAGACCATCGGCTTCGTGATCGGCTTTGGCGGTGTCCTGGTCCTGATTGGCCCTGAGGCCTTCCGTTCCAGCGGCGCCGATATCGAGATCTTCGGCCAGCTTGCCTGCCTTTCGGCTGCCGCCTGCTATGCGATCTCATCCGTTCTCATGCGCCGCATCCCGCCTGTCGACCCCTTGGGCCTCAGCGCTGTGACGCTCTGGATTGGCGCCGGCCTCGTCGGCGTAGTAGCGATCGCCACTGAGGGTCTGCCGCCGTTGCCCGAGGCGAGCGTCATCTGGGTCATCGTCACCCTCGGCCTCGTCCAGACGGCGGCGGCAAACCTTTTGCGCATCGTGGTCATCCGCTCGGCAGGGCCGACCTTCATGTCGCTGGTCAATTACATGGTGCCAGTCTGGTCGGTCATATTGGGCATCCTGATCCTCGGCGAAACGGCCGAGGCCAGCCTCTACGCCTCGATGGCCCTGATCCTGCTCGGCGTTGCGTTGTCCCAACTCGGAGCCCTGAAACGCCTTTTCGGGCGGGACGGGTAGGACAGGCTGAC
>JBNKGC010000528.1:0-579 GCA_050289625.1 Polyangiaceae bacterium | reverse complement strand
CCGTCTGCGGCCAGCGCCACGCGCGCCTCGCCGATGTCGCGCAGCCGGACACGCGGGTCCTTGATCAGCGTGCGCGCGAGCAGGCTGCGCACGTGCGCGGGCGTCGCTGCCGGCAGCCGGGCCAGGTCGGCGTCGTGTTCGAGGATCGCCGCCATGAGCTCGCCGAACGCTCCGCCTCGGAACGCGCGAGTGCCGGTCAGGCACTCGTAGAGCACGCAGCCGAAGGCCCAGATGTCCGTGCGCCGGTCGACCGGCTTGCCGCGCGCCTGCTCGGGGCTCATGTAGGTCGGCGTGCCGAGCACGAGGCCTTCCTCCGTCACGAGGAAGCTGTCGGACTCGGCCGTCGTCGTGCCCTCCTTCGTCGCACGCGGATGGATCGGCTTCGCGAGCCCGAAGTCGAGGATTTTCACGACGCCCTCTGGCGTGACGCGCACGTTCGCGGGCTTCAGGTCGCGGTGCACGACGCCCGCCTCGTGCGCGGCCTCGAGACCCTCGGCGATCTGCCGGCACACGTCGAGCGCCTCGTCGATCGGCAGCGGCCCGCGCGCGAGCTTCTCCGCGAGGTCCTCGCCCGCCACG
>JBNKGC010000527.1:0-583 GCA_050289625.1 Polyangiaceae bacterium | reverse complement strand
GGGGGCGAACTGGTTTCGACGGGGATGTCGAGGCTCGAGCTGCGTGTCGTGGCGCCCGTGGCCACGTAAAAACGGGCACACCTGCAACTGCGAACGATAACGCTGTTGCCCTCGCTGCTTAATTTAAGCTAGCGACGATGCCCCAGTGCTTCCGCCTGGAGCGCTGGATGCATCGCCAACAATCAGGCTGGCTCTCCGGAGACGCACATCGGTCGGATGGCGAGACAAAGGATGTGCTGGCCATTCGGGAAGGTCGCCGCGAGTCGGCCCGTATGGCGAGATTCAAAATCGCGGATACACACGTAGATGCTCGTTCGGAAGCATCTTCGGACCGGGGTTCGATTCCCCGCGCCTCCACTACATTTCCGCTGGTTACGTCCCGGTCCGCCGGCTGTTGGCCACCTGTTGGCCAGTCCGGACCGGCTGGTCGAGCAGGTGCACGGCATCACGGACCACCGCCGGAGACAGGTGCGCATAGCGCATGGTCATCTCCAGCGTCGCGTGGCCCAAGAGCTCCTGCACCACCTTGAGCGACACGCCGCGCATGGTCAGGTGCGACGCGAACGAGTGCCGCAGCACGTGC
>JBNKGC010000526.1:0-585 GCA_050289625.1 Polyangiaceae bacterium | reverse complement strand
CTGGGCCGAAACCGAGCTCGGCCCAGTTGCACAGTGCGGGGCGCGGCCTGCGGCGGGGCGGCTCGGCCCACTCACGCGGCGCGTGAGCGCGGCCCGTGGCCACGCGGGGCACGGCCCGCGTGCGCAGCGCTGGCACGGCCCACTGCCACGCGGCCCACGGCCTCGGCCGGGCGGCGCACGGTGCGAGCGTTCGCGCGGCACACGGCTCGGCGGTGCTGCTCGGCGAGCCGGCGATGACACGGCGCCGGCGCACGGGAGACGGCGAGGAGCGAGCAGCTCACCGGCACGGGGACGACGGCGCGGCGTGACGACGACGGGCGAGCGGTGAGGCGGCCGGGCGGTGGTCCGGGCGACGCGGCTTCGGACCACGGCGGTCGGGACGCACGCTGTCGGGGAGGCGGCTCGGTCGGGACGCTGGCGCGATGGGCGAGGCGGTCGGGTGAGCGGCGCGAGGGTGCTGTCGGGACGCGGCGCCGTCCCGACAGCGCTTTATCCCACGCGGTCGGCGCGGCGCATGGCGGCCACGCGTCAGCGGCGCGCTGCCGCGTGGGCCCGGCGCTGCGCGCGGCGACTGACAAGCGGGAC
>JBNKGC010000525.1:0-585 GCA_050289625.1 Polyangiaceae bacterium | reverse complement strand
GGGAGGGTATATAACCTTTAATTGTACCGTTTCGCAAAAAAACATTTAATTGTACCACTGACTTTCTGTTCTGAAAAGAAACAACGATAACTATTTCTACTCGATTTTGTTAGGGATGTGATCTCACCCGCAGCAGGATCTCCGGATCGGGATCGGATCTCCAGATCGGTCCGATCCGAGTCGCGCCCTGATCGGGGACGCCTGTCGTTTGTGGCAGTGGGCCCCCCCTCACGCAGCGCCATATAAAAGAGGGGTCAGCCGGGGCACGGGAACCAACGTTCACCATGCCCACACAGTACCCCACAAACCCTAATCGTAGAACCGATCACATAGGACGCTGAAGCGAGGGGAAAGCTCTCGATCACTGCTGCCACCGTACTCCTACAATTCTCTGTTGCCGGTTCCATCGTACTCCTACACCGACCATCTGCCTCCACTCCGAATGCACTCGTCGGTCATGTCGTCGTTGTTCACATCCGCTCAAGGTAAACCCTAGTAGTCCATAAGTCTCTGGATTAGCTCGTAGACTAGCACTAGTTCTTGTTGTTCTTAGAGTTAGGACTCGATCTAGTTCTTTAGCCCTTC
>JBNKGC010000524.1:0-593 GCA_050289625.1 Polyangiaceae bacterium | reverse complement strand
GTCTTGCGCTGCTACATCCACGTCTTGGGACCATTTCGGCGTCCCCAGGATGATGACGTTGTCCGGATCACGCTCGCGAATCGTTCCGATGAGTGCCTCATGATAGGGTTTCAAGACGCTGCCCCAACTGATGTCGAGCGGCTCGTTGTAGACTTCGTACAGGACGTTTGGCGTCTCGCCGTAGGCCTCGGCCATTTCTGCGAAGAACGCCTGGGCCTCTGATTGATGGGCTTCGGCTTCGTGGTCGTGCCAGTCGATGATGACGTAGACGCCGAGCTGGATGGCGTTGTCGACGATGGTTCGCACCTTGGCCTTGTTGCCATCAGGGTCATCGAGGTAGGCGTTCATGGGTTCGATGCCCATCGCAATGCGAAAGACTTCTAGCCCCCATTGATCGCGCATGAACTGCAGGCCTTCGAAGTTCGTCGCGTAGTTCGCGTCGTCCCAGTTGAGCCACATGCTGCTCGGACCGTTGAGTTGGACGGGATTGCCCTGTTCGTCCGAAAGCCCGCTGCCACTGACCGAGAGTTTTCCGTAGCGATCGACAGGGCTGCCTGAAGGTGCGTTGCCGCTGCCGCCTCCCGATGATGTCC
>JBNKGC010000523.1:0-593 GCA_050289625.1 Polyangiaceae bacterium | reverse complement strand
GCATCGATCGTCAAGAGCATTCCTCAAGGTCAGCTGGGCAATGTGAACGCGGGGCCGCTTTTCGCAATCGGGAACCTGCTTGTGATCACGACGCCCAAGGACAACGCTGGGATCGCGACCCTCGACATCTCCGATCCGCACAACCCGATGATCCTCGATTCGACTCTGCCGTCAGAGAAGAGCTACATCGGCGGCTTCTATCGACATCACATCTACCTCCTGAATCCGATTCGAGTTTACGACGTGCTTACGGACCCGACGGACATCAGTCAGATCGGCGGGAATCGCCCCGGCGGGTATTGGGAGTACATGAGCTTCCAGGATGGCTACATGTTCGCTGGCCGCATCCGCCCGAACCCAGGGGCCGACAAGATCGACGTCAGCTCTCTCGATAGCTTCCAGCATGTGGGCTCGATCATCGGGCGCCGGGACCTTTCGGGGAACGCAGAGCCGGAGAACGACGACCAGTTTACGGTAGCTGTGGGGAATCTCCTCGTCCTTTCCGACGATCAGCTTGCCACGACGGGACCCAGCGCAGGGACGTATGCCGGCACCGTCATTGCGGTGCACGATACCGAGCCCGACACGACGCC
>JBNKGC010000522.1:0-602 GCA_050289625.1 Polyangiaceae bacterium | reverse complement strand
ATGGTTCGTGGGTCACGTTGCTGTCGCGTTCGACCGTTGTGGTCATTCTTCAGGTCCCAACACAGCACCGGTGAAATTCGTCCTGTTCACTTGTCCTGCCAGTGCTGCGGGTTGGGGTTCGGTGGCTCAATGTCAGTCAGTGGCCTCGCGAGCAAAGGCTGCTCCCGGTCGAGCTGCTCCCAGAGCAGTTGCGCGGTGGGCCGGTGTGCAATCACTCGAAGCAGTTCAGGGAGCTTTCGACTCGACCCGTCGGCGCGTTTCACTGGAAGCTCGGGATCGTACGGGTAGTACCGGTCGACCTCGAGCTCGGTGGAATTGCTCATGGGCCACCTCCGGTTCCGATGGCCTTCGACGGCTGCCATGTGCCGTCAGTGGCGGTGATGGCTCGCTTGCTGCGGAGGTAGCGCCTCAACTTCGCGCAGTCGAGCTCACCTCTCTGTGCTTCGGTTCTCCGCTCGGGACCGTAGGTGCCTGACAGTGCTCCGGCGGTCAGCCGCTTGTCGCTCTGCTCGGCCTGCTTGAGGATGCGCGCGCTGTTCTTCGGAGCGAAGAGGTACGCTATCGAATCGTGGGGCTGGTTGTTCGGGTCCAGCTTGCCGCTG
>JBNKGC010000521.1:0-608 GCA_050289625.1 Polyangiaceae bacterium | reverse complement strand
GCGCTGCGGTCGCGGCCGTGGCGGCGGTGGTGGCGATCGCCGGGGTTGGCCTCGGCCTCGACAGCGAGCGCGCGCGCTGGGCGGTGGCGACCCGCGGCACCCACGCCCGCCACCTGGCAAACACCGTGCGGGCGCTGGTCGACTTCGATCGCGACGGTTACGCCGCCGTGCTCGGCGGCGGCGATTGCGACGACGGCGACGTGGTCATCGGCCTGTGCGCGCTGCTCGTGACCAACGACGGCACCGCCAACGCCTCCCTGGACGGCCCGCTGGTGCCCATCCTGCAGGGTCTGGGCTTCACCGTGATCCTCGGCGAGGACATCGCGATGACGCCGGCCGATGCCGATCCCACCGTGCTCGTGGTGATCAGCGAGACCGCACTGTCGACCCAGATCGGCGGCACGTTCACCAACGTCGACGAGGGCGTCATCGTGATGGAAGGCCTCGTGTGGGACGACATGAGCATCGCGCCGTCGGGCATCGCGGTCGGCGACGTGAACGCGAACATCGTCGACGCCGGCCATCCGATCGCGGCGGGCCTGGCCGGGACGGTGGCGTTCATGCTCGCCGACCCCGGCTCGGGCTCGTTCCACACCAATCCCCCCGCG
>JBNKGC010000520.1:0-609 GCA_050289625.1 Polyangiaceae bacterium | reverse complement strand
CGTTCGATCGATTGAGCGGGCGGTTCGAATTCGAGGGCCGCGCTCCCCTGGCTATCCTCGCTTCACAAGACGCAGCGAGGGCCGCCCCGGACCATCTCGACGACACAACGATCCAGAACACCCCGCCCCGACAGGTTGACCACGGGCGGCCCTTTTGCCCGACAGAACTCGACCTCCGACCCAGCCCAGGGAACGGTCGACCAGCCTTCCCATCTCGGCAAGGACCATTACGCTGACCCCTATGAGCCGACCGAAAGCATTACTCAGCTGGAGCAGCGGCAAGGACAGCGCCTGGGCGCTGCACCTCGTCCGTCAATCCGGAGATTTCGAACTCGCCGGCCTTCTCACGAGCGTCAACGAGACTCACGACCGGGTCGCCATGCACGCGGTGCGCAGCGAGCTCCTGCGTCAACAAGCACAGAGCGCCGACTTGCCCCTTTGGGAGGTCCCGATCCCGCACCCGTGTTCGAATGAGATCTACGAGGAGCGGATGAAGGCGGCGACCGAGCGCGCCGTGTCGGAAGGGATCACCCACATCATCTTTGGTGATCTTTACCTCGAAGACATCAAGAATTACCGCATCGACAAACTGAAGGGCACGGGGATCAC
>JBNKGC010000519.1:0-610 GCA_050289625.1 Polyangiaceae bacterium | reverse complement strand
CGCTCGCGCCCCTTGCCCGGCTGATCGAGCGGCAATGGGGTGTGGAAACCGGTTGGATGACGACGATCCACTGCTACACTGGCAGCCAGCCCACGGTCGATGCGCCGGGGCCCGAGTTCGCCCGGAGCCGCGCAGCAGCTTTGTCGATGGTGCCGACGACGACCTCTGCCCAGCGGCTCCTCGATGTGGTCCTGCCCGAGATCGCGGGCCGGATCGAGGGCGCGGCGGTCCGGGTGCCGGTCGCATCGGTCTCGGCGGTCGATCTTTCGGTGATGACGCGGGCAAAACCGGACCGCGCCGCCGTGAATGCCGCGCTGCAAGACGCGGGCGGGGTGATCGGCTGCACCGAAAAGCCGCTCGTCTCGTCGGACCTTCGGGCCCGGCCCGAAAGCATCGTCATGGCCCTGCCCGAAACCCATGTGACGGCGGGCGGGCTGATCCGGGTCTTCGGCTGGTACGACAATGAATGGGGTTTTTCGAACCGGATGCTTGATACGTCCCGCGCGCTGGCAGGCACATTCCAAAGCTAGAATAGGCGACCATCATGGTTTCAAGAGTCATCCCGGTCGACGCGTTCGACCTCGTCATCTTCGGCGCGACGGGCGATCTC
>JBNKGC010000518.1:0-611 GCA_050289625.1 Polyangiaceae bacterium | reverse complement strand
CGACATCTATATCATACCACGGCCAGCCGCCTCGTCTCGCCCACTCCGCAGCATGACTCGGTAGCATTGTTGCCAGCATGACTCAGCATCTACATTGCACAACGGCCAAGTCGCCTCGGCAGTGCCATCACCAGCATGACTTAGCATCGACATCGCGCCACGGCCAAGTCGCCTCGGCAGTGCCATCACTAGCATGACTTAGCATCGACATCGTGCCACAGCCAAGTCACCTCAACAGCGCCATCACCAGCTTGACTCGGCATCACTGTCATCTGCATGACTTGGCATGTACATCACACCGCAGTCAAATCGCCTCGACAGCTTCATCGCCAGCATGGCTCCACATCAATGTCATGCAACAGCTTGATCATCTACATCAACAACATATGATTTCAGTGGCAAGCAGACTCGCTGCCAGCTTATACTAGTACTATTCACCAATATACTTGGTTCTAGGGCTAATGCAAGGGTCTTGTTGCACTGCATGGCACCTCTGTGAAGCATCTACGTTTCGAAGATCCACATTTGAAGACTTTAAGCTCTAGACTCCCGAGTTAAATTCTCCGAAAGATTTAAGTTGAGAGTCGGGGGCTACACCTAGTAGGTGCACC
>JBNKGC010000517.1:0-612 GCA_050289625.1 Polyangiaceae bacterium | reverse complement strand
TCTACTTAGGTCTAAATTCTTATGCAGGGCCATACCATCACGTCGCCAAGACCATTCAGGGAATCCTGGTTGGGGCATCTATCCTCCAGCCACCGGCTGGGGCATTGAGCTCTTCTTCATCGACAACGTCCCCTAATCAAGATTCAACCAATGACTACCCTGAGATAGGGGGAAATACCTATTGGAACTCCATCGATGAGCTGTTCGGCCGGAGCACCTTCACACAATAGCTCCAGCAGATATCCCACCATCGGGAGATCAGAAGCATCCGATGCCCGAACACCCAGTGATGGAATGATCTGGAATCTGAATCCGGACTTCAACGTCGTACGGCTCTAGACTATTATGGAGTTAATTTAGTGCATGGCACCTGAAGGCTCTCCCCTTGTCGCTCTGGCACAGCAAGAGGCTGAGGTGGCAAACTATGTCAAAGCGCAACGATCGGTCGACAACCCTTGAGGGGAACCTTTTATCGGTAACCGATCGAACGATCGGGTGAAGCGAGCCCAAAGTGAAGCAGCAGCATCGGTAAGCAGCAACCACCATCTAGCTAACAATGACGTGCATTGAAGGATAACTCAGAACTGTCGGATGCGAGAGTATGGTCACAAT
>JBNKGC010000516.1:0-618 GCA_050289625.1 Polyangiaceae bacterium | reverse complement strand
GTGCAGCGGGGTCTCTACAGTCTACCATCACTGACAAACGGGGCCTACCTTTTCAGAATAAACGGACTACAGGGCCCTCACGAAAGGCGAACCCAAATCCTGGCCCAACGGCTCGGGCTTCACCCCAGCCCTCACCCCCCCGCGCCGGCTCCGGATCGAGCGCCCTAGGGTTGCACCTCCTCGACACTCCCACCTCGCCGCAGCCACCACCTCCTCCGCAGCCGTCGATGGCCCAGCTCTGGCGGCCGAGGGCGCGGCGCGACCCGGATCTGGACGACGAATACGGCGCTGGCCACTCGCCTCCCGCGGAGCTCCGGCGGAGCGACGACGACGAGGAGCTGGGCAACGAGGACCTCAGCCTCCAGATCGTTGCGCGCGCGGCGCGGCGGCAGCGGAAATCCTGGCGGCGCGGGTCGGTGGACGCACCGTCGCCGTCGTCCGACGAGGAGATCGACGACGGCGAGATCACGCGCCAGTGCGCGATGATCCAGTCGATGACGCAGTGGGAGCGGTTCCACCCCGACGAGATCCACCACCAGCGCCGTGCCCGCATCGCGCGCGGCGCCGGGACGACCATCAAGGACGTCAACCAGCTGCTCAAGTCGTTCAAGGAAATGC
>JBNKGC010000515.1:0-619 GCA_050289625.1 Polyangiaceae bacterium | reverse complement strand
GATACTCTGATCGGTGGACCAGACGCATCCGGAAACGACACCGTTTCATACGCCAACTCCGATGCGGGCGTGGCTGTCGACCTGTCCGCCGGTACGGGGTCCGGGGGACATGCGGAAGGTGATTCCATCCAAAACTTCGCCAACGTCATCGGGTCCGAACACGATGATCTGCTGACTGGCGATGCGAACGAGAACCGGATCCAAGGTCTCGGCGGAGACGATACGATCGCGGGTGGTGGTGGAGACGATACGCTGATCGGAAACGGCGGAGACAACACGCTCATCGGCGGCACCGGCGACGATCTCTTCGTCAGCACAAGTACCACCGATATCCTGATCGAGGTTGGACCAGAGGACATCTCAGGTGCAAATGAAGGCGACGACACGGTCGCGGCGAGCTACAACGTCGACCTCAACTTGCCACAGTTCGACAACGTCGAAAATGCCAGGCTGCTCGAAGTGGCGGGCGCAGCCTCCCTCACCGGGGACGGCGGTCCCAATAAATTGACCGGTAACAGCTTTGGCAATGAGATAAACGGGAACAGTGGTAATGACACGATAGATGGCGGTGGAGGCGATGATACGCTCAACGGGCAAGACGGCGCGGACGTGCTCTACG
>JBNKGC010000514.1:0-620 GCA_050289625.1 Polyangiaceae bacterium | reverse complement strand
TCAAAAACAGGGGCTGGATCAGAATTAGAACATAACACAGGGGCCTCGGTGCAAATTTCTTGGATTTAATACAATAAATGAATTATTCTTGAAAGGAAAAACTTGTGGACATAGTCCACGAGATGGTGAACCGAGCGACGCTTCGGTCCATGGTGGACCTAAGGATAGAACACCACCGGAGCTTCGCCGGAGTGCGGGCTCGTCGATGATGCAAGGGCACGGAGCTCGCTGCGGCTACAGAAAAAGATAGAGAGGATCTTGCCGTACCTTACCGCAGGCTTTGGTGACCGGGGCAATGGCGGGTAAGGCCGGCGGTGAAGAGGAGGAGACGGCGGCGGTGGTGCTCGATGTTGGGCGACTGAGGATGCAGAGAAGAGCAAAGGAGGGGAGCAGCGAGCGCGGTGCGGAGAGGCGGAGGTGGGGGTGCATTTTATAGGGCTGGGGAGGCATTGGTGAGGAGGGGAGGTGGCCGGCGGCGGTGGATTTTTAATCCCCATCAGTTTCGACATTGAATCGGGGAGGGGAGTCGATGAGGCACTAAGCTAGTGCGGGAGAGTGAAGGCGGTTGGGCGGCACTTCGGTTCAGCTCCATCCGAATGCGGGAGGGCAGCCGACGATGG
>JBNKGC010000513.1:0-620 GCA_050289625.1 Polyangiaceae bacterium | reverse complement strand
AGGGCAGTTCTTGTCGCGCGGCAGTTTGAAGTTGCGGAACGTCATGTTCATCGAATCGTAGGCGAGGACGCGCCCCGAGAGGGACTGACCCTTACCCAAGAGCAGCTTGATCGCTTCGGTCGCTTGGATCACCCCGATGACACCGGGCAAGATCCCCAAGACGCCGGCTTCCGCGCAAGAAGGCGCAAGGTGCGCCGGGGGCGGCTCAGGATACCAGCAACGGTAGCAGGGGCCCTGCCCAGGGACGAACGTCGTCACCTGGCCGTCGAAGCGGAAGATGCTCCCGTGAATGACCGGGATGTTCTTGAAGATGCTCGCGTCGTTGACGAGGTAGCGCGTTGGGAAGTTGTCGACGCCGTCGACGATCACGTCCCACCCTTCATCGAGGATGCGATCGATGTTCTCACTGGTGAGACGCTCCTGATACTTGATGACGTTGACGTCAGGATTGAGTCCCTTCAAGGCGACCTCAGCGCTGTCGACCTTGGGCATGCCGAGGCGGTCGGTGGCGTGCATGATCTGTCGCTGCAGATTGCTCGCGTCGACGACGTCCGCGTCGATGAGTCCGAGAGTTCCGACTCCGGCGGCAGCAAGATAGAGCGCCGAAGGCGAACCGAGGC
>JBNKGC010000512.1:0-623 GCA_050289625.1 Polyangiaceae bacterium | reverse complement strand
GGATAGCGTAGTTGGCTGCAGCATTGCCACATCCAAATGGCAGAGATTTCCCTGGTCAACTAGATGTCCCCATCAAGGAAAATGTGAAGGTTGTGATTACTCGATCCGGGAAGACAATGGTTGAACCCAAAGCGCAATCCAAGAAGATGACTCCAATTGATCTAATCGAAGAGGAAGAGAAAGCCGAGGCTGAGGTTGAGGAAGAACCAATGCCTAAAAAGGAAGAAGAAAACCTTGGTAAGGCTTCGCCCAAGGACATCAGTGATACTCACCCCATCAATCAAGGAAGCCTGTGGAAGATGAAAAATTCAGCCGCTTTGTGGAAGTAATCCGGAGAATGTACGTCGACATTCCGATGCTGCACGCCATGCTAGTCCTGACTTATCCAAGGTATTTGAAGGATATCCTCAACCAGAAGCGACCAATACCAGAAATGGATAGGCTCATGTTTGCAGAAAGATGCAGTGTTGCTATCCTTGATGGTCTTCCTGATAAGATGGGTGACCCAGGTGGTCCAACTATCTCTTATCTGATTGGCACCATGAAGTTTGATCAAGCCCTCTGTGATCTCGGAGCAAGCGTGAGTGTCATGCCAAAGGTAATCTACGATCAACTAAATCATG
>JBNKGC010000511.1:0-624 GCA_050289625.1 Polyangiaceae bacterium | reverse complement strand
CGATTGGAGGAACGCGACGGAGGTGTTCGCCTACACTTGTCCAGCCAGCATCGCCTCTCAACGAGATTCAACGCGTACTCGTCGCTCTGGACTGATTTCATCATGCGAGACACCCAGGAGTACATCTTGCGCATTGTTGCCGAGCGGTCCCTTCGCGCCGCGAAATCACCATCGTGAATCCCCCTACGGGTCGAGTTCAAAGCTCCCCAACAAGCAATTGGTGACAGGCGGCGACCATCCCGTTTTCGCCTTGCGTCTGGGTCACCGTTCGGAGCTTCAATTCATTTTTGTTCCTCTTGTTTTCTGAAGCGAACGAATCAGCGGCGAAGGTGAGCTTATTCGACGGTTGATCATGCTGATATTCGAGGATCGGCCGAGGCCGCCTTCATGGTCATGAATTCGTCGAGAGCTGTCCTGTCACTAGGCTCGTGGATCGGAAGACCGCAGAGGCAAGATTCAAGAGCGATGGGGTTGAACCGATTCGGCGCCAACTCGACTGGTTGTGTTCCGCTGGTGCCTGTCCTGGTACTCTTCTTGTTGTGGCGTTCGTGGAGATGAGAGTGCGACCCTTTGAGACGGGTGATGCCAGTGGATGCGCACGACTGCTCTATGATGCCGTCCACC
>JBNKGC010000510.1:0-624 GCA_050289625.1 Polyangiaceae bacterium | reverse complement strand
TTGTTCACCGGTCGCGGGCGCTTCGTCGCCAACCATGCTATAGCCTGCCACACCCAGAACGGCGAGTAGTGCCAGTCCCGAAACCGCCATGAGCATCCCACGGCTTTTCGGTGCGGCGCGACCCGTCGCAGGGGCGGTTTCATCCATTGAGAACGGCGCGAATTCTGTCGACTTCGCATCAGGCAGGGACTGATCGCGCGCGCCGTCATCGCTCTCGGTCTCGTCCTCGGCGCGGGCGACCGTTTCGGTTAACAACCGCGAGATCGCCTCGTCGGGATTGCCGTCGACGGCAACCTTGCCGTCGAGCATCGCCAGCCATTCGTCAGCGCTTTGCACGCGCAACGCCGGCTTGGTGATCATCGCCTTGTCGATCGCTTCGAGAAACCCTTTCGGGTATCCCTCGATCCGGCCCGCAAGCGGAACGTAGGGATCGGGGCGCTGTTCGGCGATGGCCGCAAGACGGGCCTGACCGTTGACCGGGGCTTCACCGCTGATCGTGTGATAGAGCGACGCGGCCAGAGCGTAGAGGTCGCTCCACGGCCCCTGTTCGCTGCCTGCGATATAGAATTCCTGCGGCGAATAACCGTCCTTGACCACACGCAGGGCGGAATGCTTGCGACCGGT
>JBNKGC010000509.1:0-625 GCA_050289625.1 Polyangiaceae bacterium | reverse complement strand
GCGAGAGCTTTCACACGACCGTGATAAAGGTAACCGTTGCGATCAAAGACCACCTTCTCGATCTTGTTCTTGGAACAGATCTCCGCGATGAGCGCGCCGACCTTCTTGGCCGCCGCGGTCTTGTCGCTATCGGAAAGGGACCCCTTGAGGTCAGCCGAGAGGGTGGAGGCAGCAGCAAGAGTCCTGCCGGTGCCATCATCTACGACCTGTGCGTAGATGTGCTTGGCACTACGGAACACCGTAAGGCGCGGACGCCCATCGGTGCCCGAGATCTTGTTGCGAATGCGGAGCTTGCGGCGCTCACGTCCTGTTAATTTTGCAGCCATCGTAACGTCTCCTGAATGCCCGCAGATTACTTGCGAGCACCGGTCTTTCCGGCCTTGCGGCGAATGTTCTCACCGCGGTGGCGAATGCCCTTGCCGCCGTACGGCTCTGGCGGACGAAGTCGAATGATCGTAGCGCAAGCCTGACCCACCTGCTCTTTGTCGGCAGACCGGAGAATCAGAACTGTGCCCTTCGAGTCTTTCGGAATCTCTGCGGCGATCCCCTGGGGGATGTCGAAGGTCGCAGGATGCGAAAGGCTCAAGTTGAAGTGGATCGTCTGACCCTTGATCTCGCAACGGTA
>JBNKGC010000508.1:0-629 GCA_050289625.1 Polyangiaceae bacterium | reverse complement strand
CGGTATGCCGCGTAGACTACGGCGTTGGGGGGCCCCGAAGTGGGCACGCGACCGCTTAATGCAAGAGTCCGCGGAATCCGCGCTGGTCGAAGCCGTTGCTGGGCGATTCACCATGCACGAGCGGCTGGGTGAGGGCGGCGCCGGCGTCGTCTACCGCGCGTTCGATCGGTCGCGTCGACACGACGTCGCGCTGAAGTTGCTGCGACTCGGGCGCGGTAACGAGCTGTATCGCTTCAAGCAGGAGTTCCGGGCGCTCTCGGGGCTCGTGCACCCAAACCTCGTGACGCTCTACGAGCTCCACTCCGCCGACCAAGCCTGGTTCTTCACCATGGAGCTGGTCGACGGCGTCGACTGGCTCGAGCACGTGCGACCGTTTCACGGCCTCGTAGGACTGACCACGCCGACTCCGTCGGACGACCACGAGGACAACACGATGCCGACGGGCGTGGCGCAAAGCCAAGCGCCTGCTTCCGTCGCGCGGCGGGACGCGATCGCCCGCGCCGAACTGCGGGAGGACCGCCTGCGCGAGGCCGTCGCGCAAACCGTCGAGGGCATCCTGCGCTTGCACCGGGACGGCAAGCTCCATTGCGACCTCAAGCCAACCAACGTGTTGGTCGACCGAAGTGGTC
>JBNKGC010000507.1:0-629 GCA_050289625.1 Polyangiaceae bacterium | reverse complement strand
CAGCGAGGCGATCAGACGGTCGACACCGCCGAAATCAAGATCACTCGCCCGCCAGTTGATTCGGTCAATCGGTCGGAAACGGTGGTGCTCGATCGAAGCGATTACCTCTTCGGTCAGCGGGGCGGCCTCGCCCGTCACGCCGAAGCTGCCCGCTGTGGTATGACGTCCTGCCCGCCCGGCGATCTGGGCCAGTTCGTGCGGGAAAAGATCGCGCATCCGCCAGCCGTCGAACTTCGCCGTGGCGGAAAAGGCGACATGATTGATGTCGAGGTTCAGGCCCATGCCGATGGCGTCGGTGGCGACGAGGTAGTCCACATCACCGTTCTGATACATCGCGACCTGCGCATTGCGGGTGCGGGGCGAAAGCGCCCCCATAACCACCGCCGCGCCGCCCTTCTGGCGGCGGATCAGCTCAGCGATGGCATAGACATTTTCAACCGAAAACCCGACAATGGCCGACCGCGCGGGCATCCGGCTTATCTTTTTCGAACCTGCATAGGTCAGCGTCGAGAACCGCTCGCGTTTCAGGAACTGCACCTTCGGCACGAGGGCGGCGATGGTGCTGCGCATCGTGTCGGAGCCAAGAAACAGCGTCTCGGACAAGCCGCGCGCATGCAGCAGCCGGTCGG
>JBNKGC010000506.1:0-631 GCA_050289625.1 Polyangiaceae bacterium | reverse complement strand
TCACGAAGTGCGGCCGTGCAATACCCATGCCGGAAACAGGCCCCGTCCGTGTCAGTCACGGTCGGGGCTTTCCATTGGGTCAGTTGTGGATGGCGGGCGCGGGATGCCCCGACTCCGCCAGTTCGACCGCTTCCTCGTCACGCTTCCCGCTCATCAGAAGCACGGCGTAGCCGAGGATGCCCGAGATGCCGGACCCCGCGAGAACGCCCAGCCGGACGGCGTTCATGTTCTCCTGGCTGTCGAAGCTGAGGCCGCCGATGAACAGCGACATCGTGAATCCGATCCCGGCGAGGCAGGCGACGCCGTAGACATGCGACCAGGTGACCGCATGGGGCAGACGCGCCCAGCCCGCCCGGACGATCAGCCAGGTCACGCCGAAGACGCCGATCTGCTTGCCGATGACGAGGCCGGCGGCGATGCCCAACGGAAGCGGCGCGAAGAGATCGCCTAGCGTCAGGCCCTGCAGAACGACGCCCGCATTGGCGAAGGCGAAGATCGGCACGATGAGAAAGCCGACATAAGGCGTCAGTCCGTGTTCCATAGAATGCAGTGGCGATTTGCCGTAGCGGTCCGTCATCGGAACGAAGAAGGCGGTGATGACGCCGGCAAGGGTTGCGTGAACGCCCGATTT
>JBNKGC010000505.1:0-633 GCA_050289625.1 Polyangiaceae bacterium | reverse complement strand
TGCGATTTAGTAACGCACAAGCGTATCTTAGAAACACGCGAGCCTAGCTTCGTGCCTAGGGCAGCTAAGACTTTCTTTATTCATGTGGTCCACAGGCCACCAGGGGCCGTGGGACACGTGACCCCATCGAAGCTCCCCTCTCAGAAAGTCAGAGCCCCGAGCCGTGGGACATGTGACAGCACCGGAGCTCCCCTCTCAGGACGGTAGAGCCCGGAGCCATGGGACACGTGGCAACACCGGAGCTCACCTCGTCAAGGAGGAAAGGTCCAGAGCTGAGGGACACGTGGCAGCGCCCGAGCTCACCTCAGCAAGGAGGTGAGGTCCGGGGCCGCGGGACACGTGGTGGCTCCGGGGCCCACCTCTGCAGGGAGGTGTTGTCCGAAGCTACAGCTTGCGTGACGGCGCGTGGATGCACGCCCTGCTACTTGTCTTTATTTAGAGCTTGTATACGGGGGTACCCAGTCTTCAGGATACCGACACAAGCCCCCGGGCCCACCTCGAGAGAGGCTGTGAACCCACAGGTGGGGCCAATTTTTCGACGTCACGTTCGGTTATCTTGATCTTTTTACTCGGCAGTCGATTGCGGGCCCCCGGGAGGTGCCGGAGCTGAAGGTCAGATCGGAAGAGCACACG
>JBNKGC010000504.1:0-639 GCA_050289625.1 Polyangiaceae bacterium | reverse complement strand
CGTATTTCTCTCCGACCATGAAATACCACCTCCGCGCACTCCCACTTGTTGCGATCGCGCTCGCCGCGACTGCGCTCGCCGCCTGTGATCGGACCGAGGACAAACAAGAACTCGCCCCCAAGAGCCAGGAGCTCAAAGAGGAGAAAGCTCCCACAACCGGCGCTTCGTACCAGGTCGAAAGCTCTGCTTCAGAAGTCACCTTCCTCATGGACGCTGAACTGGAGAAGATCTTCGGAAGAGCCCCCCAATCAGCGAGTGGAACCATCCATGTTGATCTGACGGACTTGTCGAAAACCACGGGCCTTGTGAAAATCGATCTCCACAAGCTTTCGATTTACCAAAAGAAGCGCAAGAGCGAGGACGAGGAGTTTGGCAAAGAGGTCAAGAACGAAAAGCAGAACGAGCACATGCGCACTTGGCTGCAGATCTCTGAAGACGGCCCCCAAGAGCAAAGGGAAGCCAACCGCTACGCTGAATTTAAGATCACCAAAGTCGAACCTAAGACCGACCTCTCGCAAATGGCCGGAACCAAGCGAACTGCGAAGCTCAACGTCAGTGGAACGCTACGTCTGCATGGTCGGAGCACTCCTCATACCTTCCCGGCACAGGCGAATTTCACGTTTAGCGGGGATAAGCCTC
>JBNKGC010000503.1:0-642 GCA_050289625.1 Polyangiaceae bacterium | reverse complement strand
GAGCGCAGCGAAGGTCACCCCCCCTCGATTAAAAGTCGAGTGCGCTACCAGTTACGCCACAGTCCCAAGTCCGAGCTTGTGGCTGGTTTTCTGCTTTCGTTGCATGGGTATTCCTTTTCAGTTGGGTTGATTGCTGCTCGCGGGACTGTGTTTCTTGTTGGGGGGCAGAGGCCCCCCGCGTTGTCGGAGCCAAGCTCCTGCGCCGCTCCCCCACCCGTCGCTCTGCGCTCCGTGCCCTCCCACTTGGTCGGGCGCGGTGCTCGACGCCTCGCAGCACCTCGCCGCAAGCGGCTCGCGTCCTCGGGTGGGCTTTTTGTGGAAGTCTTTGCGGGGGAACCCCCTCGATCGCGGGAAGACCATCCCGCTCCTCACCCCCACCCGCCGGTCTGGCGGTGATCGTGGCTTGAGTCGCCTGGACTCCGCCGCAGGCGCGGAGCGCCGAGGACCTCAGAAAACAGATGGCGCGAAGCAGACGCCTCCAGAGGAGGGGAGAAGAATCGCCCCTCACTCGGTGAGGGGGCGCATTTTTCGGAGCGGGCAAATGGCGAGCAGAATGAACGCTTCGAGCCCGCAGAAACTTGAAATGGGTTCCTTTTGCGCGTCGGGAGGAGGGGGGATACCTTGAAGGTGCAATGTCCGTCT
>JBNKGC010000502.1:0-643 GCA_050289625.1 Polyangiaceae bacterium | reverse complement strand
AATCGTGATCCAGCTCAGCCCGGCCTGAAACCCGTCGAGGATAAGCTTTTCCCAAAGCGCCCGTGCATCGTATTCGGGTACGCCCCATTCGTGGTCATGGTAATCGGTGTAGATCGGGTCGGTCCCGCACCAGCCGCAGCGTTCTTCCATCGGCTCTATTTCCTCCCGGCGGCACGCAAGGCCGCATCCGTTTACCGCTTCTTAGCGCGTTCACTCCAATCTGTCCCGGGACCGAGAGGAGATTTCCGATGCCGGAGAGGGGCAGACCGAAACACGATCCAAGAGACCCCGCTCAGGAAAGCCCGCTCAACGCCGCAATCGGGCTGCGCGACCGCGAGACGATGTCGATGGTCCGCCGCGCGGTTGAAAAACGCGACGTGATGCTGGCGTTCCAGCCGGTGATTCAGGCCTCGCATCCCGACCGGCCCGCCTTCTACGAAGGTCTGATCCGGCTTCTCGACGAAACCGGGCGGATCATCCCGGCCAAGGACTTCATCGAGACCATCGAAACGCAGGAGCTTGGCCGCATCATCGATTGCCTGGCGCTTGATATGGGGCTGAATTCTCTGAAACGCGATCCGACGCTCAGGCTTGCCATCAACATGTCTGCGCGCTCCATCGCCTATCCCCGCTGGATGCGGAC
>JBNKGC010000501.1:0-645 GCA_050289625.1 Polyangiaceae bacterium | reverse complement strand
ACCGCTCCGGATGACCCCAATAGCCACCGATATCGGTGGTCCAATAGGGGAGCCCCGAAATCGTGAAGTTGAGACCCGCGGGGATCTGCCGTTCGTACGTTGGGAAGTCGCAGTTGATGTCGCCCGACCAGCAAGTGGTAGCGTAGCGCTGCTGCCCAGCAAAGCCGCTGCGCGTGAGCACATAGACGCGCTTGCCGTCTGGACCAATCGAACGCCAATTCTCATAGAGGGCTTGGCTGTGCCCAAGCGGGTAGGCGTTTCTGTAAAACAACGCGCCCCCCAGTGCTGTGTTCCACGTATTCCAATCGAAACCGTTAGGGTAGCCCTGCGGCTCGGTGTTATCAGCCCAAAGGGCATCCCAACCGTACTTCCCCAGCAATCGGTCATACGTCTGCTGGTAGACAAGAGCGCGAGCGTCCTCGTTGAAGACGTCGTAAAAGTGATGGTCCCCGTTACTGGGCAAGATGGCGCCAATGGCCTCGAGCGCGTCGAAGTTGTCGCCCTCCCCGGCTTTGAGTTCGGGCTGCGTTTGGTAGACCGGCCACACCGAGATCATCGTGTGCACATTGTCCGCGTGCATCTCATCGATCAATGCTTGCGGATCGGGGTAGCGCGTTTCGTCGAAGAAGTGCGAACCCCAGGCGT
>JBNKGC010000500.1:0-648 GCA_050289625.1 Polyangiaceae bacterium | reverse complement strand
GGCCGGACGGGCAGGACTTCCCCAATGTTGGCTGCATCCTGGAGGTCATTCCAATGGAGCGCCTGGTCTGGACCTCCATGTTGTTCCCGGGCTATCGGCCGGCTGTCTTCGACGACATTCCGATCACTGCCATCATGGAAATGGAAAGCAAGGGAGACGGAACCCGCTACGTCTTCACGGCACTGCATCGGGATGAAGCCGACTTGGAGACCAACAAGACATCCGGTTGGCAGCAGGGTACCGAGATCGCCATCGACCAGTTCGTCGAGCATGTGATGGCGATGAAATAGTGCCGGACGACCTCGCGCGACCGCTGCCGACCTGCTGGAAGCTGGAAGATCTCCCGGCGAGTCCGCCCGAGCAGCCACTTCTGCCGAAGAATCTCTTTGACCTGTCGCATGGATAGTCTCCTCGTCGCCATCGCGCCGTGTCCATCCCCGCTCACACGCGGGCACGGAGCAGTTCGTGAGGCGCATGTAGCTACGGGTTCGATCGCCGAGGGGGAGATGGAAGGCAAGTGGGGGCTCGAGAGCCGTGCACGTCTCGCGTGCGTACTGTTCTCCTTTGCATTTGTGATCGTTGGCTGTGTTCCAGCTCCGTCCAATTCGACCGACGACACATACACACCAAACCCGTCGGAGGCACCTC
>JBNKGC010000499.1:0-647 GCA_050289625.1 Polyangiaceae bacterium | reverse complement strand
CACACCATTGCCTCCCCCAACGTCGACGCCACGCCATTGCCGCCTCCCTCAGCGCCATCATCACCTCCCTCAATGCCAACGCTACCCTATCGCCGCCTCCCTCGGTGCAGCCTCCTTCGATGCCGCGCCATCGCCTCCCTCAATGCCGATGTCACGCCGTCGCCGCCTCCCTCGACGCTGCACCATCGCCTTCCTCAATGCTAATGCCACGCCATTGTCGCCTCCCTCGGTGTAGCCTCCCTCGACGCCGCGCCGTCACCTCCCTCAATGCCGATGTCGTGCCGCCGCTGCCTCCCTCGACGCCACCGAAGCCGGAGCACCGTCGCGCCACCTTCTTAGTACGTCGGTGAGCCGCCCTCGACGCCATCACCACCTCCCTCGACGCCGCCGCCGCCTCCCTCCACGTCGCCGCCTACCTCGAGCGCCGCCGCCGCCTCCCTTCTCCGGTGACCGGGCCGTCGCTTCTCCGCTCCTCCGTCCGCCACCACCACAGGCCACCGTGGACAACTCCACCCAAGGGCTCCCCGCTTCTTCGTCCACGACCAGAGGCTTCCCCAAGGTTCTGTGGAGCTCACCCACCACCGGAGACTGCACCTCATCCGCTACACCCAGCTAGCGCCATCACCGAACTCCTCCTCTCCGCCACC
>JBNKGC010000498.1:0-650 GCA_050289625.1 Polyangiaceae bacterium | reverse complement strand
GTACCCAGAGCCTCAAGCTCGCGGCGGAGCGTGATATCGTCCAACTCCTCCCGCTCCAGCAGCTGCCTCTCCAGCTCTTCCACCTCACGCACCCGCTGGTTGACCTGGCGTGTGCGCGCGGCAAGGTCCTCCTCCTGCTTGATGACGACGTTGGCCCGGGCCTCGGCAGAAGCGTACAACTCCTGCGCATCAGCGAGTGCGCGCCTGGAGTCGGCGTCGCGCAGTTCGATGGCCTCCGCCTGCAGGTCGAAACCACGCTGACGCCCCCGCGCCTCTGCCCTCTCGGTAGCCGTGGTCTCCTTGAGCATGGAGGCCCACAGCTGGAGGCGCTGGCGCTCGTCGGCGAGATCCCCGTCTTCCCGGCGCAGCACACGCTGCACCTGAGACAGGGCCCTGAGAGCTGTGCTTACAGCCCCATCCAGGGAAATGTCGCCTGGAGCATGGTAGGTGGGATGCCCCATGACCACCTCCGTTTCCTCCACCGCATCGGCAGCTGCGTCCGCAGGAGCGGCGGTGCCGAGCGCTGAGGAAGACGCCGCTGCTGCGGCAAGAGGCGAAGAGGGGACCGCGGTGCGCACGATGGGCGTCGCCTCCTCCGCCAGTACCTCCACTGGCGACGGGCTCGGCACCACTTCCGGCGCGTTCGCGGG
>JBNKGC010000497.1:0-651 GCA_050289625.1 Polyangiaceae bacterium | reverse complement strand
CGCGCGACGCTCATCCGGCGGTACCAGGACACCCGGGTCGTCGACCTCGCGGTGGGCCGCGTCGAGCTCGAGCACGTCGACCACCAGGCCAGCTGGACCGTGTTCGGCATCCTGCTGACCGTGTGGCGGCGCGTCGGCCGCGACGGCGAGCGCGTGGTCGAGGTGGTGGAGGAACGCTGGGAGATGCGGCGCGCGGCCGGCGACGGTGGTGTGCTGTTGTTCGTCGATCAGCTCGAAGAGCTGCTCACCCTCGCCGACGACCGCGAGGCGGCTCTCGCCGCGGAGGTCATTGGCCGCATCGCCGCCGGGGTGCCCGGCATGATGATGCCCGGGAGGGCATCGTCGACGCCGGCGCGCCAGGTGCCGTCGTGATTGGCGACGACGCCGTTTTCGTAAAAGTCCACGTCCTCGCCGAAGTAGCACACGGTGCCGTCGGCGGCGACGGCGTAGAAGTCGCGGGCGACCTCGTACAGCTCGGCCGCCTCTTGTACCGTGAACCGGCGAGCCTGTTGATCGATTTCGAGCATCTCGGATCCGTCGCGCTCGTGCAGCGTAGCTCGTTCAGCGTAGGTTATGCTTCAGCATATCAACCCACACGGGCAATTCCCTGTTATGCTAGAGCATAATCCACAGGAATCAACTCCCTGTTAT
>JBNKGC010000496.1:0-668 GCA_050289625.1 Polyangiaceae bacterium | reverse complement strand
CGCCACCCCTTGACTTCGTGCCGTGGCTGTGCTATAGTGATAATAGAAAGGGACTAGAATGGTTGATGGAATCGATGCGGCTGCGGCTGCTTTCAATGAACAGATCAGCGGCAACACCGCCCCCCAGTCGTCTGGCGGTATGAGCGAAACCAAACGGCAGGCTGAGCCTATCTTTGGGAACAGTGACGCTCCCGAAAGCGACATCCCTTTCGGCGGGGGCGACGACATCCCAACTGCCGAAGAACTTGAAGCTCGTCGTCAGGAAAAGCGCTCTCGCAAGCGCGAACGCGAAGAAGATGACGAGGACGAGTTCGAAAACGAGTTTGAGGACGAGGACGAGGACGAGGACGAGGACGAGGACGAAGACGAGGACGAAGACGAGGACGAAGACGAGGACGAAGACGAGGACGAGGACAAGGAATTCCTCGATCGTAAGTTTACCGTCATGGTCGATGGGCAGGAAGAGGAAGTGTCGGTACGCGATGCCCTCGACGGCATCATCCGCACCAAAACCTTTCATCGCCGCCTCAACGAGTTGAACGGGTACCGGGACGAAATTGCCGTCCACGCGGAACGGGTGGTCGAGGATCGCCAAAAATACGACAACATGCTCGCTGAGGCCGAAGAGCTTCTGAGCAGCCTCATTCCGGATGAGCCGGATTGGGACA
>JBNKGC010000495.1:0-677 GCA_050289625.1 Polyangiaceae bacterium | reverse complement strand
CTTGTCGGCGTCTGTGGCACCGCTAGGCCCGTCTCCGCCTCCTTCAACCACCCTGGACGCCTTCCGTACAAGGTCGTCAAACGCCTCGAACCGCTTCTCGAGGTCGAGGACGTGCGCGGCCTCCTTGCGCTGCTGCAGCGCGCGGAGGCGCACGGCGTTCCGCCTCGCCTCCGCCAGCACGGCGACGAGCTCGGCCGGCGCCCGGTCAGCCGCCGCCCGCGCCCACGCCAGCGCCTCCTCCCGCGCGATCTCGGCGAGGCGCGCCTCCTCCTCCGCGTCCGCCGAGGCCAGCACCGCCGCCGCCGCCTCCACCTCGCAGCGCTGCCGTCGCCTCCACCTCTCGCAGCACTGCCGCCTCCACCTCTCTTTCGCCGCCCTTCTCCACCGCCCTTTCTACCTCCTCCTCCGCGTCAGCTTCTTCGATCTCTTCCGCCGCGTGCGGCTTGGCGCGCACCACCATCTCCACCTCCGCCGCCGCGATCTCCCGCGACGACCCGCCCGACGACGACGCGATCCGCGAGGCGCTGCGTCGAGCCCTCGACGGCGGGGCCACCAAGCGCGATGCCGTGGCGGACGTCGCCCGGGAGCTGGGGGTCGCGAAGAAGCAGGTCTACGCGCTCGCGATCGCCCTGTAGGCCACCACCCGCTGACCGTGGCGCCGAGACCCAGGGGGCCGC
>JBNKGC010000494.1:0-677 GCA_050289625.1 Polyangiaceae bacterium | reverse complement strand
CCGCTCCCATGAGAGCAGCCTTCTTCTCGTTGAGTTGCGAGTGAGACTCAGGCGTGAGCAGCGGTCATCAGCCCAGTGCCAGCGCCAAACCCATTCGCGTCGCCACCACATGCGTCGATGATCGAGCGGAGCAAGTGTGAGTTCATGTTGCCCTGGACGTTCAAGTACTCGCCGTTCTTGAAGTAGCCACCAGCGGTACCAGCACAGACGATCGGAATGTCGTTGAAGGTATGGGCACGCCCGTCATCGATCGAGTTGGTGCACATGATGATCGCCTTGTCGAGAAGACCATAGTTTGCGAACGATTCGATGATCTTGGCTAATGACTCCATGCGAAAGACATCGATCTCTGCGTGAGCCTGAGCGGCAAAGGAGTCGCTACCATTGTTCACATCGCTGTCCGTCTGATGGCTGATCTTGTGGAAGGTATCGTAGCCTCCCTTTGACACCGTGTTGTAGACCGTACCATCGGTGCCGCTCCCCCACTGCAGAGCTGCAGTGCGATTGGCCCCACACGCGAAGGTCAAAGCAACCGTCTCGCCGTGAAGGATGCCGAGGTCTTCGATCATGTGACCGTTGGTGCTGAAGTTGACGCCGTCCTTGTAGGCGTCCAGGGCCGTCATCGTCGCGGGGCTGATATTGCAGCCGTAGAACTCACCGTTGCCGTCGTTCATTTC
>JBNKGC010000493.1:0-680 GCA_050289625.1 Polyangiaceae bacterium | reverse complement strand
TAAACGTCGCGCTCGGGGATGACGCTGACGGCCTGATTGCCGCTCACGGTGGGGATGTCGTGTTTCGCGACACCCCTGCAATGCTGCGCGGTCGCGGCTCTAGCGTTGGAGTACCCGAGTACTCCGCACACATCGGCAGCCACGAACCACGGCTCACCGTCGCGGATGACGACCCGGACACGGTGCCCATCGAACACCCGGGGCAGGGTCTCGGCGGCGCTCACCGGGCCACCTCCGACGGTCTGCCGTGTACCGTTTTTGTACCTGACTCGGCGGACTCTGTCGTACTCAGCGGACTCCCTGGAAAACTAATCCCAGGTGTTTTCAGCTGAAACGCGGTGCCCAGAGACAGGATCGAACTGCCGACACGGGGATTTTCAATCCTCAAGGATCTGCCGTTTTTCAAGGGGTTTTTGCACCTTTCTCGGTCTCGTGTACCGTTGGTGAACGTTCCGCGATCGCGCTGCTAATGGCGCTTCCAAGCTCCTTGGCGTCGATCCGCCCGTAGACCCGCTCCACCATCCGCGAATCCCCATGGCCCATCACCTGGGCAATGAGGCTGGGATGGACGCCTGCCTGGCGCAGGAGAGTCGCCGTGGTCCGCCTCAGGTCGTTAGGGGTCACCCGGGGCACCTTGGCCTTGGCACATGCCTGGGCGAGGTCACGACGGATGTTGCCCC
>JBNKGC010000492.1:0-686 GCA_050289625.1 Polyangiaceae bacterium | reverse complement strand
AACCCGGAATAATGAATTATTTTTCAATGGCTAATTTCGTGGACCAGGTTCACATGTGATGGACCGGGGCCGGGGTGCGCGGTCCATCGTTGACCGACGGTGGCACGGACCGAAGGCAGCGGAGCGCAGCGGTGCGCTCACCAGAGCATGGCCTCCGGTCACTACGGTGCACGGAAGCTCACCGGCGGGGGCACAACAGAGAGAGGGGAGCACAAGGAGCACAACTTGGGCCTCACCGGACCTCGGGCGGCGGTGTGGCGACCGAGCGACGCGGCGGCGCGGTGGTGGTCGGGGAAGCTCAGTGGGGAGGAGTTCTGGCGCGGGAGAGGAGAAGAGCGGAGCTCGCTGAGGTGTGGAATGCTCCGAGGGTCATCGGGTGGCTTTTATAGGGCCGGGGGAGGGCGCCGGGGGGGTGGCTAGAGTAACGGCGGCGATGAATAGCCATTAAGGCCGTTAAGGCTCGTTAAGTCTCGGTTTGAGGGGATTAAGGGGGGAAATGATGAGGGGCACGGGGAGCGGCGGCGTGGAGGATTCCCGGCCGGGGTCGGCTGGTGCGGTGGAGAAGACGGGACTGACAAGCGGGCCCCCTGTGTCAGCGGTGTGTAGAGAGAAGGCGCCGAGAACGGAAGGCGTGAATCAAAGGAGAAAGCGTACTTCTGCAATTACGCCAACGGCGCGCGCAGGCT
>JBNKGC010000491.1:0-686 GCA_050289625.1 Polyangiaceae bacterium | reverse complement strand
GCGCGAATCGACGTCGCTAGAACCATGCACCTGCTCCGGGCTCATGAAAAGTGGTGTCCCGAGGACGGTGCCCGTCTTGGTCGTGGAACGGTCGCCAAAGTCTTCCATTTTGGCGATGCCGAAATCGAGGACCTTTGCCGTCCAGTCGTCGCCATCGTCTTCGTCGTCGCTCTTGGTGATGAAGATGTTGGCCGGCTTGAGGTCGCGGTGCACGATGCCACGCGAGTGCGCTTTGGAGAGGGCGCGCGCAATGTGGCGGGAGATGCGCGCGACTTCGGCGACGTGGATGCTGCCCTTCCGCGCGATGCGGTCTTCGAGGCACTCTCCCTCGAGATATTCCATCACGATGTAGGGGAGTCCGTGATCTGTAATGCCGTTGTCATAGACGCCGACGACGAAGCGAGAGCGCAATTTTGCGGCGGCTCGGGCTTCCGTATCGAAACGTCGACGCAGCTCGTCGGAGCTCGCGTGTTCTTCGGAGATGATCTTGACGGCGACGCGCTGTTCCAGCGTCTCGTGCATGGCGGCCCAGACCGTGCCCATGGCGCCGCGTCCGATTTCTGCCTCGAGACGATACTTACCGCCGAGGATGAGTCCCTCGTAAAGTCCGGAGTCGTCTGCTGCTGGGTTGGCCATACCGATGAAAGTGAGAATCTAAAAGGTGAGCGGAGTGCGTGACCGCACAT
>JBNKGC010000490.1:0-698 GCA_050289625.1 Polyangiaceae bacterium | reverse complement strand
GATCCCCCGTTCCGGCCTTCCCAGGAGAGGGAGTTGGATGCGGGCCGTGTTCCTGATGGAGAACTCTGAGTCCCCTGAATTTGCTCTCAAATACCGGACGTCCAAGGCTGGCCCCCCCGTACTTTTTGTGCCAGAAGGGCCTCCCCACGGGGTGTACCTCAATCTGGTAGAGGGCCGGCTTTGGGTGCCGGACGTTGTAGGTTCAAATCCTATCACCCCGACCGCAGCGACATGAAACTTGCGTGGAGCTTCATGTCTGTCAGATCTCGTCATTGAGATTGAAAATTCTACGCCCCCGGTTCCACTGACTGAAAATGGTCGCGGTACCGTCAACAGTCTCAAGGGGTTGCAGGGCAGACCGACCTACCCACGTGGGTAGGTGCGTGGGAATAGCTGGCGTTGCTAGGGTACGAATTGAGTCCGGAACTACGATTCCGGTGGTCTCGATAGGATCTCATGGAGCAAACTGCTAGCGATCATCGAAGCTCGGGAGCTAGCCTCGCCCGTCAGGCGCGAGTGCTGATTGTCGACGACGATCTCGTCGTGTGTTCCTTCGTTCAGAAGATCCTGGAGCACGAAGGTCACCGCGTCAGGACAGCGGCTTCGGTCTTTAGTGGGCGGGACGCTCTGCGGGACGAGTTCGATGTGGTCGTAATTGATGTCGAGCTTCCCGATGGGGAAGGATTCGAACTCGTCGA
>JBNKGC010000489.1:0-699 GCA_050289625.1 Polyangiaceae bacterium | reverse complement strand
ATGATGTGATAACATGACTCAACAACATTGTCACCAGCATGACTCAGCATCTATGTCACGTCACGGCCAAGTCACCTCGGCAGCGCCGTTGCCAGCATTACTCGACATCTACATCGTGCCACGGCCAAGTTGCCTCGGTAGCGCCATTGCCAGCATGACTCAGCAGCATTATCACCAGCATGACTTGGCATCTACATCGTGCCACGGCCAAGTCGCCTCGATAGTGCCATTGCCAGCATGACTCAGCATCTACATCGTGTCGCGGCCAAGTCGCCTCGGCAGTGTCATCACCAGCATGACTCGGTAGCAGCGTCGCCAACATGACTCGACATCTACATTGCGCAGTGGCCAAGTTGTCTCGGCAGCGCCGTTGCCAGCATGACTCGACATCATTGTCACCAGCATGACTCGACATCTACATCGCGCTGTGGCCAAGTCGCCTCGGCAGCGTCATCACCAGCATGACTTAGCAGCATTGTCACCAGCATGACTCGGCATCTACATCGCACCACGGCCAAGTCACCTCGGCAGCGCCGTCGCCAGCATGACTCGGTATCTACATCGCGCCGTGGCCCAGTCGCCTCGGCAGCATGATATGGCAGCATTGTCGCTAGCATGACTCGGCATCTTGTAACACCCTGATTTTTACAAAGCAATGAAACTGTTGAAAATTATTTAAATAAATAAGGATTAGGGTTG
>JBNKGC010000488.1:0-714 GCA_050289625.1 Polyangiaceae bacterium | reverse complement strand
CGACAGCGGGTGCTTGCCGGCGATCATGCGGTAGAGCATGATGCCGCAGGCCCAGATGTCGGAGCGGTGGTCGATCTCGATGCCGATGCCCCACTGCTCGGGGGACATATAGGACATCGTGCCCATGATGGCGCCGTGACGGGTCAGCTCGGTGGTGCCGCCGCCGGTCTTCTCGTCGTCGGTGGGGACCGAGATTTCGCCCGAGCTCATGGCGTGGGCGGGGCCGTCGTCGCCGTGCAGCACCTTGGCGATGCCGAAGTCGAGCACCTTGATGGTGCCGGAATCGGTGACGAAGACGTTGTCGGGCTTGAGATCGCGGTGGACGATGCCGGCGGCGTGCGCCGCCTCGAGCGCGCGCACCACCGTGCCCCGGATGTCGAGGATCTCACGCAGCGACAGTGGTGACCGCCGCAGGCGCCGGCCCAAGCTCTCGCCTCGCAGCCACTCCATCAGCAGGTAGTAGCGACCGTCGTCGAGAGCGCCGAAGGCGAACACGTCGACCATCGCGGGATGGCCGATCTTGTTGACCGCGCGCGCCTCGTTGAAGAAGCGCTGGATCACTTCCTTGTTGCCGGCCAGCTCGCGGTGGATGACCTTGAGCGCGACCTTCTTGCCGATCAGGGGGTGCTCGGCGAGATACACGCTCCCCATGCCGCCCACTCCCAGGCGGCTGAGGATCCTGTAATTACCAATGGTTTGGCCCTCGCCTATCAA
>JBNKGC010000487.1:0-715 GCA_050289625.1 Polyangiaceae bacterium | reverse complement strand
ACCCTGGGGCGACCGAAACCTGCGATGGATTGGACAATAATTGCGTTGGAGGAGTCGATGAATCCACGGCGGTCGACGCGGCCACTTGGTATCGCGACGTGGACGGTGACGGCTATGGCAATTCGGGGATCAGCACCAAGGCCTGTTCCCAGCCAGGTGGATACGTCTCCAATAGTACTGACTGCGCGGATGGGGACTCAGCTCGACACCCGGGCCATGCGGAGTGGTGCGACAACAAGGACAACGACTGCAACGGCGCGACGGCGGTGGACGTCGGTTGCGACGATGACAACGACGATCATTGCGACGCAAGTATGACGACCGTGGGTACGCCTTCGACGTGCCAGAGCGGGAGCTCCGATTGCGCGGATAACGACGCAGCCCGACATCCGGGCCATGCGGAGTGGTGCGACAACAAGGACAACGACTGCAACGGCGCGACGGCGGTGGACGTTGGTTGTGACGACGATAACGACAACTACTGCGACGCGGCCATGACCTTTTCTGGCTCATCCAGTACGTGTCCGAACGGAGGCGGCGACTGCAATGACGATTGCGTCACTTGCTACCCGGGGCGCGCCGAGACGTGCGATGGCGAAGACAACGATTGCAACAATCAGGTCGACGACAACATCCAAAACCTCACCTGCGGACAAGGGATCTGTGAACGGAGCGCCGCCGGCTGTATCAACGGTGTGCCCCAAAGCTGCACGCC
>JBNKGC010000486.1:0-715 GCA_050289625.1 Polyangiaceae bacterium | reverse complement strand
GAAGACATGTTTCTATTTTTGCAAAAAAAAATGAAAGTGGATGCACCATTTGCTCAAACATTTTTACAGGGATGTTATTTAAAAAAAATCGATAGTGATATCGCAATGTTTATGGGCCTCCATTTGGGCCCAAACAAACAGCCCATTATTCTGGGTTGTTGGGCTAACTCCGCTCCATTTTCGCTTCAAAACATGGATCACTCGCTACAGCCCCAAACGGACGAGCCCTAGGCCTGCCAAGCACGCGCAGCCAGCGGAGGCGCTAGCTCTCGATCGATGCGGCGGTGGTGGTCCGTCGCCGGCGGCCTGAGCCGCCGCGTCCTCTCCTCGTCGTCCTCCTCCGCCGCGGCCTCTCGTTCCTGCCCGCTGCCGGCACCAGTGATCTCGAGAGCTCCCTCAGCCCCGTTTCCCTTCGCCTTCGCCTTCGCCTTCGCCTTCCGGCGGCACCACTCCCTCCACGCGCCTCTTCCACAAGTGTTCTTCAATCCGGGCACTATCCCCGCCTTCCGCCCGCCGGTGAGCTCCCTTCTCCTGTACTCTTCTCTCTTCTGCTGGCCTCTCCCAGAGGTTCGGTTTGGTCCGATTGATATTCATTTCTCGTGTCGCGCAGTCGTCGGTGCAGCAGCAGCAGGTGCGGCACTACGCCAAGAAGGACAAAAATCCGCGCGCACCGCTCACGCCCATCAACTCCAAAGTCAAGAAATACAAGCTCAAG
>JBNKGC010000485.1:0-721 GCA_050289625.1 Polyangiaceae bacterium | reverse complement strand
CCACGCGACGTGTGTTCGTGCACAGCGATGTCGCCGCCGCGCTCACCGAGCGCCTGAAGGCGGCGTACGCCACCGTCAACATCGGCGATCCCCTCGACCCCGCTGTGCTCATGGGGCCGCTGTCGAGCGAAGCCGCCGTCGACGCCTACCGCGCGGCCCTCGATACGGCGCGTGAACAGGGGGGCGAGGTGCTATGCGGCGGGACCGTGCTGGACCGGGCCGGCTATTTCGTCGAGCCCACCATCGTGAGCGCGCCATCCGTCGAGCCGACGCCGTCGGCTTCGATGTCCTCGTCGGGCGTCGAGTCGCGAAGCTCTTTGGCTAGCCCCCAGTCGATGACCACTGTCTCGCCAAACGCCCCCACCAGGATATTGCCGGGCTTGAGGTCGCGGTGAATCACGCCCTGGGCGTGCGCGTAGGCCAGCGCGTCGGCGACGGCGAGGACGGTCGGGAGCAACGCAAGCCGCTCGCGTAGCTCGCGGGTCTTGTCGATGACTCGGTCGAGGGCTTCTCCCTCGACGTGCTTCATGGTGTAGAAGGGCTCACCCGAGGGCCAGCGCCCCGCGTCGTGAACCGCGATGATGCCCGGGTGCTGAAGGCGCGCGGTGATCTTCATCTCGCGGTCGAAACGCGCCTCGAGCGCCGGGGTGTAGATCCGCAGCGACTCGTCCTCGCCGCCGCCGAAGTCGACGAACACCCGGGTCCGACCGACCTTGAGCAC
>JBNKGC010000484.1:0-735 GCA_050289625.1 Polyangiaceae bacterium | reverse complement strand
CACGCCAAGGTGGATTCCAGCGAAGGAACTCGAGCAAGGCGGAGCACATCCGCCGTGTCGTTGGCATCATCGAAGGGGCGGCGGCCCACGCTGGGATACCCTTCTTTGAGCACACACCGCACAAGTGGCGGTCGACTGCTGGTGTGCAGCAAGGGGCGAGTGCAGCACAGGAAGCGCGCATCATCACGCAACTGACAGGAGCGACGCCGAGCATGTCTCGCACGGGCAGGATATCCGGACATGCCGTTGCAGCGCTGGGCCTCGCCGTCACCACCGAGCGGCAAATGCGCATCGGTGGATGGCAGCCACAGCGACCGGGCACCGGGAATCCGAAACGCAAACGTGGGGGGCGGAGGGCAGCTTGAATCGAGAACCACCAGACACTGACGCCGCTTACGGCCACCGGAGGGCATCGCTGTGAGGCGCCACCGCCGCGGGGAGTGGAGGCCGCTCTTCGTCCGAGAGACTGCCGAACAGGCATCTTGGCCGCTCGTTGCTCGCGGAACCCGCGACTACCTGATGCGCATTGCGGAGGACGATGGTCGTCTCGTGAAGCGCTGCACGGACCCCGTATCAGACGCGCTGCGTGTGCTCAGGCCGCACGCAGAGGAAGAGTCCGGTGTTCGCGCCGCCGTCCAGCTGCTGCTCGATGATGGCTTCCTCGTGTGGGACGGTGAGGGCCAACCCTTGCGAGTGGATCGGCTCGTAGTGTTCGGAGAAGCTACGCCATCGTCG
>JBNKGC010000483.1:0-740 GCA_050289625.1 Polyangiaceae bacterium | reverse complement strand
TGGACTGCCGCTACTGTCACAACACCGTCGAGCAGTCCAGCCACGCTGCAATCCCGCCGGCGTCCACCTGCATGAACTGCCACTTCGGCATCCGCCCCGACAGCCTCAAGCTGACCCCGATCCGGGAGGCCTACGCCAAGGGCACCGCCGTCAAGTGGGTGCGGGTCCACGACCTGCCCGACTACGTCTTTTTCAACCACTCCGCACACGTGACTCGCGGCGTTGGCTGCGAGTCGTGCCACGGCCGCGTCGACCGAATGGAAGAGGTCTATCAGGCCAAGGCGCTGACCATGGAGTGGTGCCTCGGCTGCCACAACGACCCGGACTACCACCTGCGTCCCCCGGACAAGGTGACCGTCATGGGCTACCTCGAGCAGGAGAATCGCCCTGAGGGCAGCAAGCTGCGCGAGGACAACGACATCAACCCGCCGATCAACTGCTCGACGTGCCACCGATGAAGACGAACGCCAACAACCCGACGTACTGGCGCAGCCTCGCCGATCTCGAGGGGTCGGAAGAGGTCCGTCAATTCATTGAGAACGAGTTTCCGGAGCAGGCCGAGGAGCTCACCAGCTCGGTCGACCGTCGCCGCTTCATGCAGCTGATGGGTGCGTCGCTGGCGTTTGCCGGCGTCGCCGGTGCCGGCTGCCGCCGCTGGGAGGAAGAGAAGATCGTTCCGCTGTCGCGGCGCGACTCCAGCTACATCCCGGGCAACTCGAAGCACTACGCCACCGCGATGA
>JBNKGC010000482.1:0-742 GCA_050289625.1 Polyangiaceae bacterium | reverse complement strand
CCTCTCGTTGGTACCTGGGGCACTCCCGTGGGGCGGAGCCCCCGCGCAGGGAGGCTCCGTCCGGGACTTCCTTCGTGACGAAGCGCGGCAAGCCGTCGGATTCTTCAGCATGCGGGTCGCGCCAGACCCCACCGTACCGAGCGGCCGTCTACACGAACCACTGCGTGCGCCCAATGCCCCCTCCGCACTCGGGTCGTCCCCCAGAAGGACGGGAAGTCACTCGCTCAAGCGTCACCCGCCGCGCTTGCCGAGGCCGAGCAAGTTAGCACCTCCGCCCCCTGGGGTCAGCTGGAGCTCGCGTTCGGGACGCCGCCTGCTGGGTGCAAACCGACACCTCGCTCGACGGCCGCGTGGGTCTCCATCTGAGTTGCACCTTTGATTCGACCGCAGGCAGCGCCGTTCTACCTGCCTCGCTTATCTCGCAGCTTCCTTCCGTCACGCACCTGCTGACCTACACCGTCAAGGAATATCGACAGATCGTCGATGGCGAGGTGGTCCGAGTACGCCTCTTCACTGGGTGTAGATCTCAAACTGACGCTGCGAAGAGGCAGAGAAAATCACTGCAATTGCAGACCTTTGCGACGGAGATAGGGCACTCGTGTTCTGTCCACATTCTAGCGCCTCAGATTAATCGCAGGTGAATTCACTCAGACCAGCAGCAGGACCCGTCGGCGAAAGAGCCGATCCCTTGGTTTTCCGCAAGAACCCGGTGTCCGCGACGTCAGGATGGGGTCTACACCCA
>JBNKGC010000481.1:0-755 GCA_050289625.1 Polyangiaceae bacterium | reverse complement strand
CGTGTCCCCGATCGCCTGGGCTTCACCCGCCACGCGGTTGTTGCCGTCGCCGGTCTCGATCACGTCGTTGCCGGCCGAGCCGCCGGAGCCGCCGCTGTCGTTGGTGGCATAGGCCTCGGCCGAGCCGTCGGAGATGGCCTGGGCGTCGCCCGCCACCGTGTTGTTGCCTTCGCCGGCCGCGATGCTGTCGTCGCCCGCCTGCGATTCGTCGGTGGCATCGTTGTGCTGGTCGGCATAGGCCGAGACGCTCGCCACGGCCTGGGCGCCGCCGGAGATCGTGTCGTCGCCCTCGTCGGCAACGATCGTGTCGTTGCCCGCACGGCCGACGCCGTAGCTCTCGTTGTCGCCGTAGGCACCGGCATAGTCGCCGATGGCCTGGGCGTCGCCCGCCACCAGGTTGTTGCCGCTGCCCGCATCGATGTCGTCGTTGCCGGCCGAACCGCGGCCGTAGGCGTGTTGTCGGTGTGGGCCTCAGCGGTATAGCCCTTCGCCAGGGAGCCGCCGGACACCGTGTCGTCGCCGTCGCCGGAGTCGATGGTGTCGTCACCGGCCTGCCCGATGGACGTCGTGGACAGATTCTCGGTGTAAGCGTCGGCGTAGCCGTAATCGCCGGTGGCGAGCTCCGCCGCATCGCCGGCGCCGAGGTCGTTGCCGTCGCCGGAGGTGATGGAGTCGCTGCCGGCTACCCCGCCGTACTCCGTGTTGTAGGCGTAGGCCGAGTCCCCGAGGCCGTTGCCGGACTCGATCGCCAGGGA
>JBNKGC010000480.1:0-776 GCA_050289625.1 Polyangiaceae bacterium | reverse complement strand
CGGGCGCGAAATTGAAGCCGGTGATGAGCGAGGTGTTGACCGCATAGGCCTTGGGATTCATCGCCTGAAGGAGAAGCCCGCCACCGATCCCCGGCGGCGACTTGGCTTCGATGAAGGCTATGCGGGACCCCGCGAGCGCGATGCGCGCGGCGAGGTAGAGCAGGTAGGCCACGGAGGCGAGCATCAGAAGCGTGCGCAGCCACGGGATTGAGAGCAGGATCGCGGCGAGCCCGGAGATCACGGCGAGCATTACCATGTTGGTGCCGAGAAAGAGGCCCAGGACGTAGCGCAGCGAGGGACGGAAGCCATAGGCAGCGCCGAAGCCCGCCGTCGTCAGCACACCGGGGCCGGGCGTGATGATTAAAAGGATGACGGCCGCCGCGTAGGTCAGCATCAGGCGAACTCCAGCTGCACCTTCATCGCCCGGCTGCGGTCAGTGGCCGTGGCGAAGGCGGCTTCGAATTCCGCCAGCGGGAAACTGTGGGTCACGAGGGGCTTCACGTCGATCAATCCGGCGCGCATCAACTGAACGGCAATGGCGAATTCCTCGTGGAAGCGGAAACTGCCGGTCAGCGACAGCTCCTTGGTGGTGATCGCCATCATCGGCAGCGCCATGTCGCCCGACAGGCCAAGCTGCACGATGGTGCCTTGCGGGCGCAGCGCCGTGATGCCGCCGCGCAAGGCGGGCTCGGCACCCGAACATTCAAACAGCACATCCAGCGTGCCCTTGCCAGTGGTGTAGGGGGCCAGAGCCTCGGGATCGGTCAGCGTGTTCA
>JBNKGC010000479.1:0-779 GCA_050289625.1 Polyangiaceae bacterium | reverse complement strand
AATGCAAAATAGACCATCCCACGACCTTCTCGAAGAACCGGGCACGGCTGCTAGAGCACGAGATCGCACGGACGCTGCTTGGCTCGATCGTGGAGCAGCTTGACGGGCGCGCTCGCGCTTGAGGTATTGGGGATGCGCTTTCCCCTCCCTGCCGTGACTTGGCCGCCTCGAGTCGTTCGCTCGGCCTCCGCGACCTAGGTGGGCCGGGTGGAGTGAAGTCTAGGCTGAATAAGGCAGTCTTCAATTTAACCAAAAAGGCTCCACAGGAAAATCACCAGTCCGGCAATAGTAACCGCTGAAATGATCACAAGTGCCTTCCGCTTGCGGAAAAGATACCCGGTAACGGCAAAGCCCAGAATAGCAAAGAGTGAAGTGCTTAAGAACAGGTTCCCCAGCCCCATGTCGTGGGCATGGTCAAGGTTGAAGCACCGTGCAAAGCTGAACACATAGCTGAGCAGAAAGCCCGCCAACACAAAGCCCGCATTGATCAGTAGATACTTGAATGTCATCGCCATCGGCGGCCGCGGCCCTGGTGAAACGAAGCTCGAAATCGGGCGCCGACGACGAGATCGACCTGCCCCTCGCGCAAAGCCGCGACGTCCTCATCGCCCTCCGCAAGAAAGACGACGGTCACCCCTGGCGCGTGCGTGCTAATGCGCTCGAGCAGGGCGGGCCCTTCCACCGCCACGACGGCATCGTCCGCGCGCACCGTGAAACGCCGGACGAGCACCTGAGGCTCCGACGGCGCCTCGGGGCTCAGCAGTGCCTGGACGTCTGCG
>JBNKGC010000478.1:0-791 GCA_050289625.1 Polyangiaceae bacterium | reverse complement strand
CCGAGACCTCACCAGAATACGACGACCGGCCGCCACGACCAAAGGGAGCGAACAGGCGGCGGCCGAGCCACAACCTCCCCGCGCAGCGAGAGCGTCAACGAGGGCCGTCGGTCACAAACGGCTCGTTAGGCACGGCTGCCGATCACCTACCCGGTAGCGACGGAGACCATACCAAAAGGCCAAACGCTGAGCCTCGGATTCGCTTCGCTCTCTCAAACCTCGAGTCCGGTCCGCGCCCGCAGGTCGAAGGAAGGACCTCACGAACGCGACGCGCGCGACCACAGCCTTGGCGTCCGAGCCCTCCTCGCAGCCGGCAACGACCAGCGGGAATCAAGGCCTCTTCTGAACGCTCTGACGCGAGCCGGGTCGCAGTCTCGCCAGAACGCTTCGGCCGGCACGGCCTACCTCGCCAGCGAAGACAAGGCACTGGCCAGATCTCCACTCACCCAGCCGGCGAGGACAGAGAAACCTAACAGAACGCCACCACCAAGACGCGAGCTGCTCGGCGACGGTCCGGTCTTGGCAAGACTTGGCGGCCGGCAGCCCTACGGACCGGCAAGACCTCACGTCGAAGCCATGCGCGCGAACGCTCCCGGTCTTGGCGAGACGCCTGCGGCGGAGCCTCAACCCCCATCGCGAACCCCCGGGGACGAGCTCCCAGTTCTGCGTAGGACCTCGCAACTGGAGCGCGCGACCAGGGCCTTCGCGTCCGAACCCTCCCTCGCGACCGGCACGACATGCTGGAATCGAGGCCTCTTCAGAACGCCCCAGCGCAGGCCCGGTCGCGGCCT
>JBNKGC010000477.1:0-812 GCA_050289625.1 Polyangiaceae bacterium | reverse complement strand
GAGGGAGGTGACGGCTCGGCTCAGCACGGCAGCAGAGCGAGCGTCCGCTAGCGCGGCGCAGAGCGTAGCGAGGGCAGCAACAGTAGGGCTGGCATGGAGGCGATGTTGAAGGGAGTTTTGTCCGTACATCGACGACGAGGAGGTGAGCTGGACAGGGGGCGAATCAACGCTGCCACGTAGCACACACGGGCGTGCCAGCGCACCCTGGCTACGTGGCTACACACGCGCGGCAGGCAGCGCTACGCAGGGGCCTAGACAGCGCACTTTTGGCCACGTCAACTCAGCCAGCGGGGCAGGTGGCGCGAGCCTTCATCGTCGAGCTCCTGGCGCGGGCATCCCAGCTGGAGCAGCGACGGGTGGTAGTAGAGCAGCGAGCAGCATCAACGCGATGCTTCACGGCATGAGGAGGCGATGCGATAGCTCACAACGGCAGGTGGACAGGTGGGCATTGAGGTGGTGCGAGCACTCGATGGGTGGCCGGCTCGACGACGGGAATTTTGTCGGTGAGGACACACGGCGCGGAGCAGGGGAAGATTTGGGGAAAGATGGAGCTGACAGGCGGGCCCCACATGGCAGTGACGTGAGAGAGAGAAGGTGTCTCTGCCAGAGTGCGCAAAGTCGAAGAGAATACGCCTTTCGGCAAATACGCCAACGTGGCTTGGGTCGAGTGGGCCAAGTGGGCCGAGCACACGTGCGGCGGCCTGTGGGCGAAGCGACCGGATCGGACAAGTTTTCAGGCCGAATCGGACAAGTTTTGAAGTGGAGAAAACGGACAAGTAGCGAAAACGGACAAGTTCTGTAGCGATGAAAAA
>JBNKGC010000476.1:0-811 GCA_050289625.1 Polyangiaceae bacterium | reverse complement strand
CTGTACGCTTCTTTACTTTTGCCCCGATCGGTCCCTTGACAAATGCTGATCGTCGCTGATTTGTACTTTTAGAATATGACTTAGATCAGATCTTCTGTCGACCGTTGATTATGCCCTAACTTCTTGGTAACCGCTGATCGGGCGCTGCTGTTATTAACCCGATCGGGCATCTGTTCTAGAATTTCTATTTTTACTTCGGGCAAATAACCGTGCTGATCGGCTTGATAACTGGTGCGTCCGGCAGGTCTTGGTTCCTTCTCGAGGATGCCACAGATTTCAAAACCTTTTGAATTTCCAACTCCCCGACTCCTCGCATCTGCGTTTGGATTGCGCAGGTGGTTGAAACGGAAAGTTACCTTTTTCTCGGGAAATGAATCATTGCCCCGTCGCCTGCCACCCACATAAAGCTGGTCGACATTGCACTCATTGCACTCCGTCGTTTCTCGCTCTTGCCTTCTCATCTTCCATTGCCTTCACCATTCACTGCTCAATGGCTGACATCACTGTTTATGCCCCCGCTGCCCCCGTTGTTCCGCCAGCCAGCGTCGAAGACTCAGGGCACGACTCCGAGGCGGAAAGTGCTGTGATGGCTTCTTCTTCTTCTCTAACTCATGGTGCCACAAGAATGGCAAAGGGGGAGATTCCATAACTCACCGACTTCTTCAAGAAGACGACTGTGACCGAAGGCGACCGCGGGGCGTACCACGACCGTGGATGGCTGACCGGTAACTTTCATCCCTAAGGTAGATGTCCTCACCGTCGAGGGTTCTACCATTATCTGCATTGAATCTCAACTGGCTGCTGAGATAGT
>JBNKGC010000475.1:0-845 GCA_050289625.1 Polyangiaceae bacterium | reverse complement strand
GTCCAGCTGCGGAGGTGGCCCGCGACGCGTTGGAATGGGGCGCGCGCCGTGCACGCTCGTGGTACGGTCACCGCGCGCAGCTCACGCGCGCGCCGGTGCGGTGACGCGCTCGACGGCGACGCGGTGGGGACTGGCCGACGGCAAGGTGCTACCGGCGAGCACCAGTGGGGTCCCGGGGTGGCGCCGGACAAGAAGAGCGGAGGCGGGGCTCACCGAGGAGGTCGGGCGACGGTGGGGCGGCGGGAAGTGGCCGGCATGGCGGGGTCGCTCCGGTGGTCGTCGATGAGGGTGGCTGTGTCCTGCAGCTAGAGGGAGACTCGGGGGTGAGGAGGCGGCGGTCAATTGAGGGAAAGAGCAGCTCGGAGGGGGTGTTCACTGGAGGGGGCAGACGGCAGCGACGCTCGGACGGAGTCCGGCGCATAGGAGGGGCTCCGGCGGTGGAAAATCGGCGAGGAGGACGCCTGGGCGATGGGGACGAATGCGCGGCGCTCGGGCGTGGACGGACGAGACGAACGGCGCGCGGGGTGAGAGAAATTTTTGGCCGGCGGGCGGCGGCTCCGTTTTAACGGAAAGCGGCGGGGTAGGGGGGCCCGGAGGGGTGGACGCCGCGTGGAGGCGTAGCGGGAGAGAGAGAGGGGGCGGAGGTTAGGGTTCTGGGGAGGTGCGAGAATTGCGAGGCGGGAATGGGCGTCGGGCGGGGCGCGTACCTGAGTTGGCGGAGGCCTTGCGCGGCATCGTCGCCGGCCGCCCGCGGCGGCGGAGGACGCGGAGATGGGGGAGCTCGGAATGTGTCCGCGAGTGAGGGTACCACGGCGGCTGGTCCGGAGGCACGTGCCAGAGGAGTG
>JBNKGC010000474.1:0-856 GCA_050289625.1 Polyangiaceae bacterium | reverse complement strand
CACCAAGTAAGCTCCAGTGGTGCACGGGATCCGGCGCCGCCCTCTGGGCCACCTTCATCGACGGCATCATCATGTTCAAGTAAGCTCCCCCCTGCTCAGGTGCCACCCCCTCTCTCTCCCACCACTCATCTTCGTCCTCGTCCACTGCGCAAGGTGCCGCGTGCCATGGCACGCTGACAACGGCGGTCTCAAGCAGCGGTGGTGCTCGGCGGTCTCAAGCAACGACAGCGGCGGCTCCAGTCTGAAGTGAGACGGAGGTGGTGCTCGGCGGCGGCAAGGAGTACGCGGCGGTCGAGGCGATGAGGCCCCACTGCTCCAATTGCGCGACGGTCGAGACTCTCCCACTGCTTGATGGAGGCCCGAGGAGATCCGGCAACAGCGTCTACCTCGACGGGCGTCGGCGAGCAGGGCCCGATCTGGGGCCAACGTGCTCAGATCTGGGCTCTGATTTTTTTTATTTTTTTGCAACTGGAAAACTTTTCTTGATGGAAAGAAACTGAAAAAACCGTACGTACTCACCTTGCCCTTCCTACCGTTGGCATCGACGTCGACGGTCAGGCCACCGCCAATTCCTGCAAGACAAGACAAGATTCACCATGCATGTCAGTCAGAGTCCATCATCATCAGCTCGGACGGCCACATCTGGTTGAATTTGCTAGTGCCTAGTACGAACCGAAAGGCTTGTCGGTCTTGATCTTCTTGCCGGTGCCGCAGACGACGGCGAAGGAGGAGCCGGCGCGGCCGAGGGACGGCAGGCCCTGGGCCCTCGTCGGCGGCGCCGCTAGAACCGAGGAGGAGATCATGGAGGTCGCCATTGCCAGTGCTTGCTCTCCGCTGCGTGCGTGTCTCACCCTTG
>JBNKGC010000473.1:0-868 GCA_050289625.1 Polyangiaceae bacterium | reverse complement strand
AGGTAGTGTGCAAGGGCCGCTGACCAGTGGGCCTAGGGGGTGGCCGGCTAGCCCCACCTTGCAACCTCTCGCGTGTTGGCTTTGTGGTGACACCCTCCAAGAGGCGGTAGAGGGGAATCCCAAGCTGAAGGTCGGTCGAGGCTGCACTCCATGGCTGGGCCAGTCGGCCACCACTTGGTGGGTTTTCAACTCAACCAAGTTGGTAACCCCTCCTTGGACCCCTATAAATACCCCCCTACTGGTGGAAATCAAAGAAACACACACTACCTGTAGTTCTCCACTTATAAAGGTTTTGGTTTAGTAGTAGTAGCAAAGGCGAAGCCCTATCGGGAGTCGAGAGTCGAGTCTTCGCTCGAGCTCCGGAAGTAGTCTCGGAGATTGGTGAGCTCTTGTATCTTTACCTTTCTTTATAGACTTTGAGTCCTAGTTCTTATATGTTTTGTTCTAGTGTTCATCTTGAGCTTTGATGCGTGCATAGTTACTATCACATGGTCCCACTTGTTCTTAGTTATTGCTCTGTGGGTTATCTGTCCGACTCGGTAGATTACTCTCGCTCCTCATAGCTCGAGTGGTTTACCGACATTGGTGAGTTTCCTTGTATTTCGTCGGCTGACAGGGAAGCATTTGGCTTTACTCGCGGACGTGGTGTCTGGGTTTAAATCCTTTAATGAAGCTCCACGCCTTGCACAGAAGTGTGGTACCCGCAGGAGTGACAGTCTTCTTAGGGCTTTGTAATCCACCACGTCGAGGTCGTGGTGAGCCAGCCAAACCTGGGTTGTTGTATCCCCTTGTGTGGATTCCTTGTTGTGATACAGTTAATTAGTCACTGGGGTCATGAAGCAGAGTAGGTAGCATAGTAGGTGATTTG
>JBNKGC010000472.1:0-924 GCA_050289625.1 Polyangiaceae bacterium | reverse complement strand
TTGCTGCCGCGCCTGCCGTTCTCGCCGCTCGGGTGGCCCGCCTGGCTGCTGCTTGGGCTGGGTCTGACCCAAGTTCCGGTGGGTGTGGCGGTCTTCATTGCCGGCTGGTTTTTCGCGGTGGGCTCACGGCGGGCCTGGCCCTTCTTTGGTCGGCACCGCCAAAATCTGCTTCAGCTGGTTTTGCTTTTCTATTCGTTCGCCTTCATCGTGGCCTTGTTCGCCTCGGTTTATGATGGGCTCGTGAGCTCGCCCGACATGGAGATCCAAGGCGCGGGGAGCCACGTCGGACACCTCGTCTGGTACGCGGACCGAAGCCCGGGCGAGCTGCCCCAAGTCGCCGCCTTCAGCGCGAACCTTTGGTTCTGGCGCGTCTTCATGCTGCTCTGGGCGCTGTGGCTCTCCCGCGCCCTACTCGGCTGGCTGCGCTGGGCCTGGGGCGAGCTCAACCGCGATTACTTCTGGGCGCCTCGGAACGAAACACCACCCGCGACCCCACCTCCCGCGACGGCGGGGGAAGAGGCCGCGAAGGACTGAACGCGGGCGCCAAACCGCCCGCTTTTCGAGAGGCGTGCCCTCCGGGAGAGGGCCGCGTCCGGGTCCGGGCGTCACTCGAGACCGACGACGCGGCGGCCGAGAAGGAAGCCAGCTGATGGCCGTCCTCAAGCCCGCGTTCCGCGCCGATCAAAAACCGGCCAACGTCTTTACGCGCGACGACATCGCCGGCGACACCGTGCTCGCCGGCCCCCCCACCGTCACCTACCGCCTGTCCAAGCTCGCCCGGCGCTACCGCGGCGCGCTCGCCTTCGCGGCGGTCGTGTTCGTGCTGCTCGTCGGCGGCATCGTCGCCGCCACCGGCCAGGCGCGACGGGCCCGCGCCGCCGAGAAGCTGTCCGCGGAGGAGGCCGCAAACGCGACGCGCGAGCT
>JBNKGC010000471.1:0-927 GCA_050289625.1 Polyangiaceae bacterium | reverse complement strand
CTTCGAGGTCCGTGCCTGCGACGCCGCCGCCAGTCCGCACTTGGCGTTGGCTGCATTGGTACTGGCTGGCGCGGCGGGGCTACGTAATGGGATCGAACCCCCGGACGTCACTGAGGACGATCTGTCGCTACGGCCCGAGGATCGGCTGCACGCGGCAGGCATGATCCGACTGCCACAGTCGCTTGCCGAGGCGCTGGAGCGGTTCGAGTCGTCCGACGCAGTGCGAGAATGGTTTGGCGCGGATTTCGTAAAGGTCTACGCAGATCACAAGCGATCGGAGTTGAAGTGCCTCGAAGGCCTCGATACGGCGCAGAAATGTGCCCGCTACGGTGAGGTATACTGATGCTGCGCGTCGAAGGTGTCTCGAAGAGCTTCGGCGGGGTGCAGGCGGTGGACGACGTGTCATTCACGGTCACCGACACCGAGATCCACGGGCTTATCGGGCCGAACGGAGCCGGCAAGACCACGATGATTAACCTGATCTCGGGCTTCCTCCGACCCACGCAGGGGCGGATACTACTCGGGGATCGCGAGATCCAGAACATGCCCCCTGAGACTGTGGCCCGGTCGGGAATAGCGCGCACCTTTCAGAACCTGCGGCTGTTTCGAAACCTCACGGTTCGGCGCAACATCGAGGTGGCCGAAAGCCACGCTGCCGATGCTTCGGACCCCAGGCTGATCGACGATGCCATCGACCGGTTCGGGCTTGGACCCGTCCTGGGTCTTGCGCCTGACGCACTGTCCTACGGCCATATGCGACGGCTTGAAATCATCCGGGCACTGGCCCTTCGGCCACGCGTGCTCCTTCTGGACGAACCGGCCGCTGGCATGAACACCGAGGAGACGGAAGAACTGTTTCGCAACCTTCTCTGGCTCCGCGAGCGCCATCCCTGCGCAATCCTTCTTATCGATCACGATCTGAAATTC
>JBNKGC010000470.1:0-930 GCA_050289625.1 Polyangiaceae bacterium | reverse complement strand
CCAGCGACCCGATCGTGTTCACCTCAGACGCAGACGATGGTGACAAGGAGCACAATCAATGGGGCGGCTTGATCCTTCTCGGCAATGCCACGAACTTCAAGGGCACCGACGTGCTCATCGAAGGTCTCGCCGACGAGGACATCAACAAGCACGGTGGTGACGACGACGATGACTCGAGCGGCACGCTGAAGTACGTGCGCATCGAGTTCGGGGGGTTCGAGCTGTCTCCAGGCAACGAGATCAACGGTCTTACCCTGGGTAGCGTCGGCTCCGGAACCTCGATCAGCTACGTGCAGATCAACACCACGCAGGACGACGGAATCGAGTGGTTCGGCGGCAAGCACGATGCCGATCACCTCGTCGTGTCGAACGCCGGTGACGACATGTTCGACACCGACCAGGGCTTCCGGGGGACTTTGAGCACGCTGTTCGGTCGCCAGACGACGCCGCTCAGCTCGGATCCGAACGGTTTCGAGATGGACAGCGACCTCGACGGCGATACTCCGACCACGGATGTCAACGTCGAGAAAGCGACCGTCTGTGGTACCGGCCAAGCTGGTATCAGCATCAGCTACGGCATGGTGCTCCGCGAGAGTCTCGAGGGCTCGATCGACAACGCTCAGATCGTCGGATTCGACGCGGCGTTCGACGTTCGTGACGACTTCGGCACGGTGGCTTCGCCGAATATGACCATCTCGAACGTGTCGGAGTGGGAGAACGCCGAGGGCGTTGCCTTCACCGAGGACACGCCTCAGACCTGCGATACGTCCGAGCCGACCTGCGACGACGACATGGAGTTCGACGAGGCCGAATGGTTCACGTCGGGTTCCGACAACGAGTCGCTCTGAGTAGTAGGGGGGCTTTCCCAGCCCCCCTCGTCGCGGCGAGTGAATCGCCGCTCCTCACCCCCAACTCGCGTCTCCGCTCCGG
>JBNKGC010000469.1:0-977 GCA_050289625.1 Polyangiaceae bacterium | reverse complement strand
ACCCGGCGGACCGTGGGGTGAGGAGCCCGAATTCACTTCGGGCGACGAGGGGGGCGGGTCCGCCCCCCTTGACAGCAGTGAGCCGCCCCCCTGCCTAAATGAACGAAACGTCGCCGAGGTGCCATCGCGACAGCCCGCGCAGGGTGTCGAGGGCGCCGCCACGGACCTCCAATGCGCCCACGACGGCGACGCGAAGCCTTTGGCTCAGATCGTCGAGACTCCCGGTATTGGCGGATGCGAAACTCCGAGCACCTGCCGCAGTGAGCAGAGCGCGCCGATTGTCTTCGGCGGACGGTCCCAGGCGGCGGACGAAATCGACGCACAGGCCAAAATCCCCGTTCTGCCGCCGTTGGACGATCTGTCCGGGGCTCACGGTTTCGAGGCGCAGGCGACTCGAGGTTCCTCCGAGCGTCGTGAGCAGAGCCTCTGCAATCGCGCGGAGTTGAGGTGCGTCGTCACGTACCAAGAGGCTGGTCTCCGGACCGCGCCAGGTTTCCGAAGGGCGACGGTGGCGCGGCACGTCGAGTCCCAGTTGGCCGAGCGGGCTCAGATCGACCCCATCGAGGACGCGTCGCGCCACTCCTGGCGCGCCCCAAGGCCCGAGCGTTTGCCCAGTCCGGAGCACGACCCAGCCCGCCGGGGGGGCGGTGAACGTGACGGTGTGCGGGCGAGGACGATGCAGCCCCCGACCGAGCCACCCGACGTCGGCGTCACCGGCCTCGAATGCGCGCAGTGCGTCCGCAAGATCCACCGCGCGTTGCACTTCGATCCGATCGAGGAAGGAACCGCCACGTGGGGCCCGTTCGTTGCGTGTTAGCGTCAGCCCGCCTACCGTCAGGCGCGCCTGAAATGGACCGGTGCCGTCGGGTCTTCGTGGATCGAACTTTCGGGGCACCAGAGCACACAGCGGACTGGCGAGCGCGCGCGCGACTGCCTCGGGGCTGCCCGACGAAAACCTCACCGCGTGGCGATCCCCC
>JBNKGC010000468.1:0-1006 GCA_050289625.1 Polyangiaceae bacterium | reverse complement strand
TTGACGAAGGCGTTGGCCCCCAGCGCCTCGTCACCATCGAGGTCCAGAATCGACAGCGCCGCGTGGTGCAGATCCGCGGGCGCCTGAATCGGCGGGCGCGGAGCGAGGAGCTACGCGTGATTCTGCGGTGGGCTTCGGAGAATGGATTGACCGTCCTGCCACATGCCTGATGGGACGGTCAGGCGAAGTCGGCTGGCTCGTGGTCGTGCGCGCCGGCTTCCCGCGCCCGTTTCGTGTCTTGATTGGGCGAACCGACGAACCCGATGCGCCACTAGTCACCCTGAGCTAGAATCCACCACATGGCGCTCATGGACCGCATTACCCACGACCCTGCAGTGATGGGCGGGAGACCGTGCTTGCGAGGCCTGCGAGTCACCGTTGGAACCGTTCTCGGTTTGCTCGCCGCCGGAAAGTCCGCCGAGGATATCCTCGAGGCGTACCCGTACCTCGAGCCTGAGGATATTCATGCTGCCCTGTCGTACGCCGCTTGGCGGACGCAGGAAGCTGAGCTTCCTCTCTCATGAAGCTACTCTTGGACATGAACCTCTCACCCGACTGGGTGGCGTTCCTCCAAGAAGAGGGGTTCGAAGCTGTCCACTGGGCTCGTGTTGGTGACCCCAGGGCGCCCGACACCGCACTCATGGCATGGGCCCGCGAACACCAGTGTGTCGTACTGACCCACGATCTCGATTTTGGTGTGCTCCTCGCTCTCACGAACGCTGCCGGACCCAGCGTCGTCCAGGTTCGTGTCGGCGCGCCGCTCCCGGAGGTTGTCGGCGCAGACGTCGTCAGGGTTCTCCATCTGCGAGCCGAAGCGCTGGACCAAGGCGCCCTCGTTACGATCGACAAGGCGAAATCGAGGGTGCGCGTCCTCCCGTTGGGCGCTCGCGACGGCGAAACTACCTAGCCCTTGAATTCCGGAGGAACCGGGACGCGGGTCGGGCACATCGACGGATGTAGAGACGGGCGGCATCGTCGAAGGGAAACGCGACGAAGGCGAACACCA
>JBNKGC010000467.1:0-1030 GCA_050289625.1 Polyangiaceae bacterium | reverse complement strand
TCCATACGAGGAGCTCAGTCGCTCGAGCCCCCCAGATTGCATCAAAAACCGTTTCGAGCGGAGTTTTGCAGTCAGAGAGAAAGGGGCGAGCCAGCCCGCGTTCAGCATCCGTCCGGGTCGAGCACGGTGGTGCCATCATCGCAGCTGCAGTTGCACCCGGTGGTGCACACCCACGTCTCGCCGTGTCGATGAGACTCGCCACCTTCATGGCAGAACAGCTTGCCTGCCGCAGGTCCCGGCTGGGCGAGGCACCCGGCTAAGGTGCTGGTCACGACGCCGTCATTGCATTTGCACGAGTTGCAGCCGTCCGAGCACAGCCAGGCTTGACCATTCTCGTAGACGCGGTCGCCGGTGTCACAACTGCCGTCGTCGCACGCCAAGGTGGCAAAGCCGAAGACCGCGACGCACACCAACTGAAAGAATGACGAGAGTCTCATCATGATCCCTTCCGCACGGAGCGGCATCCCGAAGAGTCACCTGCGGGCTTCACCCAGTCCGAGTGACACAGCGTAGCACCGTTGCGGCTCGACCGAGTTCGGTGGTCGCTCTTTGTATATCCGCGGAAATGAATGGTGCGTCGTGTGGGCTTTGTGTCGAGGGCCGAACGCGGGGACGGAGCGGCGTGTTCGGCCCACAGCCGTCGTGGTCGGGCGGAACTGGGTCCCGGGCGTGCCCCTGCGGTGGGGGGCGCTTCCTCGCCTCTCATCTCATCTCATCCGCACCGGTCTAGTGAAATCGCGCCGGTTCGAAATCGGCCTCCGCTCGGTGCTAGGCTTCCAACATGCTTCCCGGCGGCATCTCCATCGGCAAACTGCTGCTGTTCATCGGAGTGGGCATCGCTTTCGTCGGCCTGCTGTTCATCGGCGCTGACAAGCTCGGCCTCCACTTGGGACGCCTCCCGGGGGACATCCACATCAAGGGTGAGAAAGGCAGTTTCTCCTTCCCCATCGTCACGTGCATCGTGCTCAGCGTGGTGGCAACGTTGCTCCTGAACCTCTTCCTTCGGAAGTAGGGGGCGCGAGGTTTGGGC
>JBNKGC010000466.1:0-1041 GCA_050289625.1 Polyangiaceae bacterium | reverse complement strand
CGTTGCGCCGATGTCGACGACGATGGTCTCGTTGGCGTCGTTATCGCAGCGCCGGGGGAACCCGAAGCCGCGCCGCGAACATGCACCCCAAGGTGAGCCGCCTGTTGCGACAGCTGCGCGAGCTCCAGCCCGATGCCGACACCTCGCTCGAGTCGCTCGCCGCGCGCGTGGAGCTCTCGCCCTCCCGCTTGGTGCACGTCTTCACGGAGTCCACTGGGCTCCCGCTCCGGCCTTATCTGAGTTGGCTTCGTGTACAGCGCGCGGCGGGCGCGATCGTCTCCGGCGCGCCGCTCTCGTCGGCGGCAGTGGAGGCCGGCTTCGCCGATGCGGCACACTTGAGTCGCACGTTCAAGCGCATGTTCGGCCTGACACCGTCTGTGCTTCAGCGGCGCAGCGCGCGGGCCTGAGCGAACTTGGCAGCCAGTCCGTTCAAGCGCCATCGATGAGGTGGCTACAGAACCAGGTGAGCCCCTGGAGGTACCCGATGGCTCCCCAGATCGCTCTGATTGTGACCTACCTCTTCGCGCGCCTGGTTCTGCGAGGTCGCCCCGACCGCACTCTTCCGAGCCGTGTGGCGCTCGCGGTCATGCTCCTCCTGACCGCGTCCGCCCACTTCTTCTCGACCGACGAGCTCGCCGCGATGGTCCCGCCGTTGTTGCCGGCCCCGCATGCGATCGTCTACGCGACGGGCGTTGTCGAGCTCGCGTTCGCCGTGCTCCTCGTCGTGCGACCCTCGCCGGCGCTGGGTTGGTTGGTGGCCGGTTTCTTCTTCGGTTTCACTCCACGGATGGTTCCCCGAGCGTCAGCGGAGCTGACCCTGGCTCGCCCTGCGCTATGAACGCGCGGTCCACGTCGATCCCAGAGGACCAGGGAGGCCGTCCCGCTCAGGGGCGGCGCGGCTGAGCGGGGCGATCGCAGAGTTCAGTTTTCGGGCAAACTTTCGCTACGAACGCTGTTACAGCGTAAATCGTAGGGTTTGCTCTTCGTCTTCAGCTTTGAGTTGGACGACGGCAGCGCGCGTGGCGCCCCCGATGCGCGCGC
>JBNKGC010000465.1:0-1145 GCA_050289625.1 Polyangiaceae bacterium | reverse complement strand
TGGCAGGAAACTGCTGTGGTGGCTTGATGGCAGCCTGCTGCAGTGGTAGAGTAGGGGCACTATTGAACTGCTGTTGTTGCTGCTGCTGCGGCTATTGCTGCTGCTGGAATTGCCGTGGTTGGAATTGTGGGCGATGGCCCCAATTCTACTATTGTTGTGGTCGACGCAGCTGACTCCTAGGTGGGTATACACCATGTGGTACTTCGGAGGAACACCGCTATAACTACCACTGCCCGCGGATCCAGGCATCATCCTCTTCCTCTTTTTCTCATCAGCCTTTGCAACGGCCTTCATCATCCTCTCTTGGTCAATGGCTGCACTTGCCAACTCGTTATATGACAGGCTAGAGAGATGCACTCGGCGCTCTTGCAGGTGGATGGTGAGCCCTGCACAGTACATGTTGGCCTTCTTTTCATCTGTGTCAACATGCTAGGTTACATATTGAGCCAGGGTGTTGAACTGCCTCGTGTAGTCGAATACACTATGGCTCCCTTGCTCAAGGTGCAAGAACTGTGGCTACGGAAGCACCATATGTGATTAGTATACACAGAGGCTAGGTGGATGTGGATCGGATTGTCCGTAAAGCCCCACTCGAGTTGGCCGGGAGAGTGTTCAGTACCGTGCCACCACCACCTCCCGCCGCTCCCCGTGCCGCCCAGCCCTACCTCGGATGCCGCCCGAGCTTTTACCACCCCACCATCATTTCCCCCTCCTTAATCCCCCCTCTTAACCTCGCCCCCGCCTTCAATGGCGTTAACGCCATTAACGCCGTCATTGCTCCCCCCCGGCCACCCTCTTCGGCGCTCCCCCGGCCCCTATAAAAGGGCGATGAGACCCCCGGCACTCACCGCACCTCATCCCCTCCCTCACGAGCTTTTTCGCGCCCTCCTTCGCCCTCGCGACGAGCTCAAGCCGCCACCGTTCATTGCCTCCGGTGCACCGCCTCTCCACCACCCCTCCGTCGCCGGTGAGCACCTCCCTAGCACCGCCTCGATCGGCTCGTCCTCCCCCTCCATCGTCGGCGAGCACCGGTGAGCTCCAGCTCCCGCGCGCCGCATGCCGGCGAGGCGCCGTCGCACCCTCTGTCCGCGGTCCACCGCACCGTGGACTTGGTCCACGGAATTTTCCGTTTGAAAATTTAATTC
>JBNKGC010000464.1:0-1181 GCA_050289625.1 Polyangiaceae bacterium | reverse complement strand
CTGACCGTTGGCGGGACGTCCGAGTGACTCTCGCACCCGCTCTCGCGAGCTTCCTTCTTTCGTGCGGCGCCGAGGAAGCGACTCGGAGTGAAGGCGACGATCGACCGAGGCGCCCCACTGATGCGGAGGGCGTCCCGCATCATCGCATCCCGATCCCTGGCGAGGAGTTCTTCGAGCAACCGTGTGAGTTCGAAGTCGAGGACAGAATCACCCAATGCGGAATCGTTTTGGCACCCATCGCACCCAACTCCGAGGAAACTCTCCAGCTGGCCGTCACGCGCGTGTTTTCGGAGCACCCAAGCCCGGAGCAAGATCCGCTCGTCTACCTGGAAGGGGGACCGGGGATGGGCAGCGTTGCTCACGTCGGATGGCTCTATCCGCATCTCGAAACCGTCAACAACACTCCGCGGCGGCGTAGTGCGATCTAGGATCTGCACCCAGATGGTTTCGGGCCGCGTGCGCCCCGGCCGAGCAATTGTCCGAGCTCCGTGCTCGCGAACCTTCGCCCACGGCCTCACCGTGTGCAGCCGATGCGCTCGTCGTCGAGGGCGACCTCGTCGATCCAGACGTCGAACGGGGTGGGGTCGGCCTGGTACTGCCACCACCCAAACCAAAAGCTGGTGATGTTGGGCAGAACGTAGTCCGCGCCTTGGTTGCCCCCGTGATCCGTGGCGGACGTGTAGAGCGAGGGGTGTTCGACGCCATCGACGATTGATTCCACGCGGAAGCCGGAGGCGCAGGGAATGCAGGGAGCGAAGCGTGCGCAGAGGATTCCCGATCGACGAGGCGCGGTCGCCGCCTCCGAGCGCCAGCCAAGTGATGCTTGGTCGACCCATTTCCATTCAGAAAAACTCGGCTCACGGTTCAAATAGATGCGACATCGGGTGGTGTCCCTCAAATGATTTGCTGAGCCCGCAATCGCGGGGCCCGGTTCGAATGCTGAAGACCGACGTCGAGGCGATGACGCGACCTGGCGGAGTGAGCTACTCAGGCGCGCTGGGCGAGCGAGCCCGGCAAAAAGCCCGAGCCCGGCAAGAAGCCGATGTGACCCGGCGACGCGGGCGAGGCGCGGCGTCGGGCGCCTCCGGGACGCTCGACGGCGCCTCCGGGAACTAACCCTTTACGCCGGGCTAGAGAAACCTCTAACGTCCCGAGGTTCAGAGGGGGACGAGGGATGATGA
>JBNKGC010000463.1:0-1302 GCA_050289625.1 Polyangiaceae bacterium | reverse complement strand
GACCGGGTGCTGGAGCATCCAGACTTGCTGCAACGGGTTCGGAGTTTGGCGCCGTCGCGATTGGCGGCGTTGGTCCGGGAGGTAGGGCTCGAGGACGCTGGTGAGATCGTGGCGTTAGCGAGCAGCACGCAGTTGGCGAGGCAGTTCGACGAGGACGTATGGGAAGCGGACGCCGGAGACGAGCAGGAGGGATTGAGTGCCGGGCGCTTTGCGCTGTGGCTCGAAGTGATCGCTGAAGCTGGCGACGAGGCGATGGCGGAGCGGCTGGTGAGCTTGCCGTTCGAGATGGTGCTGCTGGGTTACAGCAAGCTGGTCGTGGTCTTGAACGACGACAGACTCGAACGGCTGGCGTCCGACCTGGTGGAGGAAGACGCCGATGAGCTGGACAAGCGGCTCGATGGGTTCTCGCAGGAGCAGTGGCACGAGTTCCGGATCCTGGCTCGCTCCGAGCGGCACTGGGACACCGCCTGGTCGTCTCTCGTGTCGCTGGACACCCGGCACACGACGGAGCTGAGGGCGATCCTCGAACACTGCGAACGTGTCTCCCACGAGGTGCTCGACGCGCATGAGGACATCGAGGAGTTGTTCGATGCGCTTGACGAGTTGGAGGAAGCCGCGCGCGGGGAACGTGACGAGCGTCGATGAAGAGAGGGGTACGTGGCGTTGCACGATGCGCGGGCCTTTCTGCGCCTGGCGACGGCAGGTATCAATTACGGTTCCGCACGAGACCCGATCAGCCAGGCCTACTTTCGAGAGTTGCACGACGCGCCGGGGGCGCAGAGGGAGGGCTCAGGCGCTCCCAGAGTCGAAGGGGGCTTTGGTCGATCGACTGCAGCCCGCCGGCGATGGGCTCGCGGTGGTCGCTGCCGGGAGTTGGCTGTTTGCCGCTGCGCTGGCAGAACTGACGACGGAGGCGCCCGAGCTCACTTCACTTCGGAAGGGAGAGGTAGCGTACCTGGTGAACATCTGGTGTCGGCGAGCCGGTCGCTCGAACCCAAGCTGAGGCCCGTCGACGCGTTGGAGCTCGTGATTCAGATCCTAGCGCGAGGCCTACTGGAGCACTCGAGCGGGGGTGGTGGAACGGCGCTCACAGCGATGGCCTCTGCCGTCGCGGTCGTCGCCGAAGTGCCCGCCGATCGGCTCTTTCGTACGGGGTGGCATCATGGGGCGGGGCGCGAGGGTTGGGCGCAGGACTGGAAGAACCGCATCATCGCATCGTTGGGGCCGCCGGCGAGTGGGGAACGCTAGTGATGCTGGTGCGGGCGGCATCCGTTCGCACCTCGGGGACGCTCTCGACACGGC
>JBNKGC010000462.1:0-1317 GCA_050289625.1 Polyangiaceae bacterium | reverse complement strand
TAGGCGATGTTGTCCGTGTCGGGGGTGCTGCAATTCGACGGATTCTCCACCACGACGGTGACGGCCTCGCCAGCATCGAGTTGCCGGTAGACCAGAGCAGTCACGCCTTCGCCTTCTTGGCAGGCCACTTCCTCGCCCCCGCAAGTGCCGTCGAGCAAGCCGATGACACGTGGGTTCTGGGTGGCGAAGAGGTACCAGCTCGTGATCGGCGCCACGAACGTGAAGATGTACTCGGGAGCCGTTTCGCAACCACAGCTGAGGTCGAGGTCGTTCGTTGCGCCCGAGAAGCTGAAGGGCACATTGAACGTCGTCGACCTGGAGAAAGTCAGGTCATCTTCCGCCGGCTCGTAAACATCGCAAATGGAGCCAACGCACTCGCCCTCTTCGCAAGTGCCGTCACCTTCACACTCGGTCTCGTCTTCCGCCCAGTTCTGCTGGCAGCTGCCTTCACCGCCAATGCCGTCGCAGGTGTCCGGAGCGTCGCAGATGCCGTAGTCCGTATCATCACCGCACGACGCGCCCTCTTCGGCGATGTTCGATTCGCAAGCGCCACTCAGGCACGTATCCGGAGCGTCACATTCGCCGTAGTCCGAGCTATCACCACACGAGTCTCCGTCGTCGGCGACCAGCGCTTCACACGTACCCAAGCCATCGCACAGATCCCAAGGGTCACACTCGGGCTCCTCCTTGCTTTCCTCGGCGCCGCAGCGCGTTTCGGAAGACGCGAAATTGGGGCTGCAGCTACCCTCACCGTCGCAGCTATCGGGACCGTCGCAAACGCCGTAGTTCGTGGTGTCACCGCAGGAAACGCCTTCGAGGGTGTAGTTGTCCAAACACACGCCCTCACCGTCGCAGGTATCGGCGCCGTCACAGGTCGTGACGACTTCTTCTGCTCCACCGCACGGCGTGTCGAGCTCAGCGACGTTGTCGAGACAGGTGCCCGCGCCATCGCAGCTGTCGGGACCGTCACAAATGCCGTTGTCCGAATCGTCGCCACACGACGCACCTTCCGGAGCGATGTTGGCTGAGCACTGCCCCAGACCATTGCAGGTGTCCATGGGGTTGCACTCCGTGTTCGTTCGGTCCCCGCAGGGGGTACCCGCGGCGATGTTGCGCCGCAAGCAGCGGCCCGCACCATTGCAGACGTCCGGCCGCGTGCACTCGGTATCCGAGTCACTGCCGCAAGGCGCTCCGCGCTCGACGGGTTCGTAAGAGCACTTGCCCTCCAAACAAGAACCGACGGAGCAGGCGTCCGAGTCGGTGCAGTCGGCGTCGATCACGCAGTCCACCGGAGGCGGCGGGCCAGCGTCTTCGTCT
>JBNKGC010000461.1:0-1320 GCA_050289625.1 Polyangiaceae bacterium | reverse complement strand
CCCACGAAAGTGAGGGTTGGCCGCGGCACTTCCAAGACGCGGAGCACCGCTCGCCGCGCGATCAAGGCCGCCGGCGCTCGAGCTCGGATCCAGGTCAAGAGCCTTCGGTCCACCCCCCGGACCGCGATTTCAAGCGCACCCGCGTCGAATCGGCTGATGCGGTCCTCACCGATCAGCACGTGGCTGGTTGCGGCTCCGTGACCGAGCTCACTCCGCTTGCTTGCCCTTGAAGAGCTTCGCAAGGAACCCGCCGACCCCGATGACGCCGATGATCAAGAACTTCTTGAGAGCGAGTAGGACCTTGAAGAGGCCCGCGAAGATGCCCGCCTTCGCCAACACCTTCCCCGCAATGAGACCACCCAGCCCATAAGCCGCTACCTCGTCCATATCCGGGTTGAAGTCCGCGTACCGGTGGCCCGTCTCGAATTCGGCCTTCGGCAGAACTCGCTCCATCTCCTTGCTCACGACATCGAACTGGGACATCACCGCAACCGCGTTGAGCTCCAAGACGCCACGGCGACCCAGCACGCGAATCGCGTAGTTCAAGGTATGTTCGTCGGCCTCGTCGAAGCGGAGCTCCTTGGCCCAGTAGAGCCGATGCGTTTCCGCTTCGTAGCGGGGCGCGGCTGCCCAACCCAGGAGCTCGATGGACCCGTATCCGGCAGCCTTGCGCTGCTCGTTCGATGCTGCCGTATCTTCTTTCATTTCCTCGAGAAGGTCGTCGTAGTCGATGTCCTCGGCATCGTCGTCCTCGACGTATCCATCCTCGGAATAGGTGAGCACGACACCCCAGCCGTGCTTCTGGTGCAGAGGGCTCGTGTCCTTCGGAATGATCATGCCCAGGGTCTGCGATCCGGGTGGGTTCCCCCAACCGTTCACCAGGAGCTTCTGCGCATCTTCGTCACTCAGGTATCGAAACTCCTCGCCGAGGTGCAGGGTCGCGAGCCCATCACCAATGGTGATGTCGCCCGTTTGGTAGTGGAACTCGCGTTCGAGGATCTCTTGCCCGATGGCCTCGACGATCTGCGCTTCTTCCGGCGAGCGATTGGCTACCTCCTCGGTGTTCATCAAGGTGGTCAGAGCTTCATCACTCATCGCTTCGAAGCGCGCCCGGGCTGCGTCGTCGTCCAACCTCCGCAGAGCGGCCGTGCGTAGCTCGCGGAGGGCCGCGGCACGCTCGTCCGCTTCGGCAGCGCCCTCCGCCTCCTCGGTGCCCTCCCCTTCCGCCTCCCCGTCGACTGCCGTCGTCCCGGGCGCGGGGCCATCGTTGGCCCATGCCGCAGGAGTCGAAGTGGCGGCTACGACGAGAGCCGGTGCGAC
>JBNKGC010000460.1:0-1326 GCA_050289625.1 Polyangiaceae bacterium | reverse complement strand
CCCCTACCCCGAGCGTCGCGCGCCCTCACCCCTTGCGGGTGCGCGACGCTCGAAGCGCCATTTCGCGCCGGGATCGAGCTAGGAGCGGTGAAGAACCTCCGTGGCAATCACTCACGGGGTGGCTGGCTCGGGACCTGGTCCGAGGAGCTCAGCGAGGACGCCCAGGGCCTCCGGAAGCCGCTCCCCCGTCCGCCGGTGCGCCAGCACGGCGGACGCGAGCGCGTCGAGCGCAGACTTCAAGGGAGTGGCCTCGAGGCGTACTCCCTGAACCGACTCTCCCGGCTGAGGCGCCCGGCAGCGCTCCACGATGGGGTCATGACGGACCCACAGGAAGCGCTCTTCGGAAAAAGCGCAGGCCAAAACCTGAACGAAATCGAGATACAGGGGGATCACGACGACCGCGACGCGAGCCCCCGCTCGGTCAGTGCCGCTGAGCGCGTGGTGGCGCGCCCTCGCCGGCGCGCCTTCCTCGCCCTCCTCCATGGCCCGCATCAGTCTCTGCCGACGCGCCGGGTCGTCCTCGACAGCGAGCAAAGGAGCGTAGAGGGCCACCCGAGGAACCTCGACGTTCGGCGCGTCCGCTTCGAGAGAGGCCAGCCACCGCTCTCGCCCCTCGGGCTCGAGGTCGCGGTAGGCGATGGCGGCCGCCAGCGCGGCCTCGGCGTTCGAAGCCATCGCACCGAGCCACTCGCGCCACACGCGAACGGCGCGCGGATCTCCGGACTGGGCCACCATCTGCGCTGGTGTCAGCCCCTTGGCCTTCGCCACGCGCGGAGGGTCGCCGCCGTCGCTACCGCTCGAACTCACGAGGAGGGGTCTCCCAACTTGCCACCGCGCCCACCACAGCACCAATCTCAGCTCGCAGATCTTCGAGCAGCCGATCGAGCCGTGCCTCTTGAGAACGTGGCGTCGCGACGATCAATTCCCCCCCATGCTCGCCAAACAAAGTACCGATGCCCTCGTTCGCTTCGAACACGCTCTTCACGTAAACGACATCTGCGGTCCGCACCGAAAGCCGCCGCGTTGCGAGCTGTGCGTCGATCAGGCCCTGCATCGGCATGGTCGTGCACGGTAGCGCAGGGCGCCGCGACGCGGTACCCGATTCGGCGCGCACCCACGACCGCGAGAAGCCCCGGGTGCTCCCGAAACTTGAAACGCCGCTCGTTCGTTCAGGGGCGGCTCGCGCACCCGAGCCGCGAAGGAAACCTCGGTGTTACGAATCGGGGCCGACCCCGACTCGAAAGGCATGGCAGGCGCCCAGCCGAAGAGGCCCGTCGCGGCTGGGCCGCTCGGGCGGAGCGTCGACACCCCAGATCGGGCAGGGCC
>JBNKGC010000459.1:0-1358 GCA_050289625.1 Polyangiaceae bacterium | reverse complement strand
CCGATCGGAGTAGGGCTTCGCGTCGCGCTCGACCGTTCTCTCTGTGGGGGCCTTTGGCGCGCCTGGAGCGCCATTACGAGCCTCACGCTCGACGTGCATAACCGGTCGAAGCTAGCATGTGCATGCCGTAGCGATCGATCACGGCTCCTCGGGCGCTTCGTCGCCGACCGACTCCTCCGGGGCCTGTTCTTCAGGGGCGCCGTTTTCTACGGCGCTCCCTTCGGATGCCCCGCGTTCCGATCCTTCTCGTACTTCGGAGTTGGAATCGCCGGAGCTGACGCGGGGGTTCCACGTTCCGTGCTTTCTCGCCTCGACGCGGAAGCGCTTGAGGTACCGGAGGATCGCTCGACGGTTCGCCTCCGAAACTTCGTTGGCTTCGCTGCACGGCTCGAAGGTCCGCTCACCACGGTGCTTTGCCACACGAATCAGGGTCGCTGTGTCGACCGTCGCGATCAGATTGCCAGCACCCGGCCCTTCTTGGATGAGCGAGAACTTCTTCACCGGGAGACTCTCGCCACCCAGTGAAAAGACGACGTCGTCACATCCGGTCACGTCGCTAGGCAGACGAACCAGCACCTTCGAGGAGTCCCCGTCGAGCGCGGGGTCACCCACGATACGCACCGACAAAGTCTCGAGGGTGAGCTCCAACATGACTTTTCCGTCCGCGTCGGTCCGAGCCTCTCCCGAGGTCAAGCGCGGTCGCGGAGGCGGGTTCGAAGGAGGAAACTGTCCCGAGTCAGCTGGTGTGCTGGTCACCGAGCCCTCGCTTCCTGCCTCGGGTAAAGCGGGCGCAGGTTTCGCCCCGAACCACCCGGTCAGGCCGAGAGTTCCGATCAGCTGCACCCCGCTGCCTTCGATGTCTACGCCATATCCCTCACCGGAAGCGCTGAGACCCAAGAGCGTCACCTGGGGGTCGATGGAGACCGTGGGGCTGGCGAAGATGTGCCCGCCGAATCCCAAGCCGTAGGCAAAGCTCGTCGTTTCATTCTCGAGGTCGCCCGCAGTTTCGATCCGCGACTGGTATCCGGCCATGGCGATGGCGTAGGGCCGAACCGTCCCCTCGCCCATCATGACTTCCAAGAACGGTAGGAACGATACCTGCTTCGCTTTGCTCTCGACGTCGAGGTCTTCCACCCGCACGGTGCTGTTCGCAAAGCTGAGGTTCACACCGAAAGCCACGCTGTCGGTCGCCGCAAATCCAAAGCTCGTTCCAAAGCCTGAACCGAGCAGACCGAACGTGCCGCTCGAAAATTCGAGTTCGTCGTCGTCGACTTCGACCGTGATCGACTCTGTGCTGAACACCGTTCCGGTCAAGCCGAAACGGAACGCGCCCTGAACCTCCTCGGCGGCAGCAGCCG
>JBNKGC010000458.1:0-1364 GCA_050289625.1 Polyangiaceae bacterium | reverse complement strand
AGCAACAGGCCGCCGTCGCCGCTGCTGCCGCCGCCGCCGCGAAGAGAAAGGAGGACGACGCCGCGGCCGCGGCTCAGGCTGCCGCCGCTACCGCGCACCGAGAGCAGGAGGCTCTCATCGCCGCCGTGGCTGCCGCACGCAAGACCCTGGATGAGGCACGGGCGCGCGAACGTGCCGCCGCCCTCGCTTGGGAAAAGGAGAAGACCATCGCCTGTCACCTGGAACAGCAGCTCGCCGCTGCCCAAGGGATCACGATTCCCCAGGACGACGACGATGATCGCTCCGTAGACGCCGGCTCCAACCCCGACGCCGCCCTCACCGCGCACCTGCACGCGCAGGCTGCCGGTCTCCAGAATATACGATCGGTGGTCACGATCGTCCTGGAACCATCGTCGCCCGACTACAAGCGGTGGCGCGACCTCGTGCTTCTCACGCTTCGTCGCTACGCCCTTGACGACCACGTCCTCTCTGACGTTGTTGATCCGTCCGTCTATTGGGCTAGACTGGACAGCATCGTGGTGACATGGATCCTTGGCACCCTCTCCCCTGAGCTCCACGAGATCGTTTGGGAGCCGACGGAGACCGCACGCCAGGCGTGGCACGTGATCGAGGCTCAATTCCTCGGCAACAGCGAGTCACGTGTTCTACAACTCGACGCCAGGTTCTACGCCTTCAAGTAAGGAGACCTCAACATTAGCGACAATTGTCGTCGGATGAAGGGCATGGACGATGACCTTCGTGTCTTGGGTGAGACCATTACCGATTGTCACCTCGTTCTTAACCTTCTAAAGGGCCTGAACAAGAGGTTCGATCACATGAAGATCTTCATCAAGCAGTCGCAGCCGTTCCCCTCCTTCCACACCATCTGCAACGACCTCAAACTCGAAAAGATCGAGCTGGACAACTCGGCGGCCCAGGGACAGCCCTCCACGTTCTACTCCGCACCCTCAGGAGGAGGGCGCCCTCCGCAGCAGCAGTTGCCTCCACGCCCGCCTCCACAGGAACCGCCATGTCCTCCGGCGGCCCCTCCCCCTCCTGCCCCCAACACCAACAACGGCGGCAAAGGCAAGGGAAAGGGCAAGGGGAAAGGCAAGAACAACGGCTCCGGTGGCTCCGGCAACAACAGCGGCAACAACAACAGAGGCGCCCCGACGTGGCCCTCCTTCTACAATCCCTGGACCGGCACCATCTCGATGTGGCCAGGGATGCGTCCTCCGCAGCAGCAGTCGGCGCGTCCGCCGCAGCGCGCCTTGCTCGCTACACCGGCGTACTATAGGGCTCCCAACAGAACCTCCTTCACGCCCCAGCAGGACGCCTCCACCGCACTAGCAGCAGGTCGCGGCACTTGCCTGATCGCTCTGGAC
>JBNKGC010000457.1:0-1367 GCA_050289625.1 Polyangiaceae bacterium | reverse complement strand
CCCCGATCGCCTGGGCGTCGCCCGCGATGGTGTTGTTGTCGCCGCCGGCCGTGATGGTGTCGTTGCCGGCCCGGCCACTGCTGCTGCTGTCGTTGTCGGAATGCGCCTCGGCCGTGGCATCGGAGATCGCCTGGGCGTCGCCCGCCGCGACGTTGTCGCCGCTACCGGCCGTGATGCTGTCGTTACCGGCCCGCGAACCGTCGGTGGCGTCGTTGTCCTGGCTGGCGTAGGCCGAGGTGGCCCCGATCGCCTGGGCACCGCCCGAGATCGTGTCGCTGCCCGTGCCCGCGGTCACCGTGTCGTTGCCGGCATTGCTGCCGCCGCTCGACTCGTTGTCGCCGTAGGCCGTAGCCGTTCCGGCGCTGGAGATGGCCTGGGCGTCGCCCGCCACCACGTTGGCGCCATCGCCCACCGCGATGGTGTCGTTGCCCGCGGCAGAGCTGCCGCTGGAGCTGTTGGCCTGGTCGGCATAGGCCGACGCCGAGCCGATGGCCGAGGCACCGCCGGAGACGGTGTCGTCGCCCCCGCCCACGGTGATGCTGTCGTTGCCGGCAGCGCTGCCGCCGCTGGCGTCGTTGTCGCCGTAGGCCGAGGCCGTGGCCCCGATCGCCTGGGCGTCGCCCGCCACGCGGTTGTTGTCGCCGCCGGCCGTGATCGTGTCGTTGCCGGCCTGGCCACCGTTGGTGGTCTCGTTGTCGGAATGCGCCTCGGCCGTGTCATCGGAGATCGCCTGGGCGTCGCCCGCCACCACGTTGTCGCCGTCACCGGCCGTGATGCTGTCGTTACCGGCGCGCGAACCGTCGGTGGCGTCGTTGTGCTGGCTGGCGTAGGCCGAGGTGGCCGCGATCGCCTGGGCACCGCCCGAGATCGTGTCGCTGCCCGCGCCCGCGGTCACCGTGTCGTTGCCGGCGTTGCTGCCGCCGCTCGAGTCGTTGTCGCCGTAGGCCGAGGCCGTGCCGGCGCTGGAGATCGCCTGGGCGTCGCCCGCCACCACGTTGGCGCCTTCGCCCGCCGTGATGGAGTCGTTGCCCGCGGAAGCAACACTGCTGGAGCTGTTGGCCTGGTCGGCATAGGCCGACGCCGCGCCGATCGCCTGCGCACCGCCGGAGACGGTGTCGTCGCCATCCCCCACGGTGATGTTGTCGTTGCCGGCAAAGCTGCCGTCGCTGGCGGTATTGTCGCCGTAGGCCGAGGCCGTGCCGGCGCTGGAGATCGCCTGGGCGTCGCCCGCCACCACGTTGGCGCCGTCGCCCGCCGCGATGGTGTCGTTGCCCGCGGTAGCACCACCGCTGGAGGTGTTGGCCTGGTCGGCATAGGCCGAGGTCGAGCCGATGGCCGAGGAACCGCCGGAGACGGTGTCGTCGCCC
>JBNKGC010000456.1:0-1379 GCA_050289625.1 Polyangiaceae bacterium | reverse complement strand
GTCGCTCTCGTTTCCTGACGAGCTCGCTCGACGCCGGCGGCTGATGTGCGCGCTTGGATTGCCCTCCGCCGTTTTGGCTCGCATCGCGTGAGGGCCAAAAGGCTCAGCGCTTGCCGCCGCCTTTCCGGGTTACCTGAGGAAGGCTGGTGTGGGGGCTCATGGTGATGCGGCCGGCGTCGTCGTCTCCGCGCTCGGCGCGCGCCGATGCTGCGTACGCGATCATGGCAGCGTTGTCCGTGCAGGCCCGGAAGGGCGGCACGACCAACTCCAGACCGTGTTCCTTCGAGAGTTCACTGCCCCGGGCGCGGAGCTCACTGTTGGCCGCAACGCCACCCGCCAGGACCAGAGTGCGGATGCTTTCCTGTTCGGCAGCGGCAATGGCCTTGCCGATCAGTGTATCGACCACACGTCGCTGGAAGGTGGCGCACAGATCTCGCAGAGCCTGGTCGTTTCCGGGATGACCGTTGTCGCTCACCCAGCGCGCCACGTTGGTCTTGAGGCCCGAAAAGCTGAACTCGAGGGAGTCGCGACGGTTCATCGGTGCCGCGAGATCCACCCCACCGGGGTCACCTTCCTTGGCGAGCTTGTCGATGATGGGGCCTCCCGGATACCCGAGGCCGAGGAGCTTGGCGACCTTGTCGTAGGCTTCGCCCGCGGCATCGTCGCGCGTGGCTCCGAGCTCGTGCACGTCTTCTGCGAAGCGACCGTCAACTCGGTACAGCGCCGTGTGGCCTCCCGATGCCAGGACACCAATGAACGGAAAGGCGGGCGGTGGTGGAGGTGGTTTGGCGGTGGACGCCGCGTCAGGAAACCGGAGGTAGACGGCGAGCAGGTGGCCCAGAAGGTGGTCGACTCCCAGTAGGGGCTTCCGTGCCGACCAAGCCAGGGCCTGAGCGACCTGAATGCCGACCAGAAGGGCCCCGGAAAGTCCCGGCCGACAGGTGACCGCAATCGCATCGACGTCGTGAAGAGCCAGGCCGGCGCGCTCCAGAGCCGCATCGACCACGGGACGGGCATTGCGGAGGTGGTCGCGCGAGGCGAGCTCGGGCACCACGCCTCCGTACTCCGCGTGGATCTTGACCTGACTGTGGACCACGTCGCTGAGGACGCGATCCCCCTCCACGATGGCGGCCGCCGTCTCGTCGCAGGACGTTTCGATGCCCAGAATTCGCATGAACCGGCCCTATAGCGCAGGATGCGGGCTTTTCACGTCCGCCCGTTCGCCTGACGCTCCGATGCTGGCCGTTCGAGGGCTACATCCCCCTTTCGTGGCCTCTGCTCGGTCTCGAGGCAGGCTTGTTGCTCGCCGAGGCGGAGAGTAGCCTCCCGCGTTCAGTGTCCTCGGCAGCGGTGACCATTTTTGCCCGGCGGCTTGCCGC
>JBNKGC010000455.1:0-1438 GCA_050289625.1 Polyangiaceae bacterium | reverse complement strand
CGACGAGGGGGGCGGGTCCGCCCCCCTACAAACACTAGCGAGCGACCATCTGGCAGGCGAGGTCCGTTCGCACCGACGGGCTCGGATCAGCGAGAATCGTGGCCGCATCACTCGAGCGGCCGAGCCGCAACAGGCCGATCGCCGCACTTCTGCGACGGCTGGAGCTCTTGTCTTCGAGTTGTTCGAGCAGAAGGGGAGCGATCGTCTCGTCGCCTGCGGCCGCCAGTGCTGCTCGCGCTTGAAGCGCTCGTGAGTCCTTGCCTTGAGCGATCTTGCGAAGGTCTTTCTGCGCTGCCTGCGAATGCTTTGGATCGCCGAGCAGGCGGGCTTGGGCCATCAGGCGGACTTCCGGATCGTCATCCTTGGTTGCTCCCACCAGGATCTTGGGGGTTTCGGTGTGGTCCGCGGGAAGCAGGCGAATCGCGAGGCGCTTTTCTTCGCGAGTTCCGCTTTGGACCGTACGAAACAGCGCCTGGGTGCCAATTTCAGCGCTCTCGTCACCTGACTGCGACAGCTTTTGCGCCGCGTGCAACGCAGGAAATCCCTGACCGGTTTCCACCAGGCGCAGGAGTTCTCGCTTTCCTCCTGCACGAAGGGAGGCTGGCCTCGCCCACGCGCTCACGATGGCGATGCGTCCGGGTTCCTCCGAGCGCTCCCACCGATCCTTCAAGCTGAGGACCGCGTGCTCTCCACCAATCGATCCGATGGCCCCGATGGCCAGGCTTCGGCTCACGGGATCGGGATCGAGGCGCGCGGTCTCGAGAAGTGCATCGAGATCGCCGGGATCGCCGGCCACTGCGGCAGCACGCAAGGCGGCGCGCCGCACCCGCTCGTCCGGGTCCTCGAAAAAGGCGATGCGCTGACCGGCTTCCCGGGGTCCTGCACTGTCGCGTGCCGCAACGGCGCGCCAAGCGCCGCTGTCCGACCGCGTGTAGCTTTCCCGTGGCGACTCCCGAAGCCGGTTGTTCTCGTACAGGACCATGGCGGCTTCGGCGCCGACGTCGTCAGGCGTCTCGGCTCGCGTTTGGAGGATGTCGTAGAGCGGACGCGCGCAGCTACGAAGCGAACTCACGCGCTCGGTGCCCGCCGCTCCTCGGGCGCTGTAGACCTCACGCTCGAGCACGGCTTCGGCGATCGAACGGGTGCGCGCTTCGTCGAGTTTGCCCTGAGCATGCTCGGCGGCGATCGTCTCGCGGAGCGTCGGCAGATCCTCGTGAAGGGCCGCACGAACCGCACCGGACGGACGGCATCCTGCGAGTGCCGTCGAGATGCCCGCTACGCAGAGCGCGCGCCAGAGGGGGTGGTACCGATCCATCGCTTGGTTGATACCACACCCGGCTCCGCCTCTAGTGCCAGTCGTTGTTAGCAGGGGGGCGGACCCGCCCCCCTCGTCGTCGCGGCAAAGCCGCGACTCCTCACCCCACGTTCCCGCTGCGCT
>JBNKGC010000454.1:0-1452 GCA_050289625.1 Polyangiaceae bacterium | reverse complement strand
AAGCGACGAACGCGCGGGAGTCCTCCCCCGCGGCAGCGGCCGGGTCGGGCGGGCTGGGAGCGTCAGGCGGAACAGGCTCCGTGCCGTCGCTGTGGCGTAGCGCGCGGCAGCGACGGCGCGCCATGCAGGCGTCGAGCACCGATCGCAGGCGAGTTCGATCGAGAGACTCGCCGTTCGCTTCGATCGCGCGCTCGGCGTCTTCGGCCGACAACGAAGTGCCTGGGTCGCTCGCCTCGCCGCGGAGCGGCATACGGATCGTCTGGCGCGAGGTGAAGCGCTTCAGGCCGAGACGCAGCTGCTCCGCTTGGAGTCGCGAGCCTTCTGTCGGTGTCGTCGCGAAAACGCGGTTCTTGCGCTGCACCGGCGTCGCGAGCACTTGTGTTGCGAGCTGCCTGCCCTGTGAGATGCGCTGGCGTGCCGTCGCCCTCGATGCGTCGAACGACATCTGAAACGTGGCGCTCCTGGCGAGGGTCACACGGTGAAGCTCTCTCTGCTCGAGCTCTGCAATGAGACCGTGCGGCTCGAGCCCGGGAGCGCTGATGTCCCTCGAGCCCGAACGAGCTCGAGGGACTCCGAGCTCCGTCAGCCGCTGTTCGTCGAGTGCTATGACGTACGCTTCGCGTCGGGCTGCGCCCATCCGAATGCACGGGGAGACGTGCAACACGCGACTCAGTACCGTCGATGGTTCACGCGGTGAGCTCGCTCGCTCCGGCGCGAGGACGACTAACACCAGATCCGGTCGCCCGAGCTCGCCGGGATCCTCGAAAGCGTGATCGTCGAACTCGAGCAGGAAACGCCCTTCTGCATCCGTGATCACAGAGCCAAGGCGTTGCGCCTCGAGGCCGTTCCAATCGGCAGCCGGCAGCGCCTTCAGCAGGTATTGTGCCGCCAGCTCGGCCAACCGGCTTCTGCGCTCGCCATCGAGATCGTATGCCGCCACTACCAGATTCGGCAGTGGTTGCCCGGTGATGCTCGTGAGCACCAGCCCCTGCACGACGTTCATGCGTCCCTCCTGTAAATCCTGTTCCGACGCGAGGAGCGTACACGGCGTGCGCAGCCCGTTCTAGACGAAATTGCCCAGCGATGTCGGCACCTGCGGAGGTCTCCCCGACTCCAGCCGAGCTCGCGCACCTCCCTGTCGGCCGAGGGACGCTCCAGCAAGAGCGTCTGGAAAGAGGGTGTGCAACGCCCCTTCGGCCCCCCCCGGCTTCATCCAAATGCTCACTTCAAATTTCCCTGGCCCGACGTTCGACAAGCCGACGTCAGCGGCGCCGACCTCAGCGGCGCCGACCCCAGCGGAGTGGACCTTTCGACTGCGAACCTGGAGGGCGTACGAGCCACTCGCCTCGATGAGCGGCGCGACATCCATCGGGTCATGAGAGCCCACGGACTCGAGCCGAGGGGCCCACCGCCGGTGGAGTTTTCGTCGGCGCCGTGGGCGCAGTTGGAGCT
>JBNKGC010000453.1:0-1496 GCA_050289625.1 Polyangiaceae bacterium | reverse complement strand
GAAAACAGGAGCGGCAGGTGCAGAAAAGTGGCCTCCCGTAGCCGTTTTGGCCCGCATTCGGAGGGGGCCAAGCAATCGGGCGCAAGTGGTTCTCGCTGTAGCCGTTTTGGCCCGCATTCGGAGGGGGCCAGGCAATCGGCGCAACTGGCCACCGCTGTAGTCTGGTTCGGGTGACACGGTCAGCGAATTGACGCTCCCTCCGGGCACGCCGAAATCCCGGGTGGCAGACTGCAGGTGCGATGAGGGGAGTAGGCATCGTCGCTGCTTTGGGGGGCGCGTTCGTCGTCACCGCGGTTTCGATTTGGGGACCCGGAGGGCTCGACTCGCTCGTCTACTGGAAGCAGCCAGGACCACCACAGCTCTTCCCGGCAAAGGCGGAGCCGACCAAGACTCCGAGCGCGGTCCAAGGAGTGCTTCCGGGGGAAGTGGGAGCGGTTCGTGGAATGGCACCCAACGCAGCCGCTGACGAGGCAGAGGTAGGTCTCGACGAGCGAGCCCTCGCCGAGAACCTGGAGTCCGCCTTCGAAAATCCCGTCTCCCCCGAGGAGGCCAACGCCATGGCGAACGAGGCGGTCACAGACGAAGTGGAAGAAACGGCGGTGACCGAAGGGCCTCCGGCGTCTCCCGAGGGCGACGAGATCGCTTCGTCGTCGAGGGCCGAGCGCGTGCCCAGTGCCCCCCGCATCGAGCAGGTCGAAGTCATGGCTCGGGAGACTTCCGACGAAGAGGGCGGTCCGTCACGGGCGGAATTCAACCGCCTTCGCTCGGAGCTCGACGACACTCGGCGTGAACTCGAGCAGGTTCAGGCCGATTTGGACGCAGCCTTGTTGCGAGAGGAGACTGCCCGAGCTGAGGCGGACGCGGCGTGGGCCGAGCTCGAGCGCATCGGGCCGTGGGGTGGACTCCCCGCGAGCGAGGCTCCTTCCGGGTCGACCTACGGCGGCGGAGCCAGAACCGGGGGCGCGATGACCGGGGGGGCCGCCACGGGCGGCGCTTACGCGGGCGGCGCAACGACCGGGGGTGCGACGACCGGGGGCGCCTACAGCGGTGGCGCAACGAGCGGTGGTTCGCGCATGGGCCAAGGGATGTTTGCCGGGGGCGAGTTCCGGTAAGCGACGCGCCCTCGGGAACAATTCGTCCCACACTGGCCGTATGTCCCTCGTGAGGGAAAGCCGGTCTAGCTGGCTGTGTCTCGAGCGAAGCAAGACGTGTTAGAGAAGACTCCGGGAGGGTTCGACGCACCGTCAGGGGTGGAGACCGACTGGAGACCAACGCCAAAGGCAACGACAGCGCTGCAATTCACCGTCAGCAGGGGGGAAAATCTTCGAGGCGACCACGCGGTGGTTGGGACGTCCCGAAGGAACGAAAGAGTGGATTGGCGCTCTGAGGAAGAAAGAATGACGATTCGAATCTCGGGATCATGGGCCAGAGCCCGCTTCGGTGCTCTGACTGCGGGCGCGCTGGTTACCTGGACGGCGGGCGCGATGGCGCAAGAC
>JBNKGC010000452.1:0-1510 GCA_050289625.1 Polyangiaceae bacterium | reverse complement strand
AGCGTGCCGGACAGCCCTCGCTTCGCCTCTTCCAGCAGGACCACGTCGACAGCCGGGAGCCCGCAGCCGTCATCGGTAGCGTCAACCTCCACGCCGGCGTGGCGATCGATGGCCGCGACCGCGCGCGTCTCGAGCGCATGTGCCGCTACTTGGCGAGGCCTCCCATCTCCCAAGACCGCCTCGAGCTCCGCGATGACGGGCGCGTCGAATACACGATGAAAAAGGTCTGGCGCGATGGCACCCGAGCGATCGCCCATCGACCTCATCGCACGCCTCTGCGCGATGATCCCACCTCCTCGCTTCGACATGGTCCGCTACCACGGTGTGCTCGCTCCGAACGCACGCCTTCGGTCTCAGGCGCTGTTGGCGTTTTTCCAGTCACCTGTTCGGGCATCGATAGATTTGGAACCAACTGCGCGAGGAATAGAGTTCGTCGTAGGCGTGCTCGCGCAAGCGGACCTGGGCCTCTAACCAGAGGGTGTAGACCTCATTCTGACGCACGTTTCCGCGCTCGCCGTGGTTTCTTTCCTGGTGGTCGCGTGATTTCGACGATGTTGGCGACAACGTGAATCTCGCGTTGATAGGTTGCCGCGAATAGGGCCCAAGCTTCTTCGAAGCGGTCGCTCCGGTCCCATCAGCGCAAGGTGAGGATCGGTCCTGTTCTTCGTCGCCTATCCGGGTATCGGCTGTTGGCCCCTTGGACTCGTTGCGCTCACGCCGCTGTACGCGGCCGTCTCCAACTGCCGGGTAGAAGTGTTCGATCCAGAGCTCGGAGCCCGGAGCCCGACGGGCCCTGCGTCTCGGGCTTCGACTCGTGAAGGGGCTCGGCGAGAAGGCAGCACGGCGCATCGAAGAGGCTCGGGCGGAGGCCTGGTCCGAAGAGGCGAAGGCCCCGGGGCGCTCCTTTTCTTCTCTCGACGACTTGGTGCGGCGGGCTCGTCTCGCGAAAGACGAGGTCGAGGCGTTGGCTGACGCGGGGGCGCTCGAAGCAATCGTACGCGGTCGTCGTCAGGCTCTGTGGAAGGCACGAGCGCCTCGGAGCGGGGAGCTCTTTCACGCGGTCGACGTCGTCGAGCCCGAGGTGAAGCTACCCGGCCTTCACTCGGCTCAGCAGCTCGTGCTCGACTACGGACGCAAGGGGCTGTCGGTAGCTTGTTCTGGCGCGGTTTTCGCGATCGGTGGGGTTTGCAATCCTCGAGAGCGTTCACGAGGTAGGGCGGACGTCGCTGGGTGCGAGAGGAAGGCGTTGCCTCCGCGGCTGAAATGGGGCGCCGGAGGGGGCCGGTGTTCGATGGGAGTGACCGGCCGCCCTCCGGCAGGATTCCAATGGGGTCAGGTGCGCCACCCTTGGCAGAGTGGGCGGCGCTACGCCGTGTTGGGTTCTGGTGCTCGCCGCATGGAGGCGGCGAGAGAAAAGGGGAGTCCTGATGCGCCCGGGAGGGGGATGGGGGGGGACGAGTGGGTCACGTCAGGACTCGAAAGAGATCGGCTCGGGTTTCGGCTCCGAGCT
>JBNKGC010000451.1:0-1563 GCA_050289625.1 Polyangiaceae bacterium | reverse complement strand
CACCGTCCCACACGAGGAAGCCATCATCGAGCAGCAGCTGGACGGCGGCGCGAACGCCGGCCTCTTCCTCTGCGTGCGGCCTGAGCACACGCAGCGCGTCTGATACGGGGTCCTTGCAGCGCTTCACGAGACGACCATCGTCCTCCGCGATACGCATCAGGTAATCGCGGGTACCGCGAGCGACGAGCGGCCAACATGCCTGTTCGGCCGTCTCTCGGACGAAGAGCGGCCTCCACTCCCCGCGGCGGTGGCGCCTCACAGCGATGCCCTCCGGTGGCCGTAAACGGCCTCAGTGTCTGGTGGTTCTCGATTCAAGCTGCCCTCCGCCCCCCGCTCTTCTTCTTTGATTTGGTCTTTTCCGCGCTTGGGTCGCGCAGGATGTATGCGAAGCCACCGAGCTCGGTGAGCTTGTAGTTGGTGGCGATGAACGCGTCGCACTCGTCCGGTGTCCACTCCACGGGGCAACCGCACTCGTTGTGCAGGATGACGTGAGCGGCGTCTTTGCTGCCTTTGCGCGGCATCTTGCCGAGCACTGCTCGTGCGCTAGCCGGTGGCACTGGGGCGTGCAAATCGAGGCCGCGGGCAATGCATTCGCGCTTCAGCGCTCCGCCGAGCTCGCCCAGCGCGTGCGCACGGGAGGACTGAGACGAGAACGCGTATTGCTCCATGATGGCGTCGGTGCAGTGGAACTTCTCGGCGAACGCACCCATGTTCCGAGCGATGAAGTTCAGACGCTCGACCACCTGTGCCTGCGAAGCATGCTGCTTCAGCGGTTTGCCGTAGGTCGCCCTCGCCACCCGCGACCAGTCGCCGCCCCAATCGAAAGGGACAGCTACCAGCCCGGTGGCGCTCAGCGATAGATCGATGCCGAGGGCAACGCGCATCAGTCCTCTTCGGAATTCGGCGCCGGGTCCACCATGGCGAGCCAGGTGGTGTCGTCAGTCGTCGCGTAGGCCAGCATGCGGTCCGCCTTCGACGTGAACAGCTGCACCTCGCGGTCTTTTGCGACCGACTCCAGTTTCTGGATGAGCGGGATGGCCTCCTTCTTGAGCCCAAGCATCTTGATGCCTCGACCGCTCGTGGGCAGCTTCAGCAGGTTGTTCCACTCTTCTTCATCGGCGAACGACGTCTGCGAATTCGCCGCGTCGTTCGTCCAGGTGATGGTTTGCAGTTCGTTTCCGGCGCTGTCCTCGATGGCCGCTTCGCGGAGACTCGCGCCCTTGAACTTGAGGACGACCACCTCTTCAGCGGTGCACAGCTTCTTCGCTGCCTCCAAGAAGCTGCGGTTCACGAGCCACTCTTGCGCACGCTTCGACAGGTTGAGCCCCATACAGTCCACGGCGATCTGTCCTGTACTCGCGCGGACCTTGAGCTTCCCGTCTTTGACGGGCGGCGCGTCCTTGCCCTTGCCCTTCGGCTCGTCCTCTTCGCCCGGTGGTCGCATCGCCTTTATGCTGATCCAGTGAAAGCTGCTCTTCGCCTCCTTCGCTGAGAATGCTAGCAGGCACTCGAGCTCGCTCTTTCCAATTCGTAGACCGTTTTCGGTTAGTTGCATCGTTGATC
>JBNKGC010000450.1:0-1576 GCA_050289625.1 Polyangiaceae bacterium | reverse complement strand
TCCACGTGCAGCAGTTCGAGTGTCACGCCGGGTCGCCGCAGCTCCCGCTCAATGTACTCCGGGGCCGGCAGGTTCGAAAACGGGAATCAGGAACTCGTGAGGGGTGCCGTCCCACTCGCCGCTGCGCCAGATCACGGGCGTGTCATTCGGGTCATCGGTGATGGTCAGGGTATGGAGCGCGGTGGTTGCACCCGCGTCGACCGTGACGCTCCTCGTCCACACGGCAAGTTCGCCCTGATAGACGGTCATGGCGTAGGTGCCCGGAATCATTCCCCAGCTCCCAAAGCTGCCGTCGGGGTTCGGGACAGTCCAGTACTGCGCCTGCTCATTGGGAAACCCCACCACATACTGGTGGCAGTCATCCCTTCCGTCGATTCCGACGCCCACCACGCTGCCACGACCGGAGCTGGGAACATAGTCCACCAGATCCATCCCACTCAGGAACGCGAGATCGGGAGCTGCGGGTCGACTGCCATCGGTGAAGACTAGGGTGTAAGTGTTGAGCACGCTGGTGCGGTAAGGCTCGGTCTGCGCTTCGCCGTAGTTGATGAGCGCATAGATCTCCTGATCGGAGCCGGCCTGGTTGATCAGATTGCGGTAGAAGGGGCCACCCGACATGCCTTCGGTGTTGCCCTTGACCGTCCAGATGCCGACGTTGTTCCCCGTCGCGCCCGTGTAGGTCCAGTCCATCTGGCGGTGGTTGGAGTAGTGCTTGGAACGCGTCTCCCCATTCGCGAGGCCAAACACATCCGATGCCTCGATCGCGCCGGTGTTCCCGTTGATATTCGAAGGGGCAGGTCCGTTGGGCAACTTGTCGTAGAGGATGCGAACGATGTAGCGCACGTTGCCCAAGCTCGGCTCTGAGGTGAAGTGCGTGGCCATGTAGACATTCGAGCAACCATTCTTTGCGATGTAGTCGTGCGTGAGCCCGCCGTCGGTGGCCGTGACGCGGATCTTGATGCGGTCGCTGCCGTAGGTTGTGGCCGTCACCGTGCCACCACTGAGGCCCACTCCGATCTGTGATTCGCGGGTCTGGTCCTGGAACTCGACACCGCCATACTGCAGGCTAGCGATGTCGCCCATGTGTTGGGTGTTGTTGGGGGGATCGGTGGGGCGCACTTTGAAGATCAGCCCCGCACCCGTGTCTACGGTGTAGTAGTCGGTGCTGGTCGTCAGCCCGAAGCTGCCGGTCGGTGTACCGCACCCGTCGTCCGTTCCGGGGACCTCGACGTCGACCACCGGCTCGCTCGTCTCACACGTCGCCGGGATGATGTTCGGGCTCCCTCCGCTGGACGTGCCGCCGGACGAGGTGCCGCCGGACGAGGTGCCGCCGGAGGAAGCGCCTCCGCTTTGCGCACCTCCAGGAGAGGCCTCGCCGCCCGCCCCCGTCGGGCTTTCTCCACCGGCGCCGTCGCCGCCGCTGGCTCCGCCGCTCGCGCTCTGTCCGACGGTGGTGCCCCCGCTTCCGCTTTCAGGGGAGAGTACGTCGCTGGAGGCTAGGAAACATAAACGTGCAATCCAGCCCTCACCCAGGGTAGCGGCGATGGCGATCCCGGTCGCACTCCACGTCGTCGTC
>JBNKGC010000449.1:0-1635 GCA_050289625.1 Polyangiaceae bacterium | reverse complement strand
AGTCACTGGAGCGCGACGAGATGTGGCGGGGCGGCAAGCCGGCCCTCAGCGATCAGTCCGCGGACGCCCAGCAGCAGCTGGGGCTGTTCCAGACGACGGCGCCCTACGGTCAGCTCGTCGAGCGTCCGATGGCTGGTTCGATAGGCCCACGACAGAACTCCACCGGCCACCAGTGCGAGTCCCAGGAACGAACCCGTCCACAACCCCTGAAGCCCCCAGTGTTTCGAAAAAGCGAGGTAGTAGCCGAGGGGTAGTCCGCCGACGAAGAATCCGAGCAGGTTCACGACGGCGCCAGCGTTGGGCCGCCCCATGCCGCGCAGCGCGCCGCCACCGACGGCCTGACTGGCGTCGAAGAGCTGAAAACCGGCGACCAACGGCAGGATGCTCGACGCGAGGGTGACCACGTCGGCGTCATCGGAGAACAGTGCGGGTAGCTGATGGCGGAGCAGGAGAAAGAGGGTCCCGGTGAAGCAGGCGAACGAGCCGGCTACGGCCACGGCAATCCAGATCGCTCGGCGCGCTCCAGCCAGGTCCGTGGCACCGATGGCGTTGCCCACTCGGGTTGCCGCACCGATCGAAATGCCGAGAGGCACCATGAAGGACAGGGCGGCCAGGTTCAGCACGATCTGGTGACTGGCGAGCTCCACGACCCCCAACCATCCGGCCATGAACATCGCAGAGGAGAACGCCCACGCCTCGACGGAGATCTGCACGCCCATGGGAAAGCCAAGCCTGAGGATCTGACCGAGGCCACGCCGGCTGAACGACACTCGGTCCCAAACCCGTGTGTAGCCCTGCGCGAGACCTCGAAGGCGCACCCACGCAGCGAGCGCCGCCGGCATGAAGAGCGAGGTGAGCGCGCTGGCGAGCGCTGCGCCTTCCAGTCCGAGAGCTGGCAGGCCCAAGTGTCCGAAGATGAGCGCCCAATCTAGAATGGCGTTGAACCCGTTGGCGATCATCGCCACACCGAAAGCTGGTCCGACGATCCCGCGCCCCTGGAGGAACACGCGCAGGGCCATGAAGGAAAGAAACCCCGGAACCGCTGGCAGGCGGATGAGGTTGTAGCGATGGGCGGCGTCGGCCACCTCGGTGGCTTGCCCGAGCGCCAACAAGGCCGGTCTAGTGAGCGCTTGGAGCGCGCAGATCGGTAAGCTCGCGATCAGAACGACGAGGAGGCCTCGCTGGAGAGTCAACGCGATGGCCTCTCGATCCCCGCGACCGTGCCCCTGGCTCACGAGCGGCTCCATGCCGAGCACCAGCCCCAGCCCGAACGACACCCATGCCCAGTGCCACACGTTGCCCAGTCCACCCGCCGCCAGAGCGAGCGCATCGACGTGGCCGAGCATCATCGTGTCGACGACACCGATCAGCATGAAACCGAATTGGGTTCCCGCGACGGGCAGACCGAGGCGGATGAGAGCGCGGAGCTCTTCCGCCCAGAGGTAGCTTCGAGGTGCGACGAAATGCCGGGTCATAGTCAGCGCAGCGGAGCCCCGGAAAGCGGCGAGGTTGGTGGCGCGTCGGACGCCCCGGTGCGGCAAGCGCCGTGCCCGCGAGCCGCGAGCGCGCCCGTCAAGCTTGAGTTTTGGCGAGGCTTTCGCGAGCACCGGAGCGGAACGTACGTGGGTACTTGAG
>JBNKGC010000448.1:0-1636 GCA_050289625.1 Polyangiaceae bacterium | reverse complement strand
GGATCAGTTCGTTCCCCGTCGCCTCCAATGCGAGCAGCGTCTTGTCGATCACGTGAGCGCGATTTTCCGGAAGGATCGCGCAACGGCTGCCGACCCAGCAGTGGGTCGCCGCGCCAGAGACGTCCAGCACGACGCGGCGCACACCCGACGAACCATCGCTGGGCGGCGGCAACACGCGAACGACGTGCGCAAGCTGATACAGTTGGGGCGCCTTGTTGAGCCGCTCGTCGCGAGACGCCTCCAGTTCGCTATCGACCAAGTCCCAAGTGCGGTCCTTGAACACGCCACTGAAGCCACCGATCGTGACGGAGCGCCCCACCTTGAACGCGAGTTCCAAAAAGCCGTACACCTTGATGCGATGACGCCCGAGAAAGCCCTGCTCCCCAGCGTAGCGTTGCAGAGCGTCTCCGAAGGCCGCCGTCAGGCTAGGATTGTTCGTCGTTTCCACGAACTCGGCCACGGACACCTTGCCCAGCGCGTCGATGAACTCGCGCCAGAAGCGCGGGAAGTGGTGCCGCAACTGTGTGATCTCGCGACCGAGGAAAGACGCATTTCTCGTCCGGCCGAAGAAGACGTCGAGCGCGCTGAAAATGGGGGAGGAGGTTCCGCTCGGCCCCTGCAACCCTGGGTGGAAGGGCACGGCCAAAGGAGCGACTGTCTTGGCCCAGACGATCGGGTCGACGTGAGTACTCGAGTAGGGGTTGGGGCTGAGCTTCAAGAGAGAGCTCGACACGATCGTGTCGAGAGACGACGTGATGTCCTGCAGCGCACCCTCCAGTCGGGCCTCGTCTGCTTCGGCGACCGCTTCGTGTGCCACGACGCAGGCGCGCAAGATCTCGCTCGCGCGAGCCAAGATCTCGAGCTGCGTGAGGTAGAAGACCCGCTCCTCGCGATTACCAATCGTCGGAAACAGCAGCGACAGATTCTCGACGACGAGCGGTTCCGGCAGCGCGGCATCGCGAACACGCCAGTTGTAGACGATGAGATCCGTGTAGGTGAGGACTTCCTGACTTCGCTCCAGGCGGGCACGCACTTGCTGCCAGGGGACTTGAATGGACTCGGGAAGCGAGGCGGGCGCTTTCGGCTCGACGTACCAGTAGGAGTGGGCAACGATCGCGAGCAGTGCGCAGGCCCGCAATAACTCCGCGGTATCGAGGTGGTCCTCCGAAGCGTCGAGCACGGGCAACGCTGCGACTCGCCTCCGCAAGGTCAGTTCTCGGTGCATCGCCGGTAACTCGGCAGCCACCTCATCCCAGACCGAAAACTCGCGGCTCAGCCGAGTCAGCGGTGCATTCTTCGGCACGAAGCCGTGAGACCAAGACAAGAACCCGTGGTTTTCGTGTCCAACGGTGGAGTTGAAGCGCTCCGCCAGGCGCATCACGGTTCCGGCAGGCGATGTCCATCCGTCGAGGTCGGCGATCGCCCTCGAATGCGCGCTCAAGCTACTTCCATTCCGTCCCCTCCGTTGAACCCATTGCCGATGAAGCTGCTGCCGCTGAACCCGGTGCAGACTCGCGTTTCGCAAAGTGTGACGGCGTGCCCGAGAAACGCCTCGCGATGAACTGGTTGAGCGCTTCCGTCGTCAGTGGTTTGTCGAGCATCACGAGGCCCGGTTGGCGCACGAAGTCTCGAGTCC
>JBNKGC010000447.1:0-1651 GCA_050289625.1 Polyangiaceae bacterium | reverse complement strand
TCCCGGCCCCCTCTTCGTCGTCCTCCTCGTCGGAGTCGAAGATCCGGAACCGCTTGATGATCGTCTCGGCGCCGCGCTGCCAGTCCTCGAAGTCGAGTTCCGACATGATGAAGATCACGCCGAAGGTCGAGTCGGTCTCCGACTACCGAGTCCTCGGTCATCCACGGCTCCACGAGGCTTTGCCTCCGGGCCCCTGAATCGCGAGCTGCGTGTCCGAATGGAACCACCGGTGTGGGCGAGCGGGGCGTACGGGATACGCCTGTGACTCTTCCGCCACATCAGGGGACTTGGTCAACGGGATGCTTGCCTTCGCGCCGGAGAATGCAGTGCGGGTAGCGGCGCGGAGGCCCGATTCGAAGCGGTGTCGGGTGGGCGGCACGCCGCTTGCTGTTGGGTGAGCATGCTCGTTCGAACCATGACCCTGCTGGCGCTGGTCGCCGTTCTCTCGTGGCCCGCGGAGTCAAGGGCGAGCGGCGCCCCGGATGGGCCGATCATCGAGGTGCTATTTCTCGGCTTTGTGGCGACTCCGGTTGTCATCAACGCAACGTTCACCACGTACGACATCGTCGTCGCGGGGCGAGGAGAGCTGCCCGATAGGGAACTAGCCAAAGGTGAGCTGTTGATCTCCGGAGGGATGCTCGCGCTCCTCTCGTTGCCCCTGACGAGTGCGGCGAGTTCAGCGGCGAGAGGGGAAGCCGACACGCTCGAATGGATAGGGCTCGGGTACGGAGCGTGGACCCTGGGACTTGCGACGCATGGGCTCTGGGGGGTTCTGGTGGATCGAGATTCGGGTGATCCGCCCCAGCATGCCTTGCGGAAGCCGGCGAGCGCCCCAGAATTCCGTCTCGAAGGCGTTGGATTCGTGGCTCTTCCGCCTGCCGACAGCAGCAACACAGGCACCGCATGGCTCGGCGCCCACGGGACGTTCTGAGCTCACGCCAAATGGTGGCGCGCCGCCCGTGAACTCCACGATGCGCTCGGCGCGATGCCCGCTGGCGATCTGGATCGCCTCGGTCTCTCGCCGCATCGGGATCGCCTCGGCGCACTGCTTCCCCAGTTCGAGCAGGCACTCGGCCAGGCCTCAAAGCGCACCGTCAGCTTCGGGGAGCTGCGCGCCCGCCGTGCGCGGGGCAACGAGCTTTTGCAGCGCGTCGTCGCGTTCGCCTTCGTCGCGTTTCCGTTCGACGATGCCGAGGCCGATCGCAAGCGCGCCGAGCTGCTCGAACCCGTGCTCGATCAAAACCGCCGCCTCGGTGAATCCTACCGGCGCCGCGAAGGCGAATCGGACGTCGACCCCGATACGGGGGAGGTCGTCACTCCCGCGGTGCAGTAGCTCTGCGCGGGAGGGGGTGCGACCCCGCCGTCGACCGCACCGAGTGGTCCGGAGACGGCGGGCGAACCCGCTGTCGACCGCACCGAATGCCCGGCAATTGTCGAACGAGTCGGGAAATTGGGGCGCTGAGCGCTCGGAGGAGGGGGCGCGACCCCCTCCGGGGCCGCACCCGGTGCGCGACGTTTGTCGAACGAGTCGGAAAATGGGCGCACCGAATGCTCGAAGGAGGGGGTGCGACCCCCTCTCAGGCCGCACGCGGTGCCCGGCAATTGTCGAACGAGTTGGAAAATGGGGGCACCGAGTGCTCGAACCGCGGGG
>JBNKGC010000446.1:0-1660 GCA_050289625.1 Polyangiaceae bacterium | reverse complement strand
GATTGGCGCGAGTGGCCGTCAGCGGCGAAGGGGTGGCGCGGTCAGGGGCAGCTCCTCCCGCTCCGGCCGGAGACCAAGCTCCGCGCCGAACCGAGCCCCAGCGCGCCGGCTCCGTACCCCCCGAGAGGCAGCAGCCAGGACGCGCACTCGTACTTCCCCGCGTTTCGGCTCGGGGCATTCCTCTTCGATCCTCGAGGCTAGCGGTCGCCCTGATCGCTCTGATCTCGATCGGCCTGTGTGCAGTCCGGCCTTGGCTTCTTTCGTGAGAGCCCCGCGCCAGCGTGAAAACCGCTGGAAGACCTCGGCGGTGGCTGCAGCCGTGCACGGCCCGCAACTAGAACTAGCCCCACACGCGCGCGCCCGGCTGGCGAGAGACCGCGCGACCTCGCCTCCAACGCTCGAGATCGGCGCGGTCCTTTGCGCCGAGGACAATCTTGAACGGTGGGCGGCCCATACGACGTGCTTCTTGCATGGGTCTTCAACCCACGCGAGCGTCAGCAAATTCCACCCCAAGTTGCTTATCTTGCTTTTTTGCAGACTCAGGACACTAGCCGAGGTGAGCGAGCAATTCGGTCGATGGCATGGGCTTCGAGAACATCTGGAAATCGTACTTGATGGCGTTGTCGTGCTCTTCCTGCGACGTAGCCGCGACGCAATCGACCAAGGTGATCACTTCGAAGCCATGCTCGTAGGCGGTGCGCATCGTGGACTCCACACAACAGTTGGTTAGAAAGCCGCCGAGCACGACCGTGCAGATCCCCTTGCTGCGCAGGATGAAATCGATGTTGGTGCTGGCAAAGGCGTCGAGGCCGCGCTTACCTTCGACCAGGATGTCGCCTTCTTTCGGCTTCAGGTCGTCCACGATGGCCGCGCCCCAGGTGCCCTTGACGAAGGCCTTGCCATCGACGACGCCCTTCAAGATCCCGTACGGGTGGCGCGTGAGCTCATCGTAACCGGGGGCGAAAGTGATGGGCGCATGCATGATCGTAGCGCCCTTTTTCCGTGCCTCGTCCACCAACTTCACGGTGTTGGCGAGCATGTTCGTCTTTTTCATGACGCGGGCCACGGCGTCGTGCAGCACGCCCCCCTCAGAAGTGAACTCGTTTTGGTACTCGATTAGAACGACTGCGGTCGTCTTTGGATTCAGCTTCATCCCGAACTCCTTTCACCGTGAAAGACGTGGAAGCGAGGCGGACAGGCACCCTGCGCCGTCTCGCAACACGTCTGAAACTTAACCGCTTGTCAGACAAACGGTCAAGCTGCTAAAAAGAGCAGGTGAGCAAGCCGACGGATCCCGCCTTACCGTTCACCCTCCAGCTGACCGAACGGGCGCCACTCAGCGTGTTGGTGGGACGCCAACTGCGGGAGGCAATTGTCTCGGGACAAATTCCCGTTGGAACCGAGTTGCCCAGCGAGAAGGAGCTGACCTCCCAGCTCGGGGTGAGCCGCTCGACGGTGCGTGAAGCGTTGCGGATCCTGCAAGCGCAGGGCTTGATTTCTGGCGGTGACACCGTGTCGACCCAACGCCCGCGCGTTACCGGTGAGTACGTGTTGAGCAGCGCTGCGTTGGCGATGGAGAGTGTACTGAGGCTGGGCGCGGTACCCCTCGTGGATCTCGTTGAGTTGCGAGTTGTGATCGAAGGCGCCGCCATGGAGCAGG
>JBNKGC010000445.1:0-1663 GCA_050289625.1 Polyangiaceae bacterium | reverse complement strand
GCGCCCGTGCCATACAGCGTGATCGGTGGATCGGACCCGGCGATGCACACGAGCTCGCGATAGCTCCCAGGCTCGATGGCGATGTACACTCGCTCCGCTCCACCCGCAGCCGTCGCCTCATCCACCGCGGACTGCACCGTCGCGTGCGTTCCGCCCTCGGCAGCCACGACGTAATCCGCCACGAAGGAGTCGACGGGCGGCAATCCCTGCGTCGGATCCCACGGGTCGTCCGTCGGGTTGACCACCGAACCGCGGGTTGCCAGCGTATCGAGCACGGTCTGCTCGGCAGCTTCGGCGTCGCTCAACTGCGGTCTCTTCACGCTTACGGCGTCGCTGTCCTCCGCCGCCTCCGCGCCGTCGGACTCGGCGCCTTCCGATCCAGCGCTGTCCTCCGCTGGCGGAACCCCCGCGTCGGCCCCGACCGCCGAGCTCCCGTCGTCGCTCTCGCTCGACGCGGCTGGCTCATCCGCCCCGCCCGACGAACAGGAGATGATCAACCCACAAGACAAAGGCAGGGCCCAAGCAGCCAAGACGCGTCGCATGGCTCGTTGATGCATCACGAGCCCGAAACGATCACGCCGACTCAAAAAGCGGATGGCTCGGACTTGCCGCCGTCGGGTTGGCAGTGGCGGTCGCCGCTGCAGCCGTCGAACGCAAACGCATCGTCATCCACGCGGCCGCAGGCACCCTGGGCGCGGTCTATATCTACGCAGCGCCAGCGTTGGACAGCTGCATGTTGCTGACCGACTACAACCGCTGGCTCCGTCGGGGCATGCCAACCCAACCCCAATGTGAGCGATGCATCGACCAGCTATCCACTGCCGTGTGTGAGGGAAGCCAGAAGCAAAGGCCACAGAAGCACTGACGTCGTGCGGTTCCGCCCGAGCCATCACCTACGGGCCACTGGAAGTGGTCACCCCTGTGGAACTGCGCAAAGTCGAGAGCCTGGCTTTGATGGCCTGCATGTCGGCGTCGCTTCTGCAGCGCATGGAGCCCGTCATCACCGCCTCCATGGCGACGTGGAGGCGCTCAGCCCGTTCGGGTTCATTTACGATGGCGGCAAAGTGCTCGTCGCGCACGTTGGTCAACTGGGCGGACTGCGAGTCCACGAAGGAGCCGAGTGCGCGTGTGAGCTGCCTGCAGTTGGACCCGGCATGGTCGGTGAAGATGCGTGCGAGCGCTTCGTACAATGACGTGACTTGCTCGGTGCTCGGGCCCTTCGGCTCCGCGGTGGGATCGGGCGCCGGTTCCGCCTGCGCCCCGCTGGTGGCGGGGAGTTGCCGTGCTTGCTGGGCGGTCTTCCCCGCGCTGTCACTGTCGGTCGTTCCGCGCTCCTCGCAGCTCACGCTCAGGAGTAGGGCGGTCACCACCAGGAGCCCCCTTGAAAACGACGCGCGCGATGGCTTCTGCGCCTTCGAATCCGCCGATGCCATTACTCCCATACCCTCACTTGCCATTGGGTGCTTCGGGGGGCGCGGGGTCATCGCCGCGTAGCAGCTTGCCCACCTGGCAGCGAAGCCGAACCTGGTCCATCTTCTCGTAAACTTTGCTCACTCCGTCGCGAGTCCAAATCGCCAGACCACGTCGCACCTGGGTCTTCTCCCAGTTGTGGTAGTTGCTTCGGGCCCCTCTGGCCTGGTCCCGACGATTGGCGATCATGGCT
>JBNKGC010000444.1:0-1668 GCA_050289625.1 Polyangiaceae bacterium | reverse complement strand
GCGATTGAGTGTCGTGGTCATCTCCATTAATTGGCCTCCCAAAGACAATGAACAGATCTCGATATGAGAGGAACATGATATGTGCTAATTAATCCGATCGCATGCAGCTGCAGTCTCGTGCAACACGAGTGGGATCGACGAACGAATCGAGACGTGATCTAACGGTCGCGTGTACGCACCGACACTGTTGGGGCCGATCGAGGGGGAGTTCGAGGGGGTAGATCTCGGCGATGTGCGGCTTGATCGGCGACTTCTCGTGATGGCTCGGGCTCTGGATGAAGAGCCCGAGCGAAGCTTGGCGGGCGCTTCGAAGACTGTCGCGAGCCGTGAAGCCGCCTACCGGTTCGTAGAGAATCATCGTGTCAGCCTCGATGCGATCCTCGCGCCACATCGGCTCGCGACCGCACAGCGCTGCCGCGATGAAGGAACGGTCCTGGTGGTGAGCGACACAACGGTTTGCAGTTTCTCTGGAGAGAAGCGTGGCGAGAAACTCGGACGCATTCAGGGAAAGAAACGAGGCTTCCTGGCTCATGTCGCGCTTGCGGTAAGCAGCGACGGAGAGCGGAGACCACTCGGCGTTGTCGACGTTGCGACGATCGTCAGAGACGACAAAAAGAAGTCGCGGAGTTCGCAGAAGCGCAAGGCAGACAAGAAGCGCGAGTCCCTCCGCTGGGGGCAAACGGTTGAACGCGCCGAGAAGTTGCTCGCCGGCGCATCTGCGATCCATGTGATGGACAGCGAAGGCGATATATATGAGCTGTTTTCCCAATTGAAGGGAGACCAGTACCGCTTCGTGATCCGTTGCGGCCAGAACCGCCTCGTCGACGACGGGAAGCTTTCCGACGCAGCCGCGCTGGCGCCAACCCTGTTGAAGCGCGAGGTCGACTTGTCCGCGCGACCAAAGGCGCAGAAGTCTGCCAAGGGACGAGGACGTCCCGCGAGAACGACGAGAGAAGCGTCGCTTCTGATCGCGGCTCAGCGCGTGAGCATCAAACGGCCGCGTACGTGCGACTGCACCTTGCCTGAGTTTCTAGAGCTAAACATCGTCCGTGTCTTCGAGCCCGAGCCTCCGGAAGGCGAGACCCCAGTCGAGTGGCTCCTGGCAACGACAGAACCCATCGAATCTGCCGACGATGTCGCCGCCATCGTCGACGCATACCGTGCACGCTGGACCATTGAAGAGTTCTTCAAGGCACTCAAGACGGGCTGTGCTTTCGAAGCGCGCCAGCTTCGGTCGCTCCGCACCCTTTGCAACGCCCTCGGAATCCTTGCAGTGGTTGCCTGGAGACTCCTGTTGCTCCGGGTGCTCGAGCGCCAGAAGTCAGCCGCTCCTGCGACGGACGCCATCGAACCAATCATGATTGAGGCGCTCGCCGCTCGGCTAAGGCACATCGGCGAGCCCACTCCGCTTCCTGAAAAGCCCACAGTCGCCGACGTAATGAACGGAATCGCTAGACTCGGCGGCCATCACAAGAGCAACGGGCCACCGGGCTGGCGACTGCTTTGGTGGGGCTTTCACGACCTCCTCGTTTGGACCGCAGGCTTTATCGCTGGAAGATCAGCGACTTCCTATGATCACTCGTGAGCAAGGGGGGAGGGATCCGGGCATTAGCGAGTGCCGAGCCAGGCGCCGGCGATGATGGCGCGCTGGGCATCGGAGCCAGCAGC
>JBNKGC010000443.1:0-1695 GCA_050289625.1 Polyangiaceae bacterium | reverse complement strand
CAGCTCGAGATCGCCGTGGACGAGCGCACGCTGTTCGTGGACTTGAACGCGGGGCGCGTACGGGAAGAGGGGCAAGAAGCGCGACTCTTCTTGCGGGCGGCGAACTGGCTGCACCTCAACCGCGGCAAGAAGGCGTGGACGTACGTGGCGGACGGCTACGCGGTGTTCCTGCTGTTTCTGGCGACGTCGGGGCTGTTCATGATCCCCGGTCGCAAGGGCCTCCTGGGGCGAGGTGCGGTGCTTGCGGGCCTGGGTGCGCTGGTGCCCATCGCCTACGTCGTGCTCTCGGGCCCTTGAGCCGCCCGAGGGTGGGGGGCAGCGCCAAAAAGTATTGCCAACGCCGTCGAACGGGATACTGTTCGTCTCCCGCGCGGGAGTAGCTCAGTTGGTAGAGCACAAGCTTCCCAAGCTTGGGGTCGCGGGTTCGAATCCCGTCTCCCGCTCGAAGAAAACGCGTCCCTCGCCCCGAATTCTTGCATCGCCGATGCTTAAATTCGGCAGAGCCGCCGAGGGCAGGCGACGCATCTTGGCCGTGTTGGTCAGATACCGCTGGTGTGCCTTGGCATCCGAGGCACCCGACAGCGACATGGCTTGCTGAAGCTCCACGCCAGCGTCCGCCAGCGCTTGCTTGAACGCCCGTCGGAACGAGTGGAAGTCGACCGGGCGGGTGTGCTCGGTCTCCTCGAACAACTCCCGCTCCCGAGGGGTGAGCGACCGAGACTCATGCCACTCCGTCCGAGTGTCGCCGCGGCCGTTGGCTCTCACGACCTCCACACGCTTCGGTTGGTCAACCCCGAGGGCTCTCCGGAGGTCCCGCCGCAGCGCCTTGGCGAAGCTGGCAGGCTTGCGCTCCTCGCCAGCGCGCTCGCCTCGACGGGCTGGGAAGATCAGGCCCGTCGTCGGGCGCCCATGCCGCTCCCACCAGTCTCGGAGGATGGGGCGGAGCATCTCGGGCACTTCGAGGAGCTGGGGGCGAGCCGTCTTCTTGCGAGGCGCCCAGCCGTGCTCGAAACGCCCGTCGGCAGTGTCGAACGCCGACCACTCGAAGGACCGTAGGTCGCCCGCCCGCACCCCGCCGAACATCCGCGAGATGCACGCCATCGTCTGGCGCTCGAGCACAGCCATGCGCCACTGCTCGTCAGGATGCTGCCAGCCGAGGTACCGGGCCAGCTCGGCATCAGTGAGCACCGCGCGCTCCCGAGTGTCGACCTTGGCAGCCGGCACCCGCACGCGGGCCACGACGTTCTCAGGCAGCATCTCAGCGCGCCAGAGTTCGCCCAGCACAGACCCAACGTCGTTGCGAACGTGGGTGCACAGCTGGCGACTCAAGCCCTGCTCAGCCATTGCGATGAGCACCTCCCGCACGTCCGAGGCGGTGATCTGGTCCACGGGTTTCGGGCCCAGGTGAGGGAAGGCGTGCCTTCGAAGCCGGCCCAGGCGGTTGTCCTTCGAGGCGATGGCGCTGGCTTCAACGATGCGCTCGGCAGCTTCCTCGAAGGTCTCCACGCGGGCTGCTTCGGTCTGCGCCCTGTCGTGAGGCGCGACGTCGAGGGTCGCGATCAGGCGCTTGAGCTTCACTCGGGCCGCGGCTTTGCTCTTCGTCTCGAGGTCGAAGGAGCGTTGGAGGCGGACGCCGTCGACGTTGACGGTCACGCGCGCACGCCAGCCGGACTTGGCCCAGTACAGCGAGCCCGT
>JBNKGC010000442.1:0-1741 GCA_050289625.1 Polyangiaceae bacterium | reverse complement strand
GGAGTTCGTGCGCGCTGCCATGCTCGCGCAGCTGGGGCCGATCGTGCTCGGCGGTTTGCCCCCCGCCGTGGTCAATTACATCGGCGGACTTCTGCTCGAGATGGCGGGCCATTGGGCCATCTTTTTCATCGACGACATCCGCCGCAAGATCGAGCGCATCACGAACCTCCTCGATTCGGTGGTCGCTCTCGTGCGCGAGGTCACCGCGGGGCGTTCGCCGGATCCGGTCTTGGCACAGGCTGTCGTGCGCCTGCTCAACCTCCTTTGGGAAGTCGGAGCGCTGGTGACCGACGGTCGCCAACTGATCGGGCAGCTCCACCAGGCGATGATCGCGAGTCAGCGTCCCGAGGGCGAGACAGTGGCCATCTCGTATGAGATCTACAACGCTCAGACGTCGCCCGAGCCGATGCAGCACAGCGCCTTCGAGCGCTTGATCGAGAGCTACGAGTACGTGATGGACCCCGCCATGGTGGAAACGTTCGTCGATGAGGTGTTTCGGATGGCCCGGAGCAGTCGTCGCGCACTGGTTCTCACGGTCAACGTGCGCTTCACGCGGCGCACGCGAGCTCTCATCGGGATGCAGCAAGACGAGCCCATGACCGGGTACGTGGAGCTCTGGACGGTGGCGGGTCTCGAGGGCAACGAAGCGTTCCACCGGCGCGTGGAGCGCTTCGCTGCCGACGTCGGAGCCCGCGCGCACTGGGGTCAGTTTCACCGTCAGTACGAGCGGACGCGCGACTTTTCTACCGACTACCCGCGTTCAGCCGAATGGCGTCGCGCCATGGAGCGCCTCTCGAGGGAGGGACCCGCTGGAGGCACCTTCCTCAACGGCTTCAGCCGTGCCCGCGGGCTTCTCCTGTAGACGAACCGGCGTCTACTACTCCTCGAAGTAGTCCTGGTCGAGCTGCGGCACTTTGACGAGCCGCGGGGTGACTCCCACTTCGAAGTCGATCATCAGCTCGGTGAGCCGCTCACCGTTGATGAGGATGACCCCCTCCACAGACGCGGCGAACTCGACCGCCTGCAGGCTGAAGTCCGATGTCGTGATGAACACTCCCTTGCGAGCCCTTTGCCCAGCGAGCGCTCCGTAGAATGCCTGGATCTCCGGGCGGCCGACGGTGTTCTGCCAGCGCTTGGCCTGAACGTAGACCTTTTCGAACCCGAGGCGATCCAGGGAGATGATGCCGTCGATGCCCCCGTCGTTCGATTTGCCGACTCGCTGGATCGCTTTGCGACTGATGCCGTAACCCATCTTGTGAAGCACATCGAGGACCAGCTGCTCGAAGAAGGTGGGCGAGTTCTGCAGGACGCTTTCCAGAAGCTCGCTCTGCACAGCTTCGCGAAGCTCGGCGACGGCGCTCTCGAGTTGATCTTCTGGGCTCTCGGTCGTGCTCGCCTTGATCGCTTTGATCTCCGGTTCGATGGCCCCCGCGTCGTTCCCCGATGCCAGTCTGCCGTAACCGAGCGACTTCTCGTTGTTCACTAGCGCGAGCGACTGGACCTGCTCTTCGGTCAGCTCCGGGCTGGCGGCTGCGTAGTCCATGCCTTCGGCGGTGAGCTTCCAGAAACCGCGCTTGGGCGAGTGGGAAAATCCGGCGCGCTTCAAGCGATCGTGAGCCCACCCAGTTCGGTTCCGGTAGACCGCCTGCACCCCACTAGGTAGCCGCTCGGCACGTTGCTCCTCCGTGAGTCCGAGAGCATCGGCGACGGCGTTCTGGGCAGCGGATGCGGGCGCGCCATC
>JBNKGC010000441.1:0-1866 GCA_050289625.1 Polyangiaceae bacterium | reverse complement strand
TCTAGTGGATGAATGACGCCGACCGGAGCCTGCGCGCCACGGTTTCCTCGTTCGCCTGGGGAAAGACCGCGAGTTCGTCCCACCAGGTTCGAGCTGCCTCCTCGTCCCACTGTCCTCTGCACTCGAGGGACCTGAGTTCGCGCAGGAGCTCGGATACCGACTGGGGCCGCTCCTCCGGTGACTTGTTCAGACAGCGGGCGATGAGGCGGTCCAGGTCTTCGGGAATGGGTTGCTCGGCCACGTCCGAGGTTCGAGGCGCCCCCTCGGTTGCGTGAGAAAGGAGAGCTGCCACCAACCGCTTCGGCGAAAACACGGTCCGCCCCGTGAGCAGATAGAACATCAGACAACCCACCTGATAGATGTCGGAACGAGCATCGGGTTCGCTTTCTCGCAGGAGTTCTGGCGGAAAGTAGGCCGGAGTTCCTGCCAGGTGGTCTGGGCCAGTGAGGGTATTGAGCTCGCCGGCTGCGCGCACGCGCCGGTGGATCGAGACCAGCCCGAAGTCGAGTACCTTGACGACGTCCGGCTTCCAGCCGACACGGGTGATGAGCACGTTTTGGGGTTTGATGTCGCGATGCACGAGGCCGGCGGCATGCGCCTCCCCGAGCGAATCACAGAGCTGCTCCATCAACGACACCACGCGCGCTGGGGGCAACGGTCCGGTGCCTTCGACGACGCGCTGCAAGTCGAAACCGTTCAAGAGCTCCATCGCGTAGTAAGGGCGACCGTCGTTCGCGATACCGTAGTCGTAGAGGCGTACGGTGTGCATCGAGGTGAGGAGGGCGGTGGCACGAGCTTCTCGTTTGAACCGTTCCGCCGTCGGTTCGTCGCCCGTCGCTTGAATCAACTTGACTGCTGCGGGGAGGGCGAGGCTCGCGTGTCGTGCCGCCCAAACTTCGCCCATGCCCCCCGAGCCGATCTTGTTCAGCAGTCGAAAGCTTCCCGCCGTGCGACCCGCCGGATGGGGATAGGTCTGAATCAGGGCGTACAGGCCGAGGGACAGGCCGAGAGCGAGGGCGGCGCCCATCGTGGGGCCGATCCAGGCGAAACCGGCCAAAGTGAGAGCCCCCCACTGGTGCGCGAGGAAAACGCCCAGGGGTTGGGTTGCGCAGGTGAAGGTCGAGAGGAGGACGGCGACCCGTGGCGGCATAGGCACCGCGGTTGCGACCACGAGGGCCTGGATGGTGACGAGCGTGAATTGGGGAGCGACGGCGTCGACCAGGGACAGTTCGTAGGTGGCCATGGCCGCTGCGTGAAAAGCGAGCGTCCACCATCCGAGCGGGCCGAAAATGTCGTTCGACAGGGAACGGGTTCGGCTGGCGAGGATGAGGAGGGCGTCGCAGATGAAGCAGAGCGCCGCGGCCGCCAAGGACGCAGGTGTGATTCGGCCCAGGGCGGCGCTTACGGCCACGTGCACCGCGAACGCCGAACCGCCGATAGACGCCAGCGCGCCCAGGCGCTTCCGTGAGAGGGTGGGCGTCCAGGGTGCGGTGTCGAGGGAGCCTGACCCGAGCTTCCGAGCCAAAGTGAAGGCTCCCGAGCCTTCCGTGAGGTTTCGCGGGGTCATATACGCAAAGTCGCTTCGTTCTGGACGACGAGTCGTTTCGCTCGAAGCAGGCGTCGCCTTCTTCGAGCCTCTCGGGATGGGCACCGACGATTTCACGCGCCTGCACACCCACCCGTCGGGGCGGGCAGATCATCCAGAAAACTCGGCCCCCTGCCTTGCTAGTCTGCCCCGCCTCCTGCAGCGCGGCAATAATCAGGGGCCGCGCTCGCGGGCGCATTGCGGGGACGCTCCCTGGGCCAGAGCCCCAGCTGTTTTTGGGCTTCCCTCGGTGCGCACGGGCGGGGCGTTGCTCAGGGCAG
>JBNKGC010000440.1:0-1868 GCA_050289625.1 Polyangiaceae bacterium | reverse complement strand
GTACGAGATCGAGGACGAGCGAGTGGTAGGTCCACGCGGTCGCGCACCCGAAGCGCAATCCCGGCTTCTGGCAAAAGCGCTGAACCCCTCCGCCCGGGACAGCAGTTCGAGAAAGCCACCAATCACGACTTCTGCTGGCTCTGGTGCATTGCTGAGCGTAGAGCCCGAATGTCACGGGCACGGACGAGTGACCCGCCCCTGCACGGAAGTTGGGTGCCAGTGTCTGGCTTCAGCTGCGAGACCAGTCCTGCAGGCTCCGCCGGAGGGCGTCCCATTGCCCTTCGTCCTGCACGACTTCCCGGTAGCCAGGGACGGCACCCACCCAACGGCCCAGGCGGACGTTGGGCTCTTGGGTCAGGTAGACAGTCGGCAGGCCCAGGAGTGCAGGGCCGTCCATGCCGGCGCTCGTGACCCCCACTTGCCCGACGAGTCCGTGGCGGTGGCGGAGCAGCTCGAAGAGTTGCAGCTGAGTGCGACGCATGTCCGCGCCTTGAAAGAGCGCGGTCTTCCAACACAGGGTGAGGTCGACGCCGGGCGCCAGTGGCAGCCCCTGGGGGACGGCATCTCCGAAGTAGATCGGCAGGAAGCCCACGTCGCGTGCCAGGCGAGAGATGCGGACCAGCTCGCCGAAATCGGTGTTGCGGTGGGCGTGGTGAGTCCCCACGCGTACCCAAAGCATCACCTTTCTTTTTCCGCGTTCCTCCGGAGGTACCTCGAGCCTGGCGCCCGTCCATGCGACCAGATCGGGGCGGGGTGGAGCGTCGCCGAGAAACGCCGCTCGGAGGGCCAGCTGGGAGTCTTGGGGATCGTTCTCGAACGCCTGGGCGATGAGGGCCGTGAGGTGCTTCGGGCTCGCGGGGCGCGGTCGATACGGCACAATCAGGTGGGTGAGGCCGGCCTGCTCGAGGAAGCGTCGTGCCTGGAGCTCTTGGGGAGTTCCTGGTTGGATCTGGATCGGCACCCCGAAGAACACCGCCGCTGCTGCCAGGTACCAGCCTTCGCCAAACGACAGGCCCGGCAACGTTTGGAACGTGTAGGCCCGATTGCGATCCGCAACGATCTGGGCTGCCGCCTCGGCCGCGTGGCGAGCACGGCGCGCGAGCTCGAAGAGGTGGGGCTCATTCACCTGAGCTGCATGCTGCTCCGCGTCCTTGGCCGAGTCGGCAGCCCCCTGGACGATCTCTCGTACTCGCAGCCAGCCGTCCTCAGTGTCTCGGAGCATGGGTGCTCGTTGCGCGCCCCGCGAGAGTTGGCCCGCGCCGTAGCGTGCGTCTTCGGCGCGGGCCGCATGAGCCTCCACGAGGATTCGTCGGAGCGTGGCGCCCCGCTCGGGGCTCGTCGTCTTCCCGAGCTCTTCGGTCGCCTGCGCAATCGCGCGCGCCAGCCATTGCCGGTAGCGGTCGCGAACGCCTGGCAGGTGCAGTGTTCGGCTCAGTGCCTGAGCTTCGGCGAGCGGGGGCGCGGCGAAGTCGCTTTCGCTCTGGCTCACAGGAGTTTCTCGGACCAGGTCTTGGGGGCCAATGGGCTTCCGATCTCGAGCTCCGCGTGGTGCCGGAAGGGCTGCACCCCTCGCTTTCGGATCCACTCGATCATGACCGAGAGCCCTTCCTCGAGCGGGACGCGCGGTTCGTAGCCCAAAAGCCTCCGCGCCTTGTCAGCCGAACAATTCGCCAGGACCACTTCGCTGGGTCGAGGGTCCAGGTGCTGGGGCGCGAGCTGAAAGTGGAGCAAGCGGGCGATGGTCTGGGCGAGCTCGTTGATGGTGACGAATTCGCTGTCGGGGCCGATGTTGATCACCTCTCCCACGCAGCGGTCGTCCGTCCCCATGCTGAGCAGGGGGGCGACCACGTCGGAGACGAAGCTGAAGC
>JBNKGC010000439.1:0-1875 GCA_050289625.1 Polyangiaceae bacterium | reverse complement strand
TTGGCAGTGGTCAACGCAGCCTTCATCGCACTGGGGGAGCCGTCTGCCGACCTGGCTGAGCGCCTCTCGCACCACGCTTGGCGTCAGTTTTGAGCGCGAGCGAGCGCCCCGTGGGGGCGCAGAAAAGCGCTGGTCGTCCTTTCGGCGCGACCGTCTGATCACGGGTTCGACTCGATCGTCTGGGCAAGCCAACCGGCGTTTGCCTCCAGCCACAGAGGCACCAGTCCGAAGCTTCCGTGGCCACCTCGCGCGGGTGCGTTCTGAACGATGCCGATCAGTTCGACAGTCGCCCCATCCCGAGAGATGAAGCCGCCGCCACCCGAATCCCCTCCGCCGGGGACCGGTCCCGTCGCGCCAACGAGCTCTCCCGGTTGGTCGGCGTCTAGCAAGAGATTCGAAGGCACGAGGCCGTGGCTCTCGGCAAAGGCAGTCCAAGGTTGTGCTTCGTTCGTCCGACCATAGGAGAGCTCGGCACCCGTCAGGCTCGCCTCGTCGACATCGTTCCGAGGTGACCAGAGGCGGGCGGGCTCGCGGTCATCGACCGGCATGGCTAGGCGAACCAGCGCCAGATCGTGGGCGGCGATCAGGTCCGCGTTTTCGAAGTCTCCGATCTCTTTCGGGGTGCGCCGGAACGCATCTGGGTGGACGGTCGCCTCGCCGGCTCGAAAGGTCGCTCCGAAATCCAGGACGCGCGCGTAGCGCAGCGGGGAGGCACCGCTGAAGCAATGTGCTGCTGTGAGGATCCAGGTCGGCGCAACGAGCGTGACCATGCAGTCGGTGACGAAGCCCGGGGCCGGGCTGATGGTCATGCGGGCCACGGACGGCGGGTAGCCGCTGAGCGGCGCGCGCAGTTCCTCGCTTGGCGGCTCTCCAGTCGGGCCCGTGCAGGCGCAAAGGGCGAGCGCGACGAGCACGGCCAGGCGAGTTTCCTTCACGAGTGACTTGGTCAGCCGAAGCGCTGGTGGAAGAGGTGCACGACGGTTTCGACTGCTTCGTCGAGACGCATCGTTGAGGTGTTCAGTAGGATGTCGAAACTGAGCGGCGACGTGATGTCGCTGCCGAAGTGGTCCAAGTAGAACCGCCGGCGCTCTTCGTCCACGCGGATCACCTTGAGGCGCGCTTCGGCTACCGACATGCCGTCTCGATGGGCGATGTAACGGACCCGGTGCTCGAAGGGTGCGTAAGCGCGAACGCGCAAGGTGCGCTCGGGATCGAGAATGAGGTGTCCGCCTCGTCCGACGATGACACCCGTGTCGTGGCGAGCGAGCGCGAGCACGGTCTCCGAAAGACTGCGAACGTAGTCGTTCGAGTCGAACCGTTGCAGGCGGACGAGGTCGTCGATCCAAAGCTGGAGGCGGCTTTGCGTACGTTCGTCGAGAGCTTCCACGACCTGCTTGCGGACGTCGGTTCGCTTGGCGACCTCGTGGACGATTTCCTGGGCGAAGAACCCCGCGTCGAGTCGTTCGGCGACGAGCCGACCGATTTCCCCACCGAAGGCACCGAACTCGCGGGAGATGGTGATCATCGGCTTCTGGATTTGCCGAATCTCACTCTGGGGCGGAGTGTCTTTCGCCTTCTGCTCCTCCATCCAGCGGAGCACCTGTTGGTTGACGAGCTGCTCTAAACTGCGACCCATGCGGAGGCGTCCTTTCTCGGAAAAAAACGGAGAGCCCGAGTTAGGATGCCTCAGCTTCGGTGACTTGAAAACGGTGTAGATGTGGAGCGGAATGTTTCCGTGGGCTCAATTTCGCACCGCGCCAAGGTCCCTCGGGAACCGCGCCAAGGTCCCTCGGGCACTCTCGGGCACCGCGCCAAGGTCCCTCGGGCACCGCGCCAAGGTCCCTCGGGCACCGCGCCAAGGTCCCTCGGGCACCG
>JBNKGC010000438.1:0-1880 GCA_050289625.1 Polyangiaceae bacterium | reverse complement strand
GCACCGCGCGCGTGACGGAGCCACGCCATGACCTGATCTTCCAACCCCAGCGGCGCCGTCTGACCCAAATCCAACTGGGGTGCAAACCCGAGATGTCCACCGCGCGATTCCCAGTGGACGTGAAGGGCGTTCGATGCGCGCCCGAGCGATGCCCGCACGTCTTCCGAAAGCACCATAGGGTCGTGAAGCGCGCCGACGTAGAGTGCAGGAACTCGCAGTTCGGGCAGCAAGGGCCCCACGCTCACTTTTCGATAATACTCTTCGGCGCTCGAAAAACCGAAGCGCGGCGCGACGACCTCGTGATCCCACACGCGAATGCGATCGATGGCGCGAGCCGCCTCGACCGAAAGGCCGCCGCCTCGACGCTGGGCATAGGCAGCATAGATGTCCCGAAGGCCCTGCATCACGTGCCTCCGGTACACGTTCACCCGGGGCCCATCCAGGGTGGCCGCTGCCACTTCGAGATCGAGCGGAGAGCTGACCGCCGCGACGGCGCAGAGCCGCACGTCCGGCGATTCGACCGCATAGCGGAGCGCCAGGTGACCGCCGAGCGAATACCCGAACAAATAGACGCGCCCGAAGCGGGCGAGGGTCGGAGCCTCGAGGGTCGCGTCGAGGTCGGCGATGAGCCCGGCGTGACTGATGTCGTCCCCCGATTGGTCCGCTCCGCGCGTGTTGAGCAGCAGGCAGGAGAGACCTTCGCGTTCCGCCGCCTGCAGGGCCAGCGCCATGTAACTGCTGTCGGTGGAGCCCCCGAGACCGTGCACGACGACCACGAGCTCGTCGCCCTCGAGGTCCAGGAGCTGCCCGCTCAGCCGCACCGTTCCTACGGACGAGTCGTCGACCTCGGTTGCCCAGGGCACGGTTTTCGGGCGGCGCGGCGGGCGAAGGCGCCGGCCGACGAAGGGACCGAGCGTGGCCAGATGACCGTGGACTCGATCGGACAGGCGCATGGGCGAAGAGGTTGCGCTCGTGAGGACGCTCCGTCCAGACGCGGAAAAGTCCAAGCGGACTTCAACGTGCGCATCCGAGGGGCCGCGGCGGGAATCAGGCGCGAGCCGGCGATCGGAAAACGCCACCCGTTCCTCGTACGAAATGCTGACGCGGCCCCGCTTTCGTGATTTGGTCTCGCCCATGAACACACGACTCGCGCTCGGCGCAACCCTGCTTTCCGCGCTACTTCTGGCCACGACCGGCTGCAGCGGCGACGACGACGGTTCGTCCGACGGCGGCACCGGCGGGACCTCGACGGGAACCGGTGGCGGAGCTAGCGGCGGCAGTGGTACCGGCGGTGGCTCCAGCGACGACAGCTTCCCCGAAGACACCTCCGCCGCGGGAATCACTGCCTTCCTCCAGTCCGGAGCCTACACGAACCCGCCCTGGGTTGCAGACGTCGACGCACCTCGCGACGCGTCCAGTGTCGTCTCTCCCCACGGTCGCGTCCGCGTCTATCTCAACCCGACCGCAGTGGCGTCTCAGGCTGCAGGCAAGGGCGGCATCGGCAACCCACCCGCGGACGTGATGAGCATGGCCGTGAAGGAGCTGTACGACGAAAGTGACGTTCTCGTGGGCAAGGCAACCTTGCTCAAGACCGAGGAGGGCGACGACTTCGGCTCTTGGACCTACTACTGCTGGGGCCCCGCCAGCCGTTGCGACACCGAGTCGGGAGACACGACGGAAGCCGACCCGATCTATGGCCTGGCGATCAGCGAGTGCAACGGCTGTCACGGCGGCTCCATCTTCACGATGCCCTGAGTCGCGCGTCGTTACCCCGCTCGGACCACCCGACGCCCGTTCGGTCGCACGAAGGCTGGATCGAACGGGCGCCCTAGAGCGACAAACGGTTTACCGTTTGTCGCCACCAAACAAGCAACTGGAGC
>JBNKGC010000437.1:0-1866 GCA_050289625.1 Polyangiaceae bacterium | reverse complement strand
CGGGGAAGGCGGTATGGGGGGCGGTGTTGGCGCGACTTGCGAGGACTTCGAGCCCGAGTTCACGCTACGCGCTCCCACGATCTACATCCTCGTCGACGCGTCCAGTTCGATGTCGGAGCTCGGTTTCTGGGAGCCTCTCAAGACGGGCGTGCTCTCGATGGTGGAGGAGCTGACCTCCGACGTGCGCTTCGGCTTCGGGACGTACACCGGCAATTTCTCTATGTGTACCGGTTTGACAAACTTCACCCCCACGTTTGCCCTCGACAACTATGACGAGATCGCAAGTGCCTACAACGAACACCCGGCTCCTGTTGTTTCGATGAACCCTTCGGTGCGGCAGGAAACCCCGACTCCCGCGGCCGTCCTCAGCGCGACAGAACTTCTTCTCGATGATCAAAGTCCGCGTGATCGCTACCTCCTGCTCGTGACCGATGGGGAACCAGATTTTTGCAACGATACCAGCACTAATTGCGCGATTGACGCCACGGTAGCAGCCCTTCAGCATGCTCACCGCCAAGGCATCAGCACGCTCGTGGCCACCCTGGACAACGCTAGCGTCAATTCGGATGTGCACGACTACTTCGCACAAGCTGGCGCAGGCGAACTTCCCAATTGGTCGACGGGACTCGACGTCTTTCCGTTTTCGGGAGCGATCGACAGCCAATGCAAGAGCAGTGACAGCGCCGATGAGTGGAAGGACTACCGCGTCCGGAATGGGAATGCCCCCGATCCATCCGCTTGCGATCCTCTGCCGCCGACCGGTGATCCAAACTGCTTCCTCCCCGCTGGCGACTACTCGGAAGAAGGCGGCACTACGAGCGCTGTCGTAAATTCCGATGCCGCGGCGTTGGCAAACGCGCTCACGTCGAGAGTCGAGGCCCTCCGCTCATGTACGTTCGACCTCAATTTTGACGTGCTCGACGAAAGCGCCGGCGAAGTCTTCGTTTTGGACCTAGAGAACCCGATTCCCGCTGGCCAGTGGCAGATGAACACACCCAGCCAGTTGGAGCTTACAGGTGCAGCTTGTTCCGCTTGGAAAGACGCGGAGGACCCGGACTTCTTTGCAGCTTTCCCGTGTGAGGCGATGGCCCCTGCGACTGTACGGTGAACGGCAGAAACCCGAGAAGGGGCGAAACGGGCCGCGGGCGAAGGGAAGCAACAGCTGAGTACCGACGTTGCGCGCCCCGGGCCGGAGGCCGCGAGCCCAGGAAATCGAAACGCTTCTCACCCCCCTCAAGAGTAAACATAGTTTTCAATATCGGCGTTTGTTCGACAGTCGGCCGGTGATTCTCGGCGCGTGACGTCCGCCTGGGCATCGCCGTCAACACGCCCGAGGGCGCGCCCCCCGTCTTGCTCGACAACATGAGAATGGCGGGAGCCATCTCGTCGGCCGCCAGCATCCCCAATGATGCGACGCAGTACGACTTCGAGCGCGGTGGCCTGTGGACGAACGTCGAGGGTGCGGTAGCCAGTGGATCGCCATCGGGCGACGTGAGCTTTTTTGGCGCTCGCTCGCTCCGCGTCAACATCGACGGCAGCTCCGACGGACGCATCTGGGTCGAGCCCGCCGTCTCATCTTCTCCCGGGGACACCGTCACGTTCCGGGTCTACATCCCGAGTGGCGCCCCCGTAAGCGCCGTGCAACCCTACGTCTCGGACGCGGACTACGTCTGGCATCACAGCTGGAACCCCAACTTGCCCCGGGACGCCTGGATGCCGGTCACCGCGACCATCCCAGCGAGCATCAACACCCCAGTCCGAGAAATTGGCGTCAAACTCTACTGCTCCGAACCCTACACGGGGCCCGTCTATCTGGATGCCATCCAGTGGTGAGGTTCAGGCGCGCAGCATAGCTCGGCTCTCTAT
>JBNKGC010000436.1:0-1923 GCA_050289625.1 Polyangiaceae bacterium | reverse complement strand
TCTTTTCCCCGCACCTCTTTTCCCCGCACCTCTTTTCCCCGCACCTCTTTTCCCCGCACCTCTTTTCCCCGCACCTCGAGCTTGCCCATGACGGAAGTCTGGTCGCTTCGGCGTGCAAAACCAGGCTGTTCCTGGTGCGCACGCCGCGCAATACTCTGCTGCATCGCGACGGTGACTGACGCTGCGCGAGCCGGGCCGCGAGCGGACGCCAGGACCGCCCACCTTTCAACGACGCCGCTTCAGCTCCGCTTCCAGCTCCCTCACGCGTTCTTCCGCCGCCCGCCGAGCCTCCGCCTCGACGCGCCGAGCCTCCGCTTCTGCCCGCCGCGCTTCGAGGCGCGTCTGGACGAGCTCGCCATCCAGCTCGATGCGCAGCGCTCGTTCGAGCCCATCGAGCGGCGCAGGGGCAACCACCCACTCGAACCCGAGCGTCAGCGATCGGGCTCGCTGTTGCGTCACTTCCCGCTCCGTCAAACTGCCGTCGACTCGGTCCCACAGGCGCAGCGGTCGCACCACGTCCAAAGCATCAAAACGCACCAGCTCGGCAACACCCAACCGCCGATAGCGCATCAGCTTCGTCCCCCACGCGGCATCTGAGGCATCGCTATCGCTGACGATCTCGACGGCAACTTGCGGCGCGCCGCGTTCCCAAACTTTCCAGCTGCGGATCCTGCCCTGCGCAGGTGAGAGACCGACGTACGCATCAGGAGCAACGCAAGCCGACGGCTCGAACGCGTCGTAGTACACGAACTGATCAGATCCGACTGTCGCGCCTTCTCCCAGCGCGTCTTGAAGCAGTTGGTACAGCAAGATGCGCACGTCATCGTGCAATTGCCCCTCAGGCACCTCAGCTGACTCCGAAAACACCACCGGCGGCTGGCGTTCCACGTATCGCGGGCGCGTCTCCAACGGCGTCGAAGATGTGTCGCGCGTTGCCATCGACAGCAGGTACCTCCTTTCGCACAGACGAGCCACAGGGACATGAGGCCAGCTCCGGGCAAGGGTTGCGCCAACGCCCCCCTTTTGCAAAGCCGCGCATTTCCGTGGTCAACCCGTGAGGCCACTGCTCGCCCTGTCCCTGCGCTCCGTGTTGCTGGAGGCGTTCAAGCTCCCTTCTTCCAGCATGTTCCCAACCCTCAGCCCAGGGGACCACGTGTTCTTGAACAAGCTGGCCTACACGCCGCTCGGCGATGCGCCCGAGCGGGGCGACCTCGTCGTCTTCGAGTTCACCGAATCGGACCTCGCCACGGCAGACTACATCAAGCGCATCGTCGCGCTCCCCGGCGATGTCGTCGAAGTCAAGGAGACTCGCCTATGGCTCAACGGTGAACTTGTGCTGCGCTGCCCACTTGGAACCTGGCAGGGCGAAGAGGACTTCGACGTCGCCGTGGAGTTCCTGGGCTCGCGCGCTTTCTTGATTGCGCTCGATCGAGGCTTCTCAACGGAACCCAACTGGGGTCCGTTTTCCGTGCCACTGGGCAACGTCTTCGTGCTCGGCGACAATCGCGACCGCTCTCATGACTCACGCCGCTGGCGAAACGGGACGGGCGCTGGTTTGCCCCTGGAGCAACTGCGTGGACGCGTGGTCTACCGTTGGTTGCCGCTGAAGGCCTTGGGCGGTCTCTCCGCGTCGAACCCGCGTCTGCCCGATGAGCTCACGCACCTTCAACCAGCCCTCGACTCATGTTTGGCACAAGGCACACGAGGGAATTAACCTCCCCCACCCCCACCGGCGCGCATCAGGTGACGTTGGTCGTGCCGCAGCCCGTCACCCTGACTTCGATGTCACACATTCACTCGCTGCACCGAGAATGAAACGGAACACCTTGACGGACCATTTGTGAGATTCGGCCTTGACGCTCTTTTGCGAATGCATCACTGTGTGCGGGCACGGGGTTGAGGCCCACGTGTTTCTCTCGACCT
>JBNKGC010000435.1:0-2010 GCA_050289625.1 Polyangiaceae bacterium | reverse complement strand
GGGAGCAAGGGCTGGTAGCCCGCCGCCTCGCCCAAGCAGCCGGGCATCGTCGGGCCCACGTTGACGGCTCGGTGGATGTGGTTCGCGAACGCCTCGCCGCAATAGGAGCATGGCCAAGTCTCGATCATTCGTCCTCCAATCTCTCGATGCGGAACCACGCCCCGCCTTCCTTGCTTTCAACATCGACGACACCACCGATCCCCATCGCGAACATCACGCGCCGCTGGGCGAGCGTTATCCTGGTCTGGGTGAACAGCAGTTCTGCGAGCTGACCGAATGTCCCTTCGGCGCACTCGGAATGTCCGTCACTCACCCGAAAGCGGGGAGAGTCCATCAGCACGATCCACGCCTCGTAGGCAGCCACCAAGCCCTCGAGCTCCGTGATGGTGTCGCAGAGGAGCCGAATCGCCTCGGCGTCTTCCGGGTCGTGCCACAGGCACTGGCGCACCCGTGACATTGCGGCTTTGACCTCAGCGCGCATCGGTCACCTCCTTCACTGGGCAGCCTCCGCAACCGCGCGAACCAAGTCGCGCGCGACAAGAGGCGGAACCGCGTTCCCCGATCCTTTCACGAAGTCGGAGCGGCTAACGGTTTCGGGCCAGGTGAACGACTCATCGAAACTCATGCCTCGGGCGTATTCACGCCTCGTGAGCGGCCTGTACTTGTCACCCTCTGCCAGGACCCACTGGTCTTTCGTGGTGATGGTCCGGATGGGTTCGGATAGCGAAACGCCCTTGTGACCGGTGACGTGCTGCACAAGACAGCGGCCGCGGTGGCGACGGACCGCGTCCTCGATGCGACGCCTGGCGCCTTCGCCGCGGCAGTCCGCAATCGGTCGCCAGCCCCCAGCATCTCGTTCGATGCACCCCTCGAAAGCTGGCTCGTTCACCCGCTTCGGGAGCCGAATGGTCGTGGGCTTCCGTGTCCCGACAACGAACAATCGGGAGCGACGCTGCGGCACACCGTGATCGGTGGCGTTCACGGTGTGGAGCTGCAGGTGGTAGCCGTCACGCCGTAGGGCTTCGAGCCACAGATCGAACTTGTCCCACCGCTGGAAGTCGGTGACGTTTTCGACGATGAGCGCCTGGGGACGAGTCACCTCGACGCAATCGACGACGGCCCAGGCCGTTGCTCGAAGCGCATCGTGATGGGTGCGCACTCGGCCTTGGCGCTTTGGTTGCGCCGCCTGGGAGTGTCCCTGGCACGCCGGGGATGCCAGCAGCAGATCGAATTCGGGGAGACTTGCCCAATCCGCCTGCCGCAGGTCCTGGCAGACGTGAGTGGTCTCGGGGTGATTCACGGCGTGGACCTCGACGGCGAGCGGCCAATGGTTGGCGGCCCACACCACGTCCACCCCGGCGGCTCGCGCCCCACTCGTGAAGCCGCCCCAGCCAGCGAACAGGTCGACGGCCTTCACGACTCACCCCCGATCAGCTCGAACTGTCGCCAGACGCTCGAGCAGACGCCCGTGCCGGGGAACAGGTCGTGGAACTCGTCGCCCGGCGCCGCGCCGATCAGGTCGAGGATCCACGCGACGAACTTGATCGGCTTGCGACCGATGAGGGTCCCGCCGAATCGAGCGGCTTGCGCGACCAACCAATCCCGCACGCCAGGCTGGCGGTAGCGCGCCGGCGAGTAGATGACGGGCTCCCAGCAGTTGTGGGGCCCCCGAGTCCGAGGGGACGGGTTGTGCGGCTTGCCCCACGCTGCGACGCGTACGTCTGGAGGGCAGAACGGCAGGACCTCCCGCAAAGCCTTCGCGGATGTCGAGAGTGCCCAGCCGTCAAACGTCGCCAGGCGCTCGAGCAAGCGCTTGTGGTCGACCTCGCCCGCGTAGGTGGGTTCGTCGCCGTAGTAGCGCTTCGCGAGTTTCGGATACGGGGGATCGGCGTACGCGAGTCGGAGGGAGCGACCGTCAGCGGCTTCGAGCCGGAGGATCCGACGAGCCCGGTAGGCGGCCTGGCGGTGACGCTTGCTGCAGTACTTCTCGCGCGGGTCCGTGAGTTCACC
>JBNKGC010000434.1:0-2021 GCA_050289625.1 Polyangiaceae bacterium | reverse complement strand
AAGGCGAAGGCCCTCCGCGGCGGAGCGCGGGGGTTCGGGCCTGCTGTCGGACCCTCCTGACGGGCCAGGCCTCACGCCCCACTCCTCCGCCATCGCGAAATGCACGTTTATTCTCCTTGGCCGCCTAGTGGGACGGCACCGAGTGGCTCGACGTGAGCCCCGCGGGCCTTCCGCAACTCAATGGCGTGTTCGTGGAACCGAGCGGGCGAGCCACGGCCGTCGGCATCGAAGGCAGCATCTGGCGACGCGAAGCTCCCGGACAGGAGTGGAGCGCGGTGGACGACACCCCCGAGTTCGCTTGGGACTACCACGCCGCCTATGTCGACCCGGACGGCGGCACTTGGGCGGTGGGGTGCTACGTCACTACGGAGCCTCTCTATCGCGGAGCGCTCCCGCACGAGGGGGCGCTGGTGAGCAGTACCATTGCTGATTGATCTAGAGGACGAACCTGGAGCGACAAGCAGGTTCGCTCTAACCGCCACTCCCGTTCGACCTGGCTCCGGGTTGCCAATAGATTTGATGAGCCGTCTGGGGCAGTTCTCCGAGACGCCTCGGGCCGAGCACCTCCGTTCCGATCACGTCGTAGACGTCAAAGGTTCTTAGGTCCCACCGGAAATGGACGAACTTGGAGTCGTCGGGTGCCCAGCGGCTCTGGCCCGGGAGCTCTCGTCGCACGCCCGTGGCGACGTGAATTCCGATGACCCGTTTGCTCGTGCCCAGGTCAGGGGCCTTGTTTCCCGTCGCCTGCAACAGAAACTGGGGCGCCGCCGGTTGAAGGAGAGTCTCGATCCAAGTGCCTGCAGGAGTCCAGAAGGCAAAGACCGCGGTTGATTCCAGGGCGGGAAGCAACTCGCTCACCCGAGCCTTGCCTGTCGACGCACTGACGAGCCAGAGTCCAGACGGGCCTCCGAAGCGATTCGCTTTCCCCAGCAGACCAGAGCGGCCGTCGGGAGAAAGCCCACCGTTGAGGAGCTTTCCGCCCAACGTCACGTGTCCTCGCCAAGGTGGCGTCTTCGTGAAGTCCCACCAGGTGGCCTGGGGCCCCTTCGTTTGGAGCGCCGTTCCGGTCGAACTCGATACCGAGAACGCGCCGGCGCCCGAGGCGAGCTCTCGCGCGCTGGGTGCGTCGGTTTGCCACCACCAGAGGCGCCCCGTCATTCGGTACACAACCCCGAGGTCCTTGATCCAGCGGTGGTCGGTCACGCCGTTTTGCAGCGCAATGGTTCCCTTGAGCGCGATGGAATCCGAGACCTCGAAGCGAGAGATGGCCCAGCCATGGGGTTTGTCCTCGACGCAGGTCACGTCGGCAGCCTGAGGTGCCCAGCGGCAGTTCAGGCCGGTTCCCTCCCCGCGGCCGAAGCCCATCGTTCGGGGCTGTTCGGTGTCCACCACCACCAGTGCTGAGGGTCGAGGGAAGGCGGCCGAACGAGGCTTGGCCGTGAAAAAGCGCCCATCGGCGCTCCACTGGTCGAGCAACCAAAGGTCGTCGTCAGGGAGTCTTTTTTCCGTCAGTTGGCGACCCACGTCCACAACACGCCACGGTGCAGCATGAGGCATCACCACGAACCGCTGGCTCTTGGGGGACCAAGACAGCCTTCCGCAGGGGCCTGATAGCTCGACCGAGCGAACAACCCGACGCGGCTCGACCTCGAGAACGATGACCGCCTCGTCCCGGAGCGCGCAGTAGGCAAGCCAGCGGCCGTCTGGCGACCACACGAAGTTGCTCGAGGGCAGCTCAGCGGCGGTGCTGAGCTCTCCCCTGTCGACCCACGTCAACCTGTACTGGTGCCCGGAGTCTTGTCCCGTCCGTCCCCCCCAGACGAGCCAACGTCCCGGGGCGGCCGCCGACCGAGGAGCGCTTCCCGCGTGCTCGGTGGACTCCGCGGCGCTTGGCGGGTTGATGGGGGGCCGCTGGTTCGCCGAACATCCCGAGAGCGCCGCCAACAGAGCGATCTGTGCAACCAGTTTTCTCATTTTCGTTCGTCGAGGGGGGAGGGCTGGAGCGAGTCGCGAGGTTCTCG
>JBNKGC010000433.1:0-2032 GCA_050289625.1 Polyangiaceae bacterium | reverse complement strand
ATCGCAATCAGGCCCTTGCTGGCGGTCTTCGGAGCTCCAGCGCTCGGGGGCCCATCGGACGGTTCGGACTCAGACGAGGGTTCTACTACTTCGACACGCTCGTCTTCGAGGGCCGAGAGGTTGCCCGCTTCAAAGGAGGCCAGGTCGCCTTCATAGCGAGTGCTCGCCCCGTCCGTGCCGAGGCCCAGGTCGCTCGCCCAGTCCTTGCTGCCCGTGTCGAATCCTCCGAACTTGAGCGGAGCCGAGCCTTCCTTCGAGGGTCCCGATTCGTCGCCGTCTTGGAGCGAGGTGAACTCGAAGAGGGCCTCGTCGATCAGCGAACCGATGATGGAACCGCGGTTCGCACTGCGCGCAAGCGAGGTGATCCTCGCTTGCTGCACCGGCATCACCAACTGCGCGATGTCGAACGACGAAACGGCTCGAGGTAGCCGAAAGAGAACTTGGTTCAGATCGTGGCCAAACTCGCGAGCCGACTGATAGCGCTGCGCAGGATCCCGCGCGAGGGCACGCGACAGCACGCTGAGGAGGGAATCCGCAATCGCGGGATTGAACTCGCGAATGTCGGGAACCGCCGCCTTTTGCACCTGACGCACGGTTTCCAGATCGGTCTCACCCTGAAACAGTCGCCGCCCCGCCAGGAGTTCCCACAAGATGATCCCCACCGCGAACACATCGGTGCGCGCGTCGACGTCTTTCCCTTGAGCCGCCTCCGGAGAAAGGTAGCCGAATTTCCCCTTGATGATGCCTGGTTCGCTCTGCTCGAGCTGTGTGTTCGCTTTGGCGAGACCGAAGTCCGCGATCTTGACCTCGCCGTACCGAGTGACGAGGACGTTCGGCGGCGACATGTCTCGATGGACGATGTGCAGGTTCTGACCGGACCCATCGCGCAGCTCGTGGGCGTAAGCGAGGCCTTCGCAGATGCGGACGCAAATCAGCACCGCCTCTTCGATCGGCATGCGGATCCCCCGCTCACGCTGGTACTCGATGATCCCCTTGAGGTCAGCGCCATCGACGTACTCCATGACGATGAAGTACGTGTTGTCGCCCTGACCGACATCGAAGACCTGGACGCAGTTCGAATGTCCGAGCTGCGCGCTGAGCCGCGCCTCATCGAGGAACATCCCGATGAACTGCTTCTTCTCGGAGAGGTGCGGGAGAACGCGCTTGATGGCGACGGTCTTCTTGAACCCTTCGAGTCCTGCGCTCTCGGCCCGGAACACTTCGGCCATGCCGCCGGCGGCAATCTTCTCGAGGACGCGGTATCGCTGCTGTTGCTGTGCCATGGGGTGCGGAGGGCGCGAAAACGAAGTGGAGAAGGGCAGTGAAGTCGCGAGCGCGGAGATCCAACGGCTTTCGGAATGAGCACCGAGTGGTGCAATCCGTCCGGATGCTTCGGCCCGCGAGAAGCGTAGAAGCCGGTTCGAAGGGCGGTCAAGCGCTGCGGAGTCCCGCTGAGCCCCTTGGAAGCGGACAGCTGCCCCACATGGTGAGTCGCGGGGAGTCGCTGCGGACGCGGGTAGCAGCCGTCCCCACCCCGAGGCCGGGGCGATCCACGGCAAGCTCACGCGGTCTTGACCCAATGCGACGGACCTTGGATAAGCGCTCGCACGATGAGCGACCACGATTCCACTGGCAAAGACGAGCTCGATCCAGACGAGCCCCGCACCCCCATGTGGCTGCCCCTCCTCGGCGGAATTCTGTTCCTGCTGGGCGGACTGTTCTTCGTCGCGACCAGTGACGACGACTCTGAAGGCGATCAGGCTGGCAAAGCAGCTGTCGAACGTGTCGCTGAACCGGTCGAGAAGACTCAGCAAGCGCCGCAGCCGGGCCACGAAGGCCACGACCATCCCTGAGGAACCCGAGCGGGACGACAGCCCCGCGGCATCGCCAATACCCTGCGGGCGGCGCCTGTGTAGCGCGGGTTCGGAGGGCTCGATATCTCCGCCGAGTTTCTCAAATTTGCTCGTTTTTCCTCTCGCCAAACGCGAAATCTCGTGCCAGATTCCGCGTCCCTGGCGGGCCGAAAAGCCCG
>JBNKGC010000432.1:0-2043 GCA_050289625.1 Polyangiaceae bacterium | reverse complement strand
AGCCCATTCGGTCTTCGTGATCCATGGTGTTACTCCGCTTCTCCAGCAGCGCGCCCCTTGGACTTCTCAAGAAACGCAGCGTAGGTCTGGGGGATACGGGCATCCTTCAGGAAGGCATCCATGACCCGCACTGCGGCTTCGGCGTCGTCGGTGGCGCGGTGCGCCCGCTCCAGAGCAATCCCGAGACGCTCACAAACCTCACCGAGGGCCTTGCTGCGCTCTTCTTTGTGCAGCTCACGCGCCCAACTGAGGGGGTCAATCCAAGCCACACCGGCGCGGGCCGCCGGAGGCAGGTTCGCGCGACCGGCGATCCCGTCGACGCGGCCGAGCTCGGCGCTCAAGAAATCGTGATCGAACGCAGCGTTGTACGCGAGCGGCAGACAACCGGCGACCACCTCGAGGTACTCCTCGACGATACCTTCGAAAGCCGGAGCCTCCGCGACGTCCGCATCGCTGATCCCGTGAACGTCGGTGGCTTCTTTGGGGATGGGCATCCCGGGGTTGATGAGCCAACCCTTTCTCGAAACGACCTCGCCGCCTCGGTACACCACGCAGCCCACTTCCACCACGCGATCGACCGCCGGATCGCGTCCGGTCGTTTCGGTGTCGATGGAGACGAAGGGGATGTCGGCGATGGCGGTCTCCCCATCCCATTCGTCGGCGAGCCCCTGGACGACGACCTTGATCAGGTGCGCGATGCCCGGGTAGTGCCGTCCGGTGGGGAAGCAGCCTCCCCCATCCATCGACCACTTCATGGCGTCGCCGGAGCGCTGAGCGTGGCCTTCGCGGTCGCGGGTTTCGCGGCCGAGGGCTGGGCCGCATCGGCCTTCGCGGGAGCCTTGGGGCTCGCTTCGGTCTTGGCGGGCTGAACCTTCGTCGGCTCGGACCCCGGCTGCACCTTTTCCGGCGCCGTCTCACCCGCATCCGTCTTTTCGGTCTTCTCGGGCGCTGCCTTCGGGTCTTCGGCGCCCTCGTCGTCCTTCTTCTCGGGGGGGGCAGGAGCCTTCGGTTGATCGCCTTTCAGCTGCAGCTCGAGCCGGATCCACTCGTCGAGCTCACCCGAGAGATCCTCCGAGTAGTTGAACTCGCGCCCGTTCACGTAAATGGTCGGGGTGGCGCGCAGCTTCACGGCTTCGCCCTGCTTGCGGTCTCGCGCCACCGCGTCGGCGACCTTCTCGCTCGCCCAGTCATCCTCGAACTTCTTCATGTCGAGCTCGAGGTTCTTGGCGAGCTGCATGATGGTAGGCTTGCTCAGGGGAGGAGCGGTGCTGAAAAGTGCCGCGTGCATCGGCCAGAACTTGCCCTGCAGGTCGGCGGCCATGGCCGCGCGCGCCGCCTTTTCCGCGTTTTGGTGAATGTCGAGCGGGAAATTCTTGAAGACGATACGCACCTTCTCGGGGTGCTTCGCCATGGCCTCCTCGATTTCGGGACCCGCAGCGCGACAGGCGGGGCACTCGAAGTCAGCCCACTCGACGATCACCACGGGCGCGTCCGGCGGTCCTTTGCTCGGTGAACCGGTCAGATCGATCTGCTGCACCTGATCGGGAGAGAAGCGAGTGCGGTAGGCGGCATCCGCCTGCGCTTTGGTGCGTCCACGCTGCACCTGCTGCACGAGGAACTGAGCGGCCGGCACGCAGCCCGCGCAGTCGCGCTTCTTCTCCACGCACTCCGCGATGCTCACCGGAGTGTCCTCGCAGGGGGCGAGAAGCTCCTGCACGTGCGCCGACCACTGCCGCTTCTCCCGAGCGGTGAGCTCAGAGGTGTCCACACCAGCGAGCTCGACGTTCGTCGGCTGCTCGCTCTGAGGCCCAGGCTTTTTCTCGTCCTCCCCGGGTGACCGGCAGGTGGTCAAATTCCAATTGATGAGGATCGAGCCCAGAAGACTTCCCATCAGGCGCCAGCTCAGCATCGCGTGGCGGAGCCTAGTCAAGGCATGTCCCCCGTGCCAACCGAAAGCCGCGCTTCCGCATATGGAAGCGCGCTCGGAGCCTCTGTGAGCACCGCTGTTAGCAGGGGGGCGGCCCCGCCCCCCTCGTCGTCGCG
>JBNKGC010000431.1:0-2059 GCA_050289625.1 Polyangiaceae bacterium | reverse complement strand
GGGTCGATCGGCGCTTCCGTGCTCGGCCCGGTGCACGTCTCGAGAGAGGCCCAGGTTCACCTCACCTCACCGCACGTCCACCGGAGGCAGCTGAAATTCGTCCCACGCTGGGGTCAGATTCGTGGTGTGGGTAGTCTGATTCCAGAGGTAGACGGCCGAGTGCGTGGAGACGATGCGGCCGTCTTCGACGACCACTCCGGCCATGTACAGTTGCGACGACCGCGTATCGGCCGGCGCCCACTCGTTCGTCGGCAAGGTGATCTGCTCGGGGTACGCGCGCGCCGAAGAAAACACGAGCCAGTAATACTTCTTGCCGTCCCGCGCCTGCACCGATGGCGACCATTTCGGCCAGCTGTTGATGACACCGGGGCTCGTCTCGCCTCCGCAGGCCGGAGGATCGTTCGCGGCCAGCTTTTCCGGGTTTCCGCCCGAGGCGGGAACGACCCAGATTTCACCGTCCTCGCGGTAGTACGGCTTGCGATCGTTGAATTGATCGGCGCGAGTGAAGGCGATCAGCTCGTCGTCGAACGAGAAGTCCGGGTAATACTCCTGCACTCCAGGCTCGGAGGCACCGAGGAGCGGTACGGCGTCCCCACCCGCGCCCTCGTTGAACGGCACGATGTAGATGTCTGTCTCCGGAACCTCGCTGTCGATCACGGAGTCGAGATCGGGTCCTGCATGACCGTCGGTGGTCTGAGTCGTCGAGACGTAGGCAACGCGAGTGCTGTCGTGGCTCCAATTCGGATTGACCGCACCGCGCTCGTCGCCGTCGCGCGCGAGAAATCCGAACGCCTCGCCCTCCAGGTCGACCACCTCGGCACTCAGATCGGCGCCGTAATCCGGCAGGGTGCCCCGGTACGCCAGATCGAACCAAACCAGCCGATCCCGATCGGACTTGTTCATGACGTCGCCGCCCGGCCAACCCACCCGCTCGGGATCCCCGAACGACTGGAGGATCCTGCGTCGGCCGGTCCCCCAATCCCCGATCGAGAATGTCGCTGTGCCCTGCCACGGCTGCTGAATGATCCGTGAGGCGGCTTGCGTTACGTAGTCCGGACGCTGCCCGACGCTCGCCTCCTCCACCGAAGCGAGCACGCTGTTCCACGGCCAACCATCGGTGAACGCCACCGCGCCGCCATCAGGGGTCGACGTGTGGCAACCGATGCAGCGAACCTCCCCCGGAGCGGCACCGCGCTCGGCGCGCTTCAGGCCTGCGTTGGCTTCCAGCACCGGAAACTCCTGCACTTGCTCCACGCGAAGCGCATCGACCGTGCCTTCTTCGCCAACGCCAAAACCCACGAGCCAGCTGTCCGCGTCCGGACCGGTCGTGGCCCAGTAGACCAATGCTCCCCCCACCTGCACCGGAGCAATGTGGAGACGGGCCTCGGTCCGCGTGACCGGTCCGCCCCCAAACACCGTCCCCTCCACGACGATCGTCCACGCATCACCAAAGTCGTTGCGCGCGGCGGGCTGCCAGATCTCGAGGGGCATCACCCAGCTCGTGTTCGTCGTGTAGACCACCAGATCGTTGGCTTCCCGTTCGGCCTGCACACGGATCTTCCAGATCTGTTGACCGGCAGCTGGCGTCCACCGTATCCGCGGACGGAGCCAGTTTGCTGGCACCATCGCGTCGTCTTGCGGCTCCATGATGCAGCCACCGTCCGTCGGTTCGAGTTCGGCGAAGAGCTCCGCACTCGACTCCTGTGCCGATCCGTCGAAGAGAGGACTCGCTGGGAAGTTCCGGCACGCCTCGTCGCAGGTGCGCACGAGACTCCCGAGTCCGCCAGGACCTCCCGAGCCGCCTCCGATGTTCAGGCTCCCGCCGCTACCCTCCGACCCCGTCGTCGAACGCTCCGCTCCCTCGTCGCCACCACAGGCGACCAAAAGCGCCACCGGAGGCGCAAGCAAAGCAAGGCAGGCTCTCATCGGAGGCTCGTGAGGCGGCAGGGCCCGGGGCCGCCTCAGACCGAGGAGTCTAGCGCGAAGCCTCCATCAGTTCCCGAAGCGAAAAGAAGCTCCCACCCCAAAACCGCTTCGCGCGAGGCTCCCCGCACCACCC
>JBNKGC010000430.1:0-2085 GCA_050289625.1 Polyangiaceae bacterium | reverse complement strand
TGGCAGATGGTGATGCCGCCCGTGTGCGCCTGGCGCACGCTATCGAGACCGAGCGCCTTCTTCGCGCGGCGGCGCAGTGACCGCTGCACCTCGTCCGTGAATGCTCGCAGCACGAAGCTCCGCGCCGAACCGAGCCCCGGCGGACCCCAACCAGTAGTGATCTGCGCAATGACCACATCGGCCTCTACCTCTTCTGTGGGAAAGTTCCGTACCGAAATGCGGGGACTCACATCTCGAGTTGCCGCGAATGTGATGCCCAAGCCGCGGCAGACGCGTCTCAGTTGACCCTTCAGCCCGGGGGCTCCTCGAGAGCTCCCTCGAAGACCCTCGAAGCCCAGATTGAGCGCCTCCGACACGAAAATTCGGTCCTGGTCAGCCTCGCGCTCGAGGACTCCAAGAAGGGGCTCGCCCTCCTACACGAGCGCTACGCTCCGAAGATCGGGGCAGAGAAGGTACGGACTCACCGAACAATAGCCATCAGGCTTCCAGGTCATGTCCCCAGTTTGGGCGCAGTTCTTTATCTGGTCGACGCGGCGGCGAAAGCTGCCTGCTGGGCCGCAAAAGCCCGCTTGTATGCGGGTCGCGCCTCGCCGCGGGCGACAAGGGCAGCTAGGTTCGGAAAGTCGCCCAGAATGCCCGATGATTTCAGTCTCAGCAGCACCGACACCATCATCAGGTCGCCCGCGCTAAACGTTCCATCGAGCCAGTCGGCATCGTCGAGACGTGCAGAAAGTTGGCCCAGCCGATTGCGGACACGATCCTCGACCAGAGGCAGGCGCTCCTCACTCCAGGGTTTGTCGCCCTCCACTAGCCTGGCGGTTGCTAGTTCAAGGATCACAGGCTCCACGGTGTTGAGCGCGGCAAACATCCATGCGATCGCGCGTGCCCGAGCGTTCGTATCGTCCGGCAGTAGGCCCGCGTGGCGCTCTGCAATATGGAAAACGATCGCGCCCGACTCGAACAGGGCGAGATCGCCTTCTTCATAGGTCGGAATCTGCCCGAACGGATGAATCGAAAGATGCGCGGGCTCCTTCATCGCGGTGAATGAAACAAGACGAGCGCTGTAGGGCTGGCCCACTTCCTCGAACGCCCAGCGAACGCGTGTGTCGTCTCAAAAGAAGGGTGAGAGTGTTCACTCGCCGGAAGGGGAATTGCTGGACCCGCTGCGTCGATTCCTGCAGGACGGGGGAATGACGACCGGTGCGAAGAACGGCGATGAGCTGACGGCGTTCATCCGGTCGCTGAAAGAGCAGACGAGGGCTCTCGAGCGGGAAGCGACAGCGCGCTTTCTGGAAGCCTCCGACGTCGACGCGGATGTAATTGAGATCGAGGGGAAGGTTCACCGGCGGGTGCTTCGCTCGAAGCAGACTTACATGACGGAAGTCGGCGAGGTGGAGGTCGAGCGGTGGTTGTACAAGGACCGCACGGATCCGAATGCGAAGGCGGTTGCGGCGTTGGAGGAGCGCCTGGGGGTTGTCGGTGGGTTCTGGACACCGGAGGCGGCCAAGAACGGGGCTTGGGTGGTGTCTCAGATGACGCCGAAGAAAGCGGAGGAACTCTTCCAACGCGTCGGCGCCATGGCTCCCTCGAAGAGCAGCCTCGATCGCTTGCCGAAGGCGCTCAGCGAGCAATGGGAGCGGGACCGGGAGAGGCATGAGCAGACGCTCCGTGAAGCCATCATGATCCCGGAGGGCATGCACGCCGTTGCGGTATCTCTCGACGGCGTGATGGCTCCCGTCGATGGTGGCAACCGCCCAACCGACGTGCGCAATGCAGCCGCCGCCAAGGGCAAGTTGACCAAGGGTCCGGCCGGCTATCGTGAGCTCGGGTGTGCCACGCTGACCTTCTGTGACGACCAGGGGGACCTCATCTCCGCGATTCGGTTCGGGCGCGCTCCCGAGACGAAGAAGAGCACCCTGAAGGACACGCTCAGCCGGGACCTCGCCTGGGTCCTCTCGCAGCACCCGGAATTGCCGGTGGTGAAGATCGCCGACGCGGGAAGCGACAACTTCGAGTTCTTCGCGACGCTGCCGGAGGGTGCCGAAGTGCTCGACTTCTATCACGCGACCGAGCACCTCTCCTGCG
>JBNKGC010000429.1:0-2130 GCA_050289625.1 Polyangiaceae bacterium | reverse complement strand
CCGCCCGTGCCTGTCGTGGCACCGGTCCCGGCTACAGCGCCGGTCCCGGCCACGCTACCGGTGCCCACCGCTCCGCCGGTTCCTACGGCTCCACCGCTGCCCACCGCGCCTCCCGTCCCTGAGTTGGCTCCGTTTCGGCTGGAGCTGGAGTCGGAGCTGCAACCGAGGTGAGCAGCGACGAGGCCAAGGGCGAAAAGTGCAGTCGTGGTGCGGATCATCGGAACTCCTGAAGGAAAGTGGAGGCGCTGTTCTACACGGCCCCGAGGGTCGAGTCAGGCCGGGGAGTAGAAGATTGGCCTGGGGGCCGGTCTGATTCGCCGGTTGGTGCCAGTCAGACGAGAAAAATCCAACAGCTTGCGAGCCGCCGGCTTCACCTGCGGCACCCCTTCGCCTCCCAATGGACGGCTGGTCGGCCTCGGATGGTGGATGGCGAGCACAACCGCACGAGCTCGGCTGAATGCTCCAACGTACACGAGGTTCCGCAGGTGGGGCGCGCAGAGACGAAGGGCTGTAGGTCCGCGGAGTAACAAGGGGAACTCGCTGCTCGGGAGGCGACCCGCGCCAGCGAGATGCATGGGGGCACACAGACCGGGGTAGGCTGCCTCGTGTGACCCGGTTCGGCCTCTGATGGAGGCGTAGTGGAGGCGTTTCCTGAAACGCACAGACTCTGGTGCGCGCGCCGGGCGACAGAGCTAAACCAACGGGAGACCTTGCTGCAATGATCGGCGGGCCTGATGTGGGAATGGAAGAATGACGAGGAAGGTGTAGGGGCCCCACGAGCCGTGAGAGACCATGAAGGTTCAGATCCTCAGCGACGTGCACTTCGAGTTCCATGCGGACGGCGGAGACTCGTTCGTCGACGGCCTCGAGCCGAGTGAGACGGACGTGCTGGTTCTCGCAGGCGACATCGGCAGCCTCCGTGACCTGCGCGCGCAAGTCCCGCGCCTCTGCGAGCGGTACCGGCACGTCGTTTACGTCAAAGGCAATCACGAGCACTACGGGAGGCGGCGTGAAGAGCTCAACGACGGGCTCGAGGCGCTCCAAGACACCCACGAAGGTTTCCACTTTCTCCACGACTCGGCGGTGACCATCGACGGGCAGCGCTTCGTGGGGGGGACCCTGTGGTTTCCAGACACGAAGGCGGCGCGTCAGCTCACCCAAACCATGTCCGACTTCGATCGCATTCCGGATGCGGAGGACTGGATTTGGGGTGCTTTCGAGGAGGCCGTCGAGTTTTTGAGCTCGGAGCTTCGCGGGAGCGACGTGCTCGTGACGCACCACTTGCCGTCATTTCAATCGGTGGCGCCTCGCTATCGAACGTTTGCCTCAAACTGCTACTTCGTGGGCGACATCGAACCGCTGCTCGCCGATCGGCAGCCAAAGCTCTGTATCCACGGGCACACGCACGAGAGCCTCGACTACCAGATCGGTGAGGCCCGTGTGGTATGTAACCCGTTCGGCTACGTCAGGCAGGAGCTGAATCCGAATTTCGTGGAGCGTTTGGTCGTCGAACTGTGACGGATCATCCTTCGCGCACGCCGAGCTCCACGGCGTAGGCCTCGCCTTCTTTGAGAGGCGTGCGCGGAATGGCTTCGAGCTTCAGTGTCCCCACGGCCGTCACATGGCTGCGCAGGCGCACCGGCACGACGTCGCCTTGGGTGCGTCCTTCGGCGGGGAAAGTGATCTCGATGGGCGCCACCTCGACCAAGTCCGGATCGTCCACGTCGTCGAGAACGGCGCCGGGGCCATCGTCGCGCCGAACCGACGAGCAGAAAAACCGAAAGCTCACTGGCTCTCCCACCACGACGCCGAGCTCATGCTCGATGGTGACGGGTTCGCTGCCTTCCTCCATGCCGAGGGGCGCCACGCACAACGCCTCGAGCGGGGGCTCCATCCCAGGTACGGCCGGCATCGGGCTTTCCACGCCGACGTAGTACGCCTGAGCCGTGCCGCCACGCACGCGGAGACCCGTGCCGTGCTGAACCAGACCGTAGTATGCGGCACCGCGGGCCACGGCGAGATCCGGATCGTCTCCGGAGAGCACGCGCACCGACGGGGCGCCGGCGCTCGCCAACCAGCCGCCCAGCGTGTCGAGGATTCGTTTGCGGACGGCCGGCGCCTTGACCACCC
>JBNKGC010000428.1:0-2156 GCA_050289625.1 Polyangiaceae bacterium | reverse complement strand
CATGACCAATCCGCAACGGGCTGCACCAGTGTCGTTGGCGTCGCCGGTGGCAGCATCGGTGTCATCGGCCCTAGCCCGAGTAGCTGAAGTACTTGACGGCGATTCATCGTCGCGGCTCCTGGTTCTGCCGTAACAACCGCTTCTGCTCCTCACGGCGCTTCCGCTCCTGAAACCGATCGAAGTTTCGCCGGCGAGCAACGGCGCGGCGGATTGCTTGCTTGGTGGTGTTCATCTGTCCTGCCAGTGTTGGGGGTTGTCGTTGGGTTGGTCCGCTGCGCGAGTCGGCCGCGCGAGCAGTGGGTGGTCTTCTTCGAACTGCTTCCAGAGCAGCTGCGCCGTGGGGCGGTGCGAGATGACCCGGAGCAACTCCGGCAGCCGTCGACTCGACCCGTCGTCGCGCTTCAGCGGCAGTTCTGGGTCGTACGGGAAGTACCGGTCGACCTCGAGCTCGGTGGAATTGCTCATGGGCCACCTCCGGTTCCGATGGCCTTCGATGGCTGCCAACCGACACCTCCGGCCTTGGCCTTCTTGGTCGCTAGGAATCGTCGGAACTTCGCCACGTCGAGAGTTCCGGCCTCGGCCTCGGCCTTCGCGCGGTCACCATGGTTGCCAGACTTTGCGAGCGCCAGGAGACGCTTCTCGTCGTCGTCGGCGCCACGCTGGAGCCGCGCGAACACGTCGGCCGTGCCGAGCAGGTAGTTCACGCTGTCGTGCTTCCGTCCTTCGTCGTCGGTCCCATTGACCATCGTGTCGCGTGGCGCGTACTCCAGGACTCGAACGACTTCGGTCTCCCCGTGCGTGTCGACAGCGGCGGCAATCGTGTCGGCCGTGGCGCAGCAGTAGCCGGTCTTTCGAAACTGCGCTTTGCTGAACCCGAACACGAGCTTCCAGAGCTCGAACACTCGCTGCACGTCTGGGCGCTTGCGGGCGTCCCCGCCGAGTTCTCGTGGGATCGGTTGGAGGGAAGGGGGATCTTCTTCTTCTTCTGGGTTGGGTTGGGTTGGGTTGGGGTGGGGGCGCGCGGGCGCCCGTACGCGCGCGGGCTCGGGCCCGCGCGAGGGGACGTCTTTCGAGTTGTCCTCGAATTCGTCCTCTGGACAATTTAGGACGAATTCACCGGACACTTTTGGTGGTCGTCCGCGAGGACGCTTTATCGCGAGCACCTGCTCGTCGCTCCAACCAGTGACGTCGATGCCTAGCTTCCGTGCCAGCGCCCGGGCACGTTGCAGCCGTTTCGCCACCTTTGCGCTCTCTCGGCGCTCTTCCTCCTCCTCACGACTGGCGTTGTGGTCCAGGTAGTCGTGGAGGCGATAACCGTGGTCCTCGACGTCCAGCAGACCAGCGCCCTTGCTCCCGTCCTCCTGCGGTTCGCCGCAATTGACCAAGGCGTCCAGAGCGCGCTTCATCTGGCGCGGTTGCACTGGCCGCCCCTTGAGCGTCTTCAGTGCTTCGAACCCAATGAACCCGTCCATTGGGTGGCGCGCCGCATAGCCCTTGATGGCAAGCCAGAGCTGGATCGCCGCTGGGCCTCCGTCGGCGATTGCCCGCTCCCACTTCTCGCAACCGACGAACTCCTCCTTGATGTTGATCACGCGAGCACCCTCCAGTACCCGCCAGCGGCCCTGCCGACGCGTTGGGGGCGGAACGCCACCCAGCGTTTGGTTTCAATGTCGCGCCACTTCTCGGCCCGCCTGGGCACCCGCTGCAATGCCTTCCGAAGGATGCTCTCAAGGCTGGCTGCTCTGGCTGCCGCTTGGTGCCGGTGGCATTGCTTCAGTGCTGCACGCCCGCGCTCGGCAGCGCACGCCAGGTTGCGGAAAAGCTCGTCCAGTTTGAGCTTCTCAGCGGCCATTCGCGACATCGCCGCAAGCTGTTCGAAGCTCCGCTTGAGCGCCTCCAGTGCGTGTGCACTTCCGGGAAACGCTGCGTGGAACGACTCGGGGAACGCTGCGTCAAACGCCTCGTCGAATCGGCGAAAGTCTGGTGGTTCTCGGTTCAAGCTGCCCTCCGCCCCCCGCTCTTCTTCTTTGATTTGGTCTTCGGCTCTGAACTCGGGTCACGCAGAAGCAGTGCATCACCACCGAGCGAGCTCATCCCGTAGTTGGCCACCACCCACGCATCGCACTCGTCTGGCTCCCACTCGATGGGACACCCCA
>JBNKGC010000427.1:0-2232 GCA_050289625.1 Polyangiaceae bacterium | reverse complement strand
AAACTAGCCCTTACCGAACGCCCTCGCCCCCCACGTACTCGTCGGCCCAGTCCTCGCCGTCGTCGGGCCAGTACTCCTCGTCATCTCCGAGGTACCGAGCCACGTCGAGGGAATCGACCATACTCGGCGGCAGAAAGCCCTGAGCGAGCGCTTCGATTTCGACTTCCAGCGAGCGCTTCTTGCCGAGCACCGTTTCGATGCGTCCGAGACGAGCGCGTCGAACGAGGCGGGACAGCCTGAGATCCAAACGCTCGAGCGCGCTCCGCGCTTGCGCTACCTGTTCGGCCTGAAGAGTCGAGCGCAGAGCTCGTGCCTCGCTCCGGAGTGTTCCGGCTAGCCGCCGGTCCGCGTCCACCTGCGCTTCGAGAGACGCTCCCCCGGGAGGTGCAGTACCGGCGGTCGCCACGGCAGCGCGCTCCATCTGACGAAGCTCGATACGCAGCGCTTCGAGTTCCTTTTCGAGCTGGTCGAGCTCGGCTTTCTTCACCTTCCCCGACGCGCGCGCTTCCCTCAGCAAACGACCGATCTCGGCAATCTGGGCTCGGGCGCGCTCCCGCTGATCCTCCTCGGATTGTCCGAGCGGCCCTTCCGCTTGGGGTCGCAGGGCCTTCTCGTCAGTGGCTTTGCCCGCGAGGGCCGCGCGAGCCGTGCCCAGCTCCGCTTCGACGCGGTCGAGGCCCCGAAGCTGCCGCTCGAGGCGGGCCAGACGTTTCGCTGCCCGGTTGTAGCCGTCATCCACCCGGAGCAGGGAAGCGAGGGTTCGCGCACTGTCGTCTCCGACCCCGAGACCCACGGTGGCGGCGTCCGTTCCCCGATCGACTGCATCGACCAATCGAGCCACGGCGCCCGGATCGCGCGCGATCTGACGCGCGGCATTGCGAACGGGTTCGTAACGCTTCAAAAATGCCTCGAGCTTCTGCTCGGCGGGACCGAACTTGCACGACGCCATGTCCACGTAGGCCTCGAGAATGTAGCGCTCGTCCTGGTAGACGTGACGCCTGTGGAGCGACACCAGGTCGTCGAGATAATCCCGGGCTCCCTCGTAGTCCTTGGCTTCGTAGCGCGTGGTCGCGGCTTCGTAGAGAGCTTCGGGCAGGTGCACCGAGTCCCGAGGAACCAGGTAGTAGTAGTACTGCGCGTCGTCGAACCGGTACCCCTCGTGAGCGACGCGCCCGAGACCGAGTCGCGCGAGGTCCCGAACTTCGAAGAAGTCCGCACCACCGAAGACGGGTGCTTCTTTCGGCGTCAGCTTCGGATCAGCGACTTTGCAAAATAGCTCTTCGGCTTCTTTCAGGCGTCCCCGTTCCGTCTCGATCACACCGGAGAGATAGACGGCCTGAGCCCAGAAACGAGAACGCGGTTCGACTAGCCTCAGCGCAGAGAGCGCCTCGTCGAGTCGTCCCGCCTTCTCGAGGGAACGCCCGCGCAGGTAAGCTACGTCACCGGCAAGCTCCTCGGGCAGGGACTTTTCATAGGGGGTCAGGGCCGCGACGAACGCTTCGGGCTCGTCACTCTCCAGGCCGAGCTCAACCATGGCGCGAACGGCACGCCGGGCAGGAAGATCCAGCGTCTTCTTCTCTGCGATCAGCGGAACGAGGTAGGCACGAGCCGGCGCATCGGCTCCCGTACGGCCCAAAGCCTCCCCGAGTACGAGTCGCAGCGACCGTCCTTCGACCGTGTCGCGGAACGCATCGAAGCGCGATGACTCGACCAGTCCTGCCACGTCGGCGATCACCTCACCCGTGCGGCCGGCGGCCAGCTTCTCCTCGGCCAGCGCGAGCTCGTTTCGAAGGCGTTCCGTACTGAGCTGCGCCGTAGGCGATAGCTTCTTTTGGGCGAGTCCTTCGTGGTAAGGGCGAAGTCCAAGCTCGCTGCGGGGCGCGCGCGCCGCGGGCGCGTCTTTCCGCGCGGGCCCCTCGACAGCCTCGGGCGGTGCGTCTTCGCCCGCCTCGCCCTCACTCGCGGAGGCCTCCGAGGATTTCCAGTCCTCGGAGGGCACTTCATCAGCTCCCCAGGCGCTGGGAGCGACGAGGACGAGGAAGGTCGGAACGACGAAACCGAGCCTGCGCAGGCAACTCACTGCTCGATCACCTCGGCCTCGAGGCCAAGGTCGATATGGGTCGCCATCAACGCTGCACCTCCCTCGGCCAAGTGTCCCCGAACAGATTCTGCGAACAGTGCTGTCGAGGTCTGGTCCAGCGACACCGTCGGCTCATCCAAGGCCCAGATCGG
>JBNKGC010000426.1:0-2254 GCA_050289625.1 Polyangiaceae bacterium | reverse complement strand
GTGTTGAGTTGGTCGCGCCACACGACCGTGCGCTTCTTCTTAGGCTCGAGCATGCCTTACTTTCTGAGAGGGCATGCCGATGCGTTCGAGCGCTTCGGTGGCGTGCCTCGCGTCTGTCTCTACGACAACCTGAAGAGCGCCGTGTTGGAACGGCAGGGCGACGCGATTCGCTTCAATCCAAAACTGTTGGAGCTCGCTGCTCACTATCGCTTCGAGCCTCGTCCCGTGGCCATCGCGCGCGGCAACGAGAAGGGACGCGTCGAACGCTTGATCCGCTACCTTCGCAGCTCCTTCTTCGCCGCGCGACAGTGGGTCGATATCGAAGACCTCAATCGTCAAGTCGATGCCTGGGTGAACGACGTGGCGAAAGCCCGACCCTGGCCGCAGGACAAGCGACGTACCGTTGGTGACGCGTTTGCAGAAGAAGCCCCGAAACTACTGCCCATCCCCCACGATCGCTTTCCCGTCGACGAGCGCGTCGAAGTGGAAGTCGGCAAGACGCCGTATGCACGTTTCGATCTCAATGATTACTCCGTTCCCCACGACCTCGTACACCAGACGCTGACAATCGAGGCTGATCTGACCATGGTACGGCTCCTGAAGGGCCACGACGTGGTGGCAACTCACGAGCGGTGCTGGGATCGCGGCCGCCAGCTCGAAGACCCGAAGCATCTGGAGGCGTTGATTGAGCAGAAGCGGTCAGCACGGAAGCATCGCGGGATGAACCGCCTGACACAGGCGTCGCCGAGTTGCAGGGCCTTCCTCGAGCTGGCTGCGGCACGCGGCTTGAATCTCGGTAGCACGACATTCCACCTGCTCACGCTGCTCGACGCTCACGGAGCAGAGGACTTCGAAGAGGCAATGGTCGAAGTGCTGGAGCGCGACCGCGTGCACGTCGGGGCGGTGCGCCACGTCTTGGATCGCAATCGAGCAGCTCGGGGCGAGTCGCCACCAGTAACCGCACGCATTGCTCCAGAGAAACACGCTCACCCGGTCGTGAAGCCACATTCGCTCGGTAGCTACGACCGCATGACTGACGAGGAAAACGATGATGACGAATGACACGGAAGCGATGAAAGCCCGACTCAAGCAGCTAGGCCTATTCGGCCTGCTCGGGTGTTGGGACAATATCGCCGACAAGCCTTGGCTCGACGAAGTGCTCAACATCGAAGAGCGCGATAGACAACGCCGAAGCCTCGAACGCCGCCTCAAAAATGCTGCGATAGGTGCCTTCAAAGCGATGGCCGACTTCGACTGGAGCTGGCCGAAGAAGCTCGACCGAGAAGGCGTCGACGAGCTGATGCGCCTCGGCTTTGTCGAGCACGGACACAACGCGATCCTGGTTGGCCCCAACGGTGTAGGTAAAACCATGATCCTCAAGAACATCGCCTACCAGGCGGTGGTGAGGGGCTTCACCGTGCGCTTCTCGACCGCCAGCGACATGCTCGCCGACCTCGCTCGTCAGGAGTCCTCCGCCGCACTGACACGCCGATTTCGACGATACACGACTCCCAAGCTGCTGTGCATCGACGAGGTCGGCTACCTCTCGTACGACAACCGCTACGCCGACCTACTCTTCGAGGTGGTCACCCGACGCTACGACGCTGAGCGCGCCATCATGCTCACCACCAACAAGCCCTTCTCCGAGTGGAGCGAGGTCTTCCCACACGCCGCGTGCACCGTCACCCTCGTCGACCGCCTCGTGCACCGAGCCGAGGTCATCGAAGTCGCCGCCGAGAGCTATCGCCTCAAGGAAGCCAAGGAGCTCAACAAGTCCCGCGTCGCTCGCCGCAAGACCAAGCGATCCTGACCCGCGGATTTCACCGGTCACGACTCTGCGCTTTTCACCGATCACGAACCGCGGACTTCACCGAATAGGCGCGGTTTCTAGTGATCGCCAACAGGCTCTGGACGGGAAAACCCGTTGCCAGCTGCTCCGCGCCTTGACCACGTCGACTGAAGCGTGGGAGCGTCCAGCCCGACTCCAATTGGAGAAATGAGATGAGGCGATCCTGCGAGCGGGCAAGTTGGTGGATGTTCCTGGCGTTGACGCTTGGCTGCTCGGACGAGAGCGGGGACTCCGCACGAGGGAGCACTGCCGGTACCGCTGGTGATGTCGGTGATCCTGCGGGCGCAGTGGCCGTGCCCGGCAGCGGCTCGACCCCTGGCGCCCAGGTGAGTCCGCCGGGCACGCCTACTCAGGCGGTGACTGCACCGACGCCAACGCCGCAGATGCCGTCGACGCCGATGCCGA
>JBNKGC010000425.1:0-2258 GCA_050289625.1 Polyangiaceae bacterium | reverse complement strand
AGTCCTTGCCCCTGGGAGACCGTCACGATGAGCTTCATCGGCGCTGGCGCCGGGAAGGCCCACTTGAAGCAGTCAGGCTTCGCGCCAATCGTAGCCGTCGTACCCGTCTCCTTGTCCTGCGCGAGCACCGGCTGCATCCCGGGGATCGGCGTAACGGGAACCAGCTGAATGTCGACGTTCGCAACGGGCGGAGCAGCAGCGGCCACCACCGTGTAGCACTTGCCCGGCTGCATCTGGATCTGCTGCTCGAGCGATTGACCCTGCGTGAACTGTCCCGTGACCGGTGAGCCGAGAGGTTTGGCCCCCGCGGGGAGGTGCTGAGCTGCGAGTTGCTGGAGCAGCGGAGTTGCTGCAGCGGCCATCGTCGGGTCGACCGCGGTCGCCGTCGGCCCCGCGGAAGCGGTCGCTACGGGAGGGTTCACCGGAGGAGGCGCCGTCGTGGGGGCAGTGGTCGGCGCAGGCGCGGCGGTTCCAGCGGGATACCCGGTCTGCGGTTGACCCGGCGCACCGGTGGCCGGCGGATTGGGCGAGGCAATCTGACAGTATTGCCCATCGAAGAACTGACCGGGCGGGCACTGCACGGCACCCGGCTGACCGGTGTTGGCTTCTTGGTCGTCGCCACATGCGACCGCCGCGGCGGCAAACGCTCCCACGACAAGCAGGTTACTCGAACGAATCATCCATTCACTCCCTTGAACAATACCCTCGAAAGGGCCTCCCAGGCTGACCTCGGTCCGGCTTCGACCGGCCCGCGGCGCGAGAAACGAGGGCGAGCATACACGAAAGGCGGGCTCGCCAAGCCCGCCTTCGTCGATTCTGCCGTGAGCTGCTGGGGAGCCCCGCCGAGGGCACTCGCAGCGTGCTGCTCAGCCGCCTGCGCAGAAGCCTTCGTAGTCGATGTACTCCTTGATGGTCGGGTTCTCTCCGCATGCGGGGCAGTTCTTGTCGCGACGCAGTTTGAGATTCCGGAAGGACACACCCAAGGAGTCGTAGGTGAGGAGTCGTCCGGCCAGGCTGTCTCCCTTGCCCAAGATGATCTTGATCGCCTCGGTCGCCTGCAAGGTCCCGACGATGCCCGGGAGAATGCCCAGCACGCCTGCCTCGGCACAGGATGGAGCCAAATGAGCCGGAGGCGGCTCGGGATAGAGGCAGCGGTAGCAGGGCCCTTCGAACGGAGCGAAGGTCGTGACCTGGCCCTCGAACCGGAAAATGGATCCGTGCACCACCGGGATCTTGTGGAAGAGCGAGGCGTCGTTGACGAGGTAGCGCGTGGGGAAGTTGTCACAGCCATCGATGATGACGTCCCAGCCCGCCCCAAAGATCTTGTCGACGTTCTCGCTGTTGAGCCGCTCCTGGTATTTCACTACCTGAACGTCGGGATTCAGATCCGACAGCGCCTTCTCGGCACTGTCCACCTTCGGCATCCCAACCCGAGACGTTCCGTGCAGAATTTGGCGCTGCAGGTTCGACGCATCGACGACGTCCGCGTCGACGAGACCGATGGTTCCGACCCCCGCCGCGGCCAGATAAAGGGCTGCCGGCGAACCGAGGCCACCCGCCCCCAAGAGCAGCACTTTGGCGTTCAGGAGCTTGGCCTGTCCCTTCTCCCCCACCTCGGGAAGAAGAAGGTGGCGCGAGTACCGATCGAGCTGCGCCTCAGTCAGCTTCGGCGGCTCCTCGACCGGGTACTTCAGGTCCTTCCAACGGACGAAGCCGGGGTTGGCACTGGTGACGTGCTCGTAGCCGAGCTCCACGAGGGTCTTGGCGGCGAACGCACTGCGTGTTCCCCCCGCACAGTAGACGATGATCTCCGCCTTCTTGTCGGGCAGCTTCTGCTCCGCCTGCATCTCGAGAAAACCTCGAGGCAGGTGCAGAGCTCCGGGGATGTACCCGGCGCGGAATTCGTCCTTTTCGCGAACGTCGACCAGAGTCGGCGTGGGCTGCGTGGAGTCCTCGATGCGGGCTTTGAGAGCCTCGAGGGAGACGAACTGAACCGAGTTCCGGACGTCGGCGAAGAGATCGCTGTAGGTCTTGGCCATGGTGATCGGCGGGTAGAGGGGGTGATTTCGGCCCGGTGCCGGGCAGAAATTCGAGGTTCCCGGCATACCCCAGCGCGGGGCTTCCGGTACAAAGAGGAATTGTCGCATTCTCCGATGCAACAATTCCCTCGCGGGGTAAATATTGGCCCGACGGGGTCCCCGTCAAGTCGAGCGCAGGCTAGTTCCCGGCGCGAAATAGCGCTTCGAGCGTCACGCACC
>JBNKGC010000424.1:0-2270 GCA_050289625.1 Polyangiaceae bacterium | reverse complement strand
ACAACGACCCCCACTGCTGGGACGTGGCCCGGGCCGTGAGCGAGGAGCTCCTGGGCGAGGGGTCGGTGCTCGACTCACCGCCCATCATGGGTGGCGAGGACTTCGCCTTCTACCTCCAGCAGGTACCCGGCGTCTTCGTACGCGAGGAAGATGGCGCAGGTTTACGACCCAACATCGCCATGCGCGGGGTCAACCCCGATCGCAGCAAGAAGGTGACGCTGATGGAGGACGGGATCCTCTTCGGCCCGGCCCCCTACTCGGCACCGGCCGCCTACTACTTCCCGATGATGACGCGCATCTCGCAGGTCAGGGTCATCAAAGGGGCCGGGTCGGTGGCATTTGGCCCGCAGACGGTCGGCGGTGCTATCGACATGATCAGCCGTCCCATCCCCACCTCCAAATCGGCAGCGCTGGACCTCGGCTACGGTCAGTACGGGTACCGCAAGGCACACCTGTTCGCGGGCACCAGCGACGAGCAAGTCGGCTTCTTGATCGAGGGGGTCCACGTCGGCAACGACGGCTTCAAACAGCTTCCCGACGACGCCAACACCGGCGCTGCTCGCAACGAGTGGCTCGTCAAAGGTTCGTACCTGGTCGATCCTACTGCAGAAACGACAAACGAACTGTCCATCAAGCTCGGCTACTCGACGGAAGCCTCCAACGAAACGTACCTCGGCTTGACGGACGAGGACTTCGAAGCGAACCCCAATCGACGCTACGCGGCGAGCGCGTTGGATCGAATGGACAACCATCGAAGCACGATCGCGCTCACCCACCGACTGGAAACCTTCGACGGCAAGTACCAGCTTCAAACGACGGCCTATCGCCACGACTTCTTCCGGATTTGGCGCAAGTTCAACCGCCTGGGTGGCGCTTCCGCGAGCGACGTTCTCGCGAACCCAGACGACCCGTCCAATGCGGCGCTCTACGGTGTGCTCTCGGGACAGACGAACACCTCGAGCACCTTGGACGCGGTTTGGATTGGGCCCAACCAGCGTGAGTTCGTGAGCCAGGGCCTCTTCTCTCGTCTACTGTGGAAACCCGTCACGGGCAGCATCTCTCACAAGGTCGAATCGGGAGTGCGGCTGCACTACGACTCGATCGAGCGCGATCACTCCGAAGAGTCCTTCGCTCTGGCTGGCGGCAACCTGGTTCCAGCCGGAGCCGCGACCGAGACGACGACCCGCACCTTCGCCTCGACCTACGCGCTTGCGGTTCACCTAACAGACGCAATCACCTATCGCTCACTGACCGTCACCCCAGGTGCACGCGTGGAACTCATTCGTTCTCGATTGGACGACTACCTCGCAGACGAAAGCAGCAAGCGCACGGTGGTCGCGCTGATGCCCGGGCTCGGCGTGTACTATGCCCTGCTCGAAGAGTGGGGCATGTTTGCGGGTGCCTATCGAGGGTTCAGCCCCCCACCGCCCGGCAGCCCCGAAGCGATCGAGCCCGAGTACAGCATCAACTACGAAGTCGGCACTCGCTACTCGGACCACCCGACGAGACTGGAGGCGCTCGGCTTCTTCAACGACTATTCCAACCTGACGGACGTGTGCACGTTCTCCAATGGTTGCGCGAACCAGGACCTGGACCGCCAATTCGACGCGGGGCGGGCCCGGATTTACGGCCTCGAATCGACGGCAGCATACGAGCTCGAACTCGGCGCTTTCAAGTTCCCCCTCTCCGCTGCCTACACGCTGACGTTCGGCGAATTCGATAATTCCTTCGACTCCGCCGATCCCATCTACGGCGCAGTCGAGAAGGGCGATCAACTCCCCTACGTCGCGCGACACCAACTGAACGCGCAGATCGCTGCCGAATACGACCGCTACGGCGCCTACGTCGCAGGGAACTACGTGTCCGCGGTGCGGGAGCAAGCCGGTAACGAACCGCTCAGCGACGTGCAGAGCACCGATCCACTCAAGACGTTGGATGTCGGGGTATCCGCCCGTCTGTTGAAGTTTCTGAGATTGTACATCAACGCCCGCAACGTCCTCGACTACCAAGGCGTCGCCGCCCACCGTCCCTTCGGAGCACGCCCCAACGCTCCGCGTTGGATCCAGGGCGGGTTGAAGTTCGAGCTCTGAGCGACTCGCCGCAGGCGATGCGGAGGTTGGAGATGCTCCCAAGTGACGCGCTACTCCACGGTGTCGTTTTTCGCGCAACCATACTTGCAGACAGACGACAATGGGGCCAAGAGCCTGCGACGAGCCCTGCCGGCGGGGGATATTGTTTATGAAACAACACGTTTTTTGGGGGACTCTGGT
>JBNKGC010000423.1:0-2285 GCA_050289625.1 Polyangiaceae bacterium | reverse complement strand
TCACGGCTCGGTGGGCTGCTGAACTTCTACCATCGGGAGGCTGCATGATGCGTCGCCGGGAGTTTCGGGACACTACGGGGTTTGCCGGGCGTTTCAGGCCTTGTCGAGGGCGTTCCCGGCCCCGACTTGCCAATTCCCAGGTCGCACCGTATCTTTCCTACGGTAGATTTCTGACGGAGCTGATGATGACCGCACCTGCGCAACCCGAGCTGACGGCCGGTCGTGCCTACCGCACGCGAGACTTATCTCCGTGGAGCAGGAACCCGGCGCGCCTGGCACAGCGCCTCGTGCGCGAGGGACGGCTTCGGGAGGCCGCGCACGGCCTGTACTACGCGCCGGTGCCCTCCAAGTTCGGTCCCGCACCGGCTCCCGATGAGGTCCTTCTGCGCGCGTTCCTCGACGACGAGCCGTTCCTCGTCTCCGGGCCGCCGCGCTGGAACGCTCTCGGCCTCGGCTCGACGGCGATGTTCGCGTCAACGCTCGTGTACAACAAGCGGCGCACCGGCAAGTTCACTCTGGCAGGGCATCCCTTCTTTTTGCGCCGAGTCTACTTCCCGACGCAGCCTTCGCCCGAGTGGTTCGTGGTGGACCTCCTCAAGCACCACGACATGGCAGGCGTCGCACTCAGCGAGCTCCGAACGAACCTCGTCACCACGCTGCGCCTTGGACGCTGGAACACTTCGAGGCTGCGGGAGATGGCCTCGACCTACGGAACGAAAGCGATCTCCGCCCTCGTCGAGAACTGCATCGAGGAGGCCAGGGACAAGTGACCTTCGTCCACGACGATCCGGACTTCCCCCAGCTACTGACTCTGGTGACGGACGAGACGGGCATCGCGCCCGCCCTCGTCGAGAAGGACTACTGGGTCACGCACTGCATGTGGGCTCTTCATGAGACCGGCCTCGAGCTCTGGTTCAAGGGCGGCACGAGTCTCTCGAAGGGCTATGGCGTTATCGAGCGCTTCTCCGAAGACCTGGATCTCATGGTGCAGCATGGCTCGGTCGAAGGGCTACCCTCGGTCACGAACTGGGCGAGCACCAACAAGGGACCTGTCGCGGCGCGGCGTGCGTTCTATGACGCCCTCCCCAGCGCATTCGTCATCCCGGGCGTCGAAGTCGAACTCGACCAGAAGCCACCGGACAAGTACGCGCGCGGCGCGAACCTCCTCGGTCGCTACCCCGGCGTGCAGCTCGACCAGCTCGCCGAAGTTATGAGTCCCTACGTGTTCTTCGAGATCGGCCGCGCACGCGTCGTGCCGTTCGTCGAGCGTCCTCTCACGTCGTTCGTTCACGACTTCCTGGAGCGTAGCGGGCAGCTCGGCGAGTACACGGACAATCGTCCAAAGGCTGTGCGGTGTGTCCATCCGCTCGTCACGCTCCTAGAGAAACTCGATGCACTTGCGCGTCGGTATGCTCGCGAGCAGCTCGAGCCAGACGGACTTGCCCGTCACTACGAAGATGCCGCGCGAATCATCCGATCGCTCGATCGCCTGCCCGCGATCGAGCAGTCCGCGCGCGCTCTCGCCGACGAGATGCTGCGCGAGAAGGACCTCGCGGCGATGCCAAGCCCTGACGAGCCGGCGCTCCTGCTCTCCGACCCAGAACGCAAGGCAGCGGTCGACCGAGCACTTGACCGAATCTCCAGCATGTTCTGGGGCGCACGGATCCCTCCGAACGACGCGTGCGCGACAATCCGTGATTGGGTTCGGGAGAACCTCGCGTAGGCAAGCAGTTCTGGGAAACGAACCGCCCAGCCACCTCGCACTGTCCCGATACTCGCGGCAGGGCAATACTCGCACGATTCGCGTCCGTGGCACAGACTGGAATGGGCGGCGACCAGCTGGCAGCTTGCGCGACCTGCGAGGACGGCTTTCTCCGCAACGCGACACACCTCGTTCACGACCGCGACCCGCTGTTCACGACGGCGTGGCGGAACCTGCTGAGATCGGGAGGGGTGAAGAGCGTGCGCATCCCAGCGAGCAGCCCCAACTGCAATCCCTACGCCGAGCGGTTCGTCAGGACCGTTCGCGACGAGTGCCTCCGGCACTTCGTCATCTTCGGCGAGCGTCACCTGAGGTATCTGCTGCGCGAGTTCGTCGCGCACTACAACACCGAGCGCTATCATCAAGGGCTCGGCGGAAAGCTTGTCCGATCGTCATCGGTCACCGTCGGCAACGACAATGGGTCGGGTGGGGGGATCGAATGCCGGTCACGGCTCGGTGGGCTGCTGAACTTCTACCATCGGGAGGCTGCATGATGCGTCGCCGGGAGTTTCGGGACACTACG
>JBNKGC010000422.1:0-2323 GCA_050289625.1 Polyangiaceae bacterium | reverse complement strand
AGGGGGGCGGGGCCGCCCCCCTACTAACAGCTATGGGGCTGGCCCAACCCCTCGTCGCTGCGGCCCAGCCTCAGATCAGGAGGCTCCGGGCGATTTCATCGCCCTCACCCGACTGGGGGCGCCGAAATCACCGTCAACGGACCGATCTGACCCGCTGCTATTCTTGTTTTCTGGTCCTCGTTTCTAGCGAAACGAGGCACTAGACGCGGTGGTCACGGAGCGCTGAAAATCTCACCTGAACGAAACTTAAATCAGGGTCGCCAGGATTTCTCTCCACCCCCCAGGCAGTGTTAGCGTAGTGGAATCTGAAGCGGTGCAATCGGTGGAGTTGAAGGATGGATGAGCCCAAAGCGCCACTAGCGGGTCGCTACCGCTTCGTCGCGCCGTGGGGTGACCGAGGTTTCGTAGCGGAAGACGAACGCACCCGTGAGAAAGTGATCGCCGCACTGCTGCCTCGCGATCGCGTCCAAGCGCTCAAAAACCTCGTCGGCTTCCGCGACCGACACGTCGCAGCGGTCATCGACACACAGACCATCGTCCCCAAGGACGAACTGCCTCCCGAATGGGCAACGGAACGACTGGGCGCGGTCGTCGTCGAACTTCTCGAGGGCGAGAGCCTTGCCGAGCACCTCGCCTCGGGCGCACGCGTCCCCACTCCTCGGGCTGCGGCATGGGCCCTCCGCCTGGCGCGGAGTTTGGAGCGCCTTCATGCGGCCGGAGGCGCGCACGGGTCGATCTCACCTTGGTCGGTTTTGGTGCGCGCCAAGGGGCACGCCGTGCCTCCAACGCTGTCACGCTTCACGGCACCAACCCTCGGTCCCGCGCTGTCTCCCGAAAGACTGAACGGCGAAAGTCCGAAGCCGACCGACGACGTGTGGAGCCTGGGCGTCACGCTCTATGCTGCGATGACCGGGAGCTACCCGTTTCGAGGAAGCGACCCGAAGGAACTCCTCGCGGTCATCGACCGCGGCGTCCCCAAGCTCAAAGATGCGGGGCTCTCGGAGCCAGTCCTCCAACAGCTCCTCGATCGCATGCTCGCCGCCGATCGACGTCGACGCATCGCTTCGATGACGGAGGTCGTCGCGGCACTCGACGCCTTCGAGCTCGGTCGCAAGCTTCCGCCGCTCACACCGCAGGTTGCGCCGCGCCCGCTCCGCCCGACGCCGAGTCCGGGTGGAGTCCTCGACGGGGTGGTCTTCGATCCCTCGACGGTAGAGCCCCCTGAGCTACCGGAGACCGAAGCGTCCGCTCCCCGCGCAAGCGCACCCTCGGTTCCGGAACCTTCGCGTCCCTCGATCCCCCTGGAGGAGCGGGCTCCCAGCGCACCCCACCAGCCCATCTCGCTCAATCCGCCGGCAAACCATCCGTTCCAGAAGAAGCCTGCCCGCTGGCCTTGGGTGGCAATCGCCTTGCTGAGCATCGGGGGAGGGGCCTTCTACACCTACAAACAGAGGACCGACGAAGAAGCGCGTATTGCGGCCGAGGCACGAGCCAAGGAGCAGCAAGCTCGAGACGCAGCGGCGGCGGCCGAATCCCCGGAACGAACACCCAGCAAGAAGCTTTCGAAATCGGAACGACTGAGTGCCTGCGTAGGTTCCTACTTCGCCGACGGCCAATTCGCCGAAGGAACCGACTTCTCCTTCGTCTGCACTGCCCGACCGCTCCACGAAACAGCGAAGCAACTGTACGAGAAGGCCGAGCGCAGCCTCGATGCCAAGCCTCGACAGCCGAGTGAAGGCACGACTCCCGGGCCAGCAGACAAGGCAGGGACCGAGGGCACGTCCCTCCCCGTCGACGTGGTCCATGGCGACCCCGGACGGCAACGACGACCTCTCGGGTGGTACGAACTCCTGTCGACGGCAATCGTCCAGCGATCGTGCTGTTCCTCGCCTCCGGATGCCTCCCTTCCCAAGACCCGGGGGTGGTGCGATCAGCTCGAGGACGTCGTGCGCGACCTCGCGGAGGACAGCGCCCGCTCGGCAGACCTGTCCCCGCGGATCAAACGATTCGACCGAGCAGTCGACTGCTTGTACGCGAACAACATCGACATTCCCTTCGCGGACTACAAAGAGCGACCCATCGACGCAACGCAGGAAGCAGCCCTCCAGCAGTTCTTGTCGCGCGCGGCCATGAGCGAAGCGAAGCGGCGCATGCTCGAATAGGACGGCGCAAGATGCGCCGGGAACTCACGCGCCCTCACCCGAGGGGCGCGTGAAAGCCGAAGCGCCATGCACGCGCCGGAATCTAGCGCTAGATCCCGGCGAAAAACGCCGGGATCTCTTCGCGAAGCGGTTTTGGGGTGGGACCCTGCCGCGCAGCGGTA
>JBNKGC010000421.1:0-2349 GCA_050289625.1 Polyangiaceae bacterium | reverse complement strand
GCTCACGGGCCCGGGACTGACGGGCGCGGGGGCGACCGGAGCCGAACTGGGCGGAGCCTCGGCGAGCCCTGGCGCCGAACATCCGCCTTCGTCGGTGCAGGCGGCGCTTCCAGCGTCCGACGCGGGAGCTTCTTCACCCCCCTCACCCCTGTCCTACCCGTCGGACGCAGCGGTCACCAATCCAGGGGGCAGACCGGCGAGTCAACCGGCCCCCTCGCGTCTCCCACCGTCAGCGCCTCCCGAATCGATGCCCGGCGCCACTCTCGGAGGTTCCTCCTCGGAACCTCCTGACTCGTCGGAGCTTCCCGAACGTGAGCGGTCCACCACACCGCCCCGACGCCACCCGCGCCGCCCCACGGACCCGCGCCCCGCAGAAACGCCTTTCTACCAGCACCGACCCTTCGAGGTGCCGCCAGCCAGCGCGCCCCTACCGTCGCGAGACCTTGCCGCGGCCGTCAACCGACCCTCGGTGCAGAACCGCGCCGCCCAAGCACTCGCCACCGCAATCCGCGAGCGGGGAACTGGCGCCCTGGCGCTTCAGGACGCCGGCGGGATCCGGCGGGTCGTCGTGCGCGACGGCGACATCGTGACCGCCGTCTCGGGCATCGAAGCCGAAGCCCTCGTTCGATTTCTCCAAAGCCGCGGCGACATGTCGGAGGAGGTCGCAAATCAGCTGGCCCGCACGCTGCCCCCATTTGGACGGCACGCAGGCGCGGCGCTCGTCGCGAACGGCCACCTACGCCAGGACGACTTGTGGCCCGTCCTGCGTGCCCACTCCGAGTGGATCCTGGGGGCGATCCTGCGCATCGAGGAGGGCGAATGCCGCTGGGAAGAGGAAGCACCCGTGCGCCTGCGCGACGAGCCCGCCGTGTTCGGTGGAGCCGCCGGATGTGAAGTGTTCGTCGAGGTGGCTCGCCGCTCTGTCGATCCGACGACCGCTTGGCGGCATCTCGGCGGCGGGCAGCTCGTGCTCGGTCCGGGCGCTTACCACTACCTGTTCGGCGAGTGCGCACTCCTCCCCGATGAGGAAGATGTCGTCCGGCGCCTGGGCAACACTCCCCCGCACCACCTGCTTTCGACCCAGCCCGAGATCATGCCCACCCTGTACGCCTTGGTCGAGCTCGGTGTGCTCACTACGGGCGGGGTCGGCGGGGAGCGCATCGTGCCTCCGCCTGAGTCGGGCCGCACCGGCAAGGGGTCTCCGGCCCCGGACGATCCTTTCGACGGCGAAGCGCTGAGCTCGCGTATCCGCGTGCGGCGAATCTTGGTCGACGAGGGCGACTACTTTTCGCTCCTCGGGATTTCGCGCAGCGCTACCGCCTACGAGGTAGACCGCGCCTACGCGGAGCTCCTGCGCGATCTGGATCCGAGTCGGCTGACCGTCCGCACGGCGCACCTGCGGGACGATCTGGAACTCGTGCTGAGCACCCTGGCCGAAGCCCGAGAAATCCTTTCGGACAACATCCGCCGCGAACGGTATCGGCGAGCCCTCGAAGCGACCCCCGCGTGACCGAGGGCTGAAGCCGTCCTCGGCTTTGCGCGCCGCGCCCCGGCGAGTCACCCTGAAGGAAATCTGGGGCAGAGTGACCTGCTCCACGACAGCAGGGACCGACACCGCTTGAGCATCGCCGTCATCAGTGATCTCCATCTCGGGGCTCGACCGAGCACGGATCGATTTGCCCACGACGATGGTGAGTTCGTTCGGTTCCTCGCCTTCCTCGAGCGTAATTTCGAGCGCATCGTGCTGCTCGGAGACGTTTGGGAAACTCTCACCGGCGGACTACCCCACCGGCCTGCCGAGGAGCTCCGCCTGGCTCGGAAGCGACATCGAGCCTTGGCCGACTACTTTCGGCGGCCCAAATTCAGCTATGTCCACGGCAACCACGACCTTGTCGCGGGCCGGGTCGATGGCGCCCTCGACGAGCTCCGCTTGCGCCGAAGCGGCCTGAGGCTGTCGTTCGTCCACGGGCACCAGAGCGACCGCCTCGTCATGAAGGCTCGAGCAATCTCGGAGGCCGGCGTCTGGCTGGGGGGATGGCTTCGTCGCGCCCGCCTGGGGGCCGCCTACGACTTGTTCGATCGCTTGGATCGCGTGCGCAGCCAACACCGATCCGATGCACCGACGGGCGTCGAAACGTGGGCCGTGGACCACGCGCGACGCACCGAAGCGGACGTCATCGTTACGGGCCACACTCACATGGCGCGCCGATCCGAACACGGCCGCCACCTGTTCATGAACAGCGGCTCGTGCAGCGACGGCAAGCTCAGCTTTCTGAGCCTGGAGCCCGCAGCGGGGCGCTTCGAGGTCCATCACTCGTACTAGCAGGGGGGCGGACCCGCCCCCCTCGT
>JBNKGC010000420.1:0-2400 GCA_050289625.1 Polyangiaceae bacterium | reverse complement strand
CTTCGGAACGCATGCGGGCGCCATGCAGCGATAGCCGTCCTGGCAGTCAACGTCGGTCTGACAGGGCCAGACACACTTGCCGACCGCAGTACTGCAGCGGTGTCCCAAGCACGTGGCGTCTTGTTGGCACGGAATCGCCATCGCTGCGGGTTCGGACATCGGCTGCTGCGCGGGCGCGCCCGGTGCCGGTGCCGGCTGGGCGGGTGCCGCAGGCTGGGGAGTGTAGCCCGGTTGGGCGGGTGCCGGTTGGCCGTACCCCGGCTGTGCCGGTGCGGGTTGCCCGTAGCCCGGCTGGGCCGGTTGCCCAGGCGCCGGTTGTCCGTAGGCGGGTTGACCCGGTGCTGGCTGTCCGTAGGGCTGGGGCTGTTGGGGAGGTGGCGCCTCGTCCTTCTTGCAGCCCCAGGTCAGGGCGATTGCCGAAACACTCACGAGCAGAAGCGTTGCTGTCGAATTGCGCATGTGATGTCTTTCTGTCCCTCGCTGCCTGAAGTGACTGCTGAAAGGGATCGCGTCTGGCGCGATGTCCCGCGCAATGCATCAGGTTTCGCAAACATATTGAGTTTGGCTCGTTGTGGCTAGAGCGACAAACGGTTTACCCGTTGTCGCGACCAAACAAGCAACTGGAGCGCCGATTCGTGCAGCGCGCCGAAGCCGAGCAGGCGAAAACCCGCCCCCTCGCAAGAGGTGGGGCGGGTTTTGCAGGCGCCTCTCGGGGACCACCCGAACTGACGAAGGCGAGTGAGCGAGGGGCCTGAGAACGCAGCCTCGCAAACTCCTCACTTTCGCGGGGTTGCGAGGGGAGCGCTTTGCGGGCGCGGCGCGGATCGGCACGGGGCGGCACGGGGCGGCCCCGTAGGGAGCGATTTCAGCACCCTCCGCGAGAGATCGGGTGTACGGTCGCATCCTACGTCTGATGGAGACGCGCAGCGGGGGGGCGTGGGCACGCCCCATTGGGGAGGAAGGCGGAGCGGTGGCGGGTGCCCTCGCTCGTGCGGTGGTGCGACGCTTCGATGCGGAGCTCTCGAGCGCGGTCCGGCGCAGGCCGACGCAGGAAGCGACCCTGGCGGGCGGGCTCAGGGCCCTGCTTCCGATGTTCCCGGAGCTGACCAGGTCCGCAACGGTTGCCTTCGAAACCTTGGCCAGGCGACGCTCGTTCGAAAGACCCCTGTATGGGGCGCTCGCTCGAGGGCTCGTGAGTGCCCAGGTGCCGGGTAGCACCCCAGTCCTGGAGAGCGTTCTGTCCGCCGATGGGGCCGGCGGCCTGTCGAGTGTGTCGGCGGCGACTTTGTCGCGGGATCCGGCGCTCGCTTCCGGCCTCGTCCGAGCAGCGATGAATCGTCAACCGCACCTGATCTTCGCGGCGGAGGTCGCGCGAGTGGTCCGCGGCGAGTCGTCTGGGGAGCACCTGATCGGTCTCGCCCCGAAGATCAAGGAAACCCATCGAATCTCCCTCTGCGAGCAGCTGCTCGTGCCACTGTTTTGGCTGGGAGGAGTGCCCGACGCGCTGATTCCGGCCCTCGAGGTGATTCGGGGTTCGGAGCGGCATCTCGGGCGCTGGCTTCTCCTGGCGGAGCTTTCACAACGCGCGGGCGATCCGCGGCCTCGGGGGGAGGCAGAGCGGAACAGTCGGAGCGGACCGGCGAGCTCGCGCGCCGCGTGGGAGCTCGTCCATTGGGCACTCGCCCCCGAGATGGAGGCGTCGGTGCGCCCGACGGTGGAGCTGGTTTCCCGGCTCAGTGATCGGCCGAGCGCCGAACGGGACACGGCATTCCTCTTCCGGATGGCCGATGCGGGTGCAAAAGTCGCCGAGGCGATGCTCGAGAGTCTCTGCCGAGGCCGCTCAGTGGATAGCGAGGCAGGCGTGCGTGCGTTGGCATCTCTGGTCCTCAGATACGGGCGCACCGAGTCGCTGGCACCGCTCGAGCGAGTGGCGCGGAGCTCGAAGAAGGAGGGGATTCGAGGCCTTGCGGTCGCGGCCCTCTTCGACGCGCGCCAGCGCGAATTGGCCCGCAGGCTTGCGGAGGACCTTTCCCAGAGCAAGAAGCTCTCGACCCTCGCCTGGTGCGCCCTGGTGAATCTTGCGGGCGACCGGGAAGGTACGAATGCTCCGGCAGAAAGCGCAGCGCGCCCGACGGCGCTGGCGAGCGCGGAAAATCACGCGGAAAGCATGCCCTCGTCGACGAATCGTCGAAGCGAGGCAAGCAGTTCCGCGGCGAAGGGGAGCTCCCCAACCCTCGATGAGCGTGCCGTCGATCGAACGGGAACGGAGCCTGCCGGCGTGCTAATTGAAGAGGCGACTTTCCGACGCATTCAGCGCGGCTGGGTCGAGTGATCGACCGTCTGTCGCGACCAAACAAGCAACCAGAGGGCGGAAACGTGCAGCACAGCGAAGCCGATCGG
>JBNKGC010000419.1:0-2502 GCA_050289625.1 Polyangiaceae bacterium | reverse complement strand
CAGCTCCAAGTGCCTACACGAGTGCACCGCTGAACACACCCGCGGCCGGCCATCGCGACTTCTCCCCGGACGTGGGGATGTGTCTCCCCAACGCAAAAAGGCGACCCCGAAGGGTCGCCTTTTGCTGGTCTCCAAGTTTCGTTCGAAGTCCGTCGCGAGCGGCTCGCTGCTAGGAAGGAGGCGCGGAGCGTACTCGAGTACGCGAGCACCGACGACCGACGCAGCGAGCCGCGCAGCAGGACTACGGACGAAACTTAGAAGTCGCCGCCGTGGGCGTGCCCACCACCAGCTGCCTTTTCCTCCTTCGGCTTCTCGGCGACGAGAGCCTCGGTGGTCAGCATCAGGCTGGCGACGCTGGCCGCGTTCTGCAGCGCGGAGCGCACGACCTTGGCCGGATCGATGACGCCCTGGGAGACCAGGTCGCCGTACTCATTGGTACGCGCGTTGTAGCCGAAGTTGCCCTCGCCCTCGCGGACCTTCTGCACGACGATCGAACCTTCTTCGCCGGCGTTAGCCACGATCTGACGAAGCGGCTCCTCGATGGCGCGACGGATGATCCGAACGCCAACGGCTTCCTCGTCGCTGACTTGGAGGCCGTCGAGCGCGCCCTGCGAACGAAGCAGAGCCACACCGCCACCGGGGACGATGCCCTCTTCGACGGCAGCACGGGTGGCGTGCAGCGCGTCCTCGACGCGGGCTTTCTTCTCCTTCATCTCGGTCTCGGTGGCAGCACCGACCTTGATGACGGCAACACCGCCGACCAACTTGGCGAGGCGCTCCTGGAGCTTCTCGCGGTCGTAGTCGCTGGTGGTGTTCTCGATGGCGCCGCGGATCTCCGCCTGGCGGCCCTGGATCTTGTCCTTGCTCCCCGCGCCGTCGACGATAGTCGTGTTGTCCTTGTCGATCTTCACGCGCTTGGCCTGGCCGAGGTCACTGATGGTGACGTTCTCGAGCTTGAGGCCCAGCTCCTCGGCGATGACCTGACCGCCGGTGAGGACCGCGATGTCCTTCAGCATCTCCTTGCGGCGATCGCCGAAGCCGGGGGCCTTGACCGCTGCGCAGTTCAAGGTGCCGCGGAGCTTGTTCACGACGAGGGTCGCGAGAGCCTCGCCCTCGATATCCTCGGCGATGATGAGCAGGGGCTTCTGCTGACGAGCGATGGCTTCGAGCACCGGCAGAAGATCCTTCATGTTTGCGATCTTCTTCTCGCTGAGCAGGATGTAGGCGTCCTCGAGAGAGGCCTCCATGCGCTCCGGATCGGTGACGAAGTACGGGCTCAGATAGCCGCGGTCGAACTGCATACCCTCGACGACGTCGAGAGAAGTCTCGGCGCTCTTGGCCTCTTCGACCGTGATGACGCCTTCCTTGCCGACCTTCTCCATCGCCTCGCTGAGCAGCTTGCCGATGGTCTCGTCGCCGTTGGCGCTGACGGTGCCGACCTGAGCGATCTCGTTCGGGTCACGCGTAGCCTTGCTCAGGCCCTTGAGCTGCTCGACGAGCTTCTCGACGGCCTTGTCGATGCCGCGCTTGATCTCCATCGGGTTGTGACCCGCAGCGACGAGCTTCGAGCCCTCGCGGAAGATCGCCTGCGCCAGCACGGTGGCGGTGGTGGTGCCGTCGCCAGCCACGTCGCTGGTCTTCGAGGCAACCTCGCGCACCATCTGTGCGCCCATGTTCTCGAACTTGTTCTCGAGCTCGATCTCCTTGGCGACGGTGACGCCGTCCTTGGTGACCGTGGGAGAGCCGAAGCTCTTTTCGATGACGACGTTGCGGCCCTTGGGACCGAGGGTGACCTTCACCGCATCCGCGAGCGCATTGACACCCGTGAGGATCAGGTTGCGCGCCGACTCGTCGAACGCAATTTCCTTGGCAGCCATTTCGTTAAACTCCTGTTAGTCCTGAAAAGCCGATTACTGCTCGATGACGCCGAGGATGTCGTCCTCGCGCAGAATGAGGTGCTCGACGCCCTCGAGCTTCACCTCGGTGCCGGCGTACTTGCCGAAGAGCACGCGATCCCCCGTCTTGACCGTGAGCTCGATGCGCTTGCCGTCCTCGAGCTTGCCGGGACCGACGGCGATCACTTCACCCTCGATCGGCTTTTCTTTCGCCGTGTCGGGGATGATGATCCCACCCTTGGTCTTCTCTTCTTCTGCGACCCGCTTAACGATGACGCGGTCCTGGAGTGGACGAATCTTGGTAGCCATTTTCAGCTAGTGCTCCTGTGTGGGCAGCTCCGGCGCCCTGGTCGGCTCCGGAGGCTTTGAGGGACAGCAACCCCCGGGCGTTCGACTGCGAACGCTCGAGGTAACCCCCTACAAATCCGAAACTATCTCTCGCTGGCACTCATCGAGCGAGAGTGCCAGCAGGCGGAAAGCTATTCACTGGACAGCGGCTGTCAACTGCTCCCCGGTAAGGATTTTTTTCGCCCGCCGAAACGGGGCCGAAACCACGCGAGGTGCGTTCAGTAGGACTCTGGACGAAGTCCCGGCGCCGCTACCATTT
>JBNKGC010000418.1:0-2513 GCA_050289625.1 Polyangiaceae bacterium | reverse complement strand
GTCGTTTCCAAGATCATCGAGTAAGCAAAACGGGCGCGGGGCTTCCCGCGCCCACTTCCGCTCCCTCGTGGGGCCCTGAGAGAAAATGGCTGACGCGACGAAAATCCGAATTCGCCTGAAGGCATTCGATCACCAGCTTCTGGACAAGTCCACGACGGACATCGTCGAGACGGCGCGGCGCACCGGCGCGCGCGTGGCGGGACCGATTCCGTTGCCCACCTCGATCCGGCGTTACACCGTGCTCCGGGGTCCCCACGTGGACAAGAAGTCCCGCGAGCAGTTCGAGGTGCGTACCCACAAGCGCCTCATCGACATCCTCGAGCCGACCCCCCAGACCCTCGATGCTCTCATGAAGCTCGACCTGTCTGCCGGTGTCGATGTCGAGATCAGGAGCTGAGGGAGTTTTCCATGGCTAAGGTCGACGTTTACAATTTGAAGCGCGAGAAGGTCGGAGAGCTCGAGCTCGCCGACGAGGTTTTCGCGGCCGAGGTTCGCGAGCACCTCTTCCACGAGGTGGTGACCGCACAGCTCGCATCCCGCCGTGCCGGAACGAGCGCCGCCAAGGAGCGCGCTGCGGTCTCCGGATCCAGCAAGAAGCTCTACAAGCAGAAGGGCACCGGTCGTGCTCGCCACGGTTCCGCCCGCGCACCCATCTACGTGGGTGGTGGCCGTGCTCATCCGCCGAAGCCCCAGGATTGGAGCTACCGGCCCCCGCGGCGCGTGCGGCTCGGTGCGCTGAAGAGCGCCCTCAGCCTCCTCGTCAAGGAAGGTCGCCTGATCGTGGTCGACAACATCGACCTGGGCGAAGCCAAAACGAAGAAGCTGGCTCTGGTGCTCGAAGCCCTGAAGGCGGGCAACAAGAACTTGGTCGTGGACGACAAGTCGAACGAGCACTTGCGTCTGTCGATCCGGAACATCAAGTCCAGCAACTTCCTGCCGCCCGAAGGCGTCAACGTCTACGACCTCCTGCGCCACGACCACCTTGTCGTGTCGAAGGACGCGGCGAAGGCTCTCGAGGCGCGTTGCCTCAGGCAGGACAAAGCGGCGGAGCAGAAGTCATGAGCCCCGAGCAAGTCATCAAGCGACCGATCGTTCTCACCGAGAAGGCGGCGCTGCTCAAGGAAGACAACCAGGTCGTCTTCGAGGTCGACCTCAAGGCGAACAAGATCCAAATCCGCAGCGCGGTGGAGACCCTGTTCGGGGTCAAGGTCGTCGACGTGAACACGCTGGTGCAGCGCGGTAAGGTCAAGCGCATTGGCCGTCGCTTCGCCAAGCGCCCGAACTGGAAGAAGGCTATCGTCACCCTGCGCGAGGGCGACGACATTCAGTTCTTCGACGAGTCCGAAGAGGGCGAGGAGAACGAGGAATAAGTCATGGCAGTCCGTTCCTTCAAGCCGACCTCACCAGGTCGTCGCGCTTATACCTGCAGCGACTTCTCCGAGGTCACCACTGATCGTCCCGAGCGCAAGCTGCTCACCCCGCAGACCTCTTCGGGTGGGCGTAACAACAACGGTCGCATCACGACGCGGTTCCGTGGCGGTGGTCACAAGCGCCGCTACCGCGTGATCGATTTCCGACGCAACAAGATTGGCGTGCCCGCCAAGGTTGCGGAGATCGAGTACGATCCGAACCGCACGGCGCGCATCGCGCTGCTCCACTACGCCGACGGCGAGAAGCGTTACATCCTGGCTCCCGATGGACTGCGTCAGAACGACGAGGTGCTGTCGAGCCGGAACGCCGACATTCGCCCCGGCAACTGTCTGCCCCTGCGGGCGATCCCCGCGGGAACCACGATTCACAACGTGGAGATGAAGAAGGGCAAGGGCGGTCAGCTCGTGCGCTCGGCAGGCGTCGCGGCGCAGCTCATGGCCAAGGATGGCGACTACGCTCAGGTGAAGCTCCCGAGCGGCGAAGTCCGCCGCATTCACATCGAGTGCCGCGCTACCGTTGGTCAGGTGTCCAACGCGGAGCACCAGAACATCAAGCTGGGCAAGGCGGGCCGCAAGCGCTGGCTGGGGCGTCGTCCCCACAACCGCGGCGTCACCATGAACCCAGTCGACCACCCGATGGGCGGTGGTGAAGGTCGCACGAGCGGTGGCCGCCACCCCTGCTCTCCCTGGGGCAAGCTGGCCAAGGGCCAGAAGACCCGCAACAACAAGCGGACCGACTCGATGATCGTCAAGCACCGCAAGGCAAAGGGCTAATCCATGGCACGCAGTATCCACAAAGGGCCGTTCATCGACGGCCACTTGGGCAAGAAGATCGAGTCAGCGGTCGCGGAGGGCTCCAAGAAGGTCATCAAGACCTGGTCCCGCCGTTCGACCATCATCCCCGAGGCGGTGGGCCTGACCTTCGCGGTGCACAACGGTCGCAAGTTCGTGCCGGTGTTCGTCACTGAGAACATGGTCGGCCACAAGCTCGGTGAGTTCTCTCCTTCCAAGAAGTTCGTCCGCCACGGTGGAAAGATGCAGAAGGAGCTCGAGCAGAAGCGACAGGAAGCCGAACGCGCCGCC
>JBNKGC010000417.1:0-2514 GCA_050289625.1 Polyangiaceae bacterium | reverse complement strand
CCCCCGCCGCGCCCGCGTTTACCTCAGGAGACCGATACCAAGCGGAAATTCCCCGAGGGTCGTCCCACTCGACGACTACTCGCCGCCGCCCCGGCGCGAGCGAAATGCGGACCTTGCCCTGGGTAGCCTTCACGGCCTGCGCCCTCCCGTCGACCGTGACGCTCTCGAGCTTCGCCTCGGACGGGATGGTGACCGAGTGCACCGCAGAGCGACTCGTTCGAATCGCCATGTCCAAGTGGCCGTGCCCGGTGCGCACGCCCGGAGTGAGGGTGAGGGTCGCCTGTTCGACGGTGAGGGAGGAGCCCGTGGCCGCTGCCGGCTGGACGGCGTGGATCTTCAGGGTCTCTCCGGGCCAGGGGCGAAAGGTCCACTCGGCGTGACCCGCCTCGATGTGAGCGGAAGGAACCACGCCCTCGGTCGTGCAGCGAGAAACCACACCGCAGCGCAGGGTCCAGACCTCGCTACCCTGGGCGATGGGCGGAGCGGACAACTCGAGCTCGAGAGGCTTGCCCCCGGGCGGCAGAACGAGGGTCGATTCGATCGTCTTCGTCGTGACCTCGCGAGGAAAGCTCACCTCGGCGCCCCCCCCTTTCACCTCGATGTCCGGGGTCGTGACGCGTTCCCCCTGGAGCAAGCGCAGCCGCACTACTTCGGGGCTGGATGCTTCACTCCGGCGGGTGATCTCGGTGACCACCGAACCCTTCACCCCCAAAAGCAGCGTGCGCTCCATCTGGAAAAACGGCGGAACGGCCACCTGGGTGCCCTTTGACATCTTCCTCTTCGGGGCGGGGATCTCCCTCGGAGAGCGCCGCTTCGCGCTGCAGGGTCAGGGTGCCTCCCACGGCCTGCCCCTGGTCGTCCACCCCACTCACGCTCCACCCTTTCGCTCGGACCTCGATCCGTTGCGGTGGCGTGCCGATGTCCAAGGTGATGCGGTCGCTCTTCGGGCGAGTCCGCAGTCGGACTTCGTGCACGCCGGGCTCGAGACGCAGGTACCAGGCGCCGTCGCCTTCGAGCCTCACGGCGGTAGCCTGCTTGCCGTCCACCGTGAGGCTCGGATTGGTGAAGGCGTCGGCCGGTCCCGGCAAACGGTAGGCGCTCAGGGCTCCAACGTGCACTTCCGAGGTCATCTCGAGGCGCTCGTCGAGCACGAGCCGAAAGCGCGACACGGAGACGCAGTGGGGATCGCATTCGGCGGCGGGTGTCAGTCGGCGTTTCAGCTCCTGCAGGCGCGCATCGGAGGGTTCCTCCGCGCGTGCAGCGCGAGGGACCAACAGCAGAGCCGCCATGACGCCGAAGACGACGGCAGCCGACGACAGCTTGGGCAGGCGCACCTCGCCGCGCTGGGCGAAACGCACCACCACCCAGGCGAGCGCTCCCAGCGCGAGCAGGCGAAGCGCCGTCAAGAGCCGGTTCATCCAGGGCGAGATGAGCACGAGCGACATCGCGTGGTCGCGCACGACCGGGCCGGACCACGAGAGCTCAACGGTTCTGCCTGCGGTCTCCGGGATCCCCGGTCCGGTTTGCACGATGGCGTCCGACTTGAACTGGTTCTGCCGGTAGCCCAAGCCGAAAGCGGATCCGAGGGCGCGTTTTCCTGCGAGAGAGCGGGAAGGGGGGGAGGGCTTGGGGCGCGCCGCACGCGGTGCCGCGGGCTGTGCCTGTTCGAGCTCTTGCAGTCGGCTCTCGAGCTGCTTCAGCTCCTGCTGTCGCTCGGCGGCGGCTGCGGGCTCTGCGTCGGGAGCTTCGCCTGACTCCGGCGCTGCCTCCTCTTGGAGTTCTTCGACCCTGCGTTCGAGCTCGTTGGCCTTCCGCGCCAGGTCCTCGGCCATCGGAGCTTCGGGGCCGCCGGCAGCAGCGGCAGCCTCTCGCGCTGCGCCGGGGGCATCCAAGAGCCGTCGCTCGGAGTCGAGTCCGTTTCGAGATGCGGGTAGAGGGCGCCGCGCACCTGGTCGACGGCAAAGCCCACCAGCATCACGAGCGCGACGACCCCGAGCCCCTAGAACGCGACCCGAAGCACCTTGGCGAGACGCCCGGGAGGCAGGACCCGCACGAGCACCGAAAGGGCGATCAGCGGCAGCCAAACCCATTCGGGCGCGCCCGATTCACCGCGACACAGGACGAGCGCGACCGCGGCGATTGCCCCGCCCTGCCAGCCTACCAGGCGAACCAGGGCAAGCGTCACCAGGAGCGCGTAGAAGACGTCGAAGAGATCCCAACGCGACAGCCAGGTGCGCGACGCCTCATCCACGCCGTGCGCGGAAAAGACGTCCCAACCGGGCGGTAGGTGCAGTGTGGCGCTCAGCTGGTCGACGTCTTCCGACCAACCCACCGCGCTCAGCTTCTGGGACCGGGGGACGCGCGAGACCGCGGTCAGCTGGAGCTGGGCGTCGCGTAGCTCCACACCGCGCTTTGCGTCGTACTCGGTGATGACCTGACTCTGTTCACCCACCGAGACGCTGCCCAAGTCGCCCGACAAGAGGTCGAGGCGCCATCCCTGGTGCATCTCGCCCT
>JBNKGC010000416.1:0-2579 GCA_050289625.1 Polyangiaceae bacterium | reverse complement strand
CGGCGCAGGGCATGAGCAACCGTTGTCACGCGACGCAGATGGCCAATCCCGGATCTGCCGGTGGCAAGAAATGAGAGGGTGCTTTTATTCATTCTCGCTTAGGACTTGGGCTTCAAGACAATCACAGAGTTTCTTGGCCCATGATAGGCTCGAACGCCCGCAGATTGGGTTATCTCGCCAATTCCGCCCCGTATCGAATTTTGCGCCCAAGTTGCGTCGATAGTCCAATCTGCCGAAAACCATCCAGCCGTCGGATCCATGCTCCGAAGGTCCTAGCGAAGGGTAGCGCACCGTCGGAAAATCTGACGCAGCACTGAGAGTTACGAAATCAACCTTTGCGTTGGCCAGCAACGATGTCTGAATGGCAGGTTTCGCGGTTGACGCAGCTCACCTTCGCAACCGCAGCGAATGCCCGCTTCCCGCCCTTCTTTTGAAGAAACCACTGGACTAAGGGTGCAAGGGAAGCGGTAGTCGCAGGTGAGCGTCGACACTTGGGTGGCGCGTGCTCGGCCCGGTTCAGGGGCCTTTGGTCAGTACCAGGCGGTGCATCGGGCGCCGCCGTGAATAGAGTGACCGGGAATGACCAAACTGAGCAAGACAGAAGCTGCCCTGATCGCAAACGCCGCAACACGGGATGAAGGGGCATTGCTGCCCCCACCGGAGGGGATTGCCGGGAAGGTCCTTGATTGCGCTCTGCAAGCCCTCGTGGCGAAGGGGTTCGCGAAACAGGCGTTCCCCGACGGAGACGAGACTGCGGACGCGGCAAGCTACGTCCTGAGCGATGCAGGCCGGGCGGCTGTTGTCCCCGATACGACGGACATTGCAAAGGAGGTCGTCGCTGCGCCGGAACGGCCCGGTGGCAAGCTCGGAGCTGTGCTGAAGGCCGTCGAGCGCAAGCGAGGCGCAACGATCTCGGAGCTTGCCGAGACCACTGGCTGGCAGCCGCACACGGCACGGGCGGCCCTGACGCGTCTGCGGCAACGCGGCTTTGCGACCGTTCTGTCCGAGGAGGGCGGTCGCAAGGCATACCGGCTTCAGAGCTGAAACGATGGCAGCGAAGCCCGCGCAGAGCCGGCCTTCCGACCTTGATCTTGCCGTGCTGGCGGAGTTGGAGGCCGCTGAGTTGCGTCGGCTCTGGCAAGAGCGGCGCGGAGCGCCCGCGCCGCCGACACTCTCGGGGCGCCTCATGCGGCTCGCACTCGCCTGGGAGATCCAAGCCGACGAGGAGGGTGGCGAGTCGTCGGCGGTTCGTCGGCAATGGCAGACGGTGATGACCCGGAGGGCAGGGGGTGCGGACGCCGGTGACGCGGTGAGCGGCCTCTCCGCACCACCCGCCGCAGCAGGCACCCGGCTCTTGAAGTCCTGGGGCGGGGAGACCCACGAGGTGATCGTCACTGCGGAGAACGTGATCTGGAAGGGAAAACCCTATTCCTCCCTCTCCGCCGTGGCGCGGGCAATGACGGGGATACCGCGCAACGGGCCGAAGTTCTTCGGGCTCCGGGAGGACGGGCCATGATCCGGCAGCGCTGTGCGATCTATACGCGGAAGTCCACGGAAGAGGGGTTGGAGCAGAGCTTCAACTCGCTCGACGCGCAGCGGGAGGCCTGCAGCGCGTACATTCTGAGCCAGCGACACGAGGGTTGGTCGGAACTCTCCGATCGCTACGACGATGGCGGCTTCTCGGGCGGGTCGATGGAGCGTCCCGGTTTGCAGCGACTGCTTGCAGATGTACGCGCGGGGCGACTCGACGTGATCTTGGTCTACAAGGTGGACCGGTTGACGCGGGCCCTGTCGGACTTCGCAAAGATGATGGAGATCTTCGACGCTGGAGGCGTCTCCTTCGTCTCGGTGACTCAGGCCTTCAACACGACCTCGTCGATGGGGCGGCTCACTCTGAACGTGCTTCTCTCGTTCGCCCAGTTCGAGCGCGAGGTCACCGCGGAGCGCATCCGTGACAAGGTCGCCGCCTCGAAACGGAAGGGCATGTGGATGGGCGGTGCCGTGCCGTTTGGCTATGAGGCACAGGACAAGGCGCTCATCGTGAACGCCGAAGTGGCCGACGCCGTGCGGACAATCTTCCGGGAGTACCTGAAAGCCGGCTCCGTCCCGGTCTTGCGGCGACGGCTCGACCGGCTCGGGATCGTCAGCAAGGTCCGGACGGACAGACACGGACGGGTGACCGGCGGGCAGCCATTCTCGTCCGGCGCACTCTATCATCTCCTGCGCAATGCAACCTATGTCGGCAAGGTCCGTCACAAGGGTGACCTTCACATCGGTCAGCATGCTGCGATCGTGGATGAAGCCACCTGGCAACGTGTACAGGAGCATCTCGACGGCAACGGCGGCGGCCCGATATCCGGCCGCCGCAAGCCCGCCCAACGCTGGCTTGACGGCCACCTCTTCGACCGGCACGGCCGCCCGATGAGGACAAGCTTCGCGATGCGGACGGTACGATCCGGATCGGTTCGGCTGTCCAAACGCTACTGGTACTATGTGTCGAAGCCGGACCACGCTGACGACAGGCGGAAGCTCGATCGCTTTCCGGCAGGACCTTTGGAGAATGTCGTACGAGAGACCAC
>JBNKGC010000415.1:0-2593 GCA_050289625.1 Polyangiaceae bacterium | reverse complement strand
AGGCCGAAGAAGTGCCCGCCCAGGCGGGGGCTCCCGCTGCGGAGGCCACGACGGAAGAGGCAACCTTCCCCCCGAGAAAGATGGACGTGAGCGTTCCCGATCCGGGGCCGAGCACAGGACGAAAAGGCTACATGCACGAGGGCTTCTACCTGCGAGTCGGGGTCGGTCCCGCTTGGCAGTGGACCAGCCTGAACGACGGGGGCCCCAGCGATCTGGATCTCGAAGGGAACGCGTTCGCATTTGGTGGTGACCTCCTCATCGGCGGTTCGCCGAGCCCTGGCATCACCTTGGGCGGCGGTGTGGTGACCAACTTCGTCTTCAATCTCGAGCTGGAAACCCCCTCGGGTGAGCGGCAGGGCGGAACGACCACGGTGCATTTCATCGTGGGTCCGTTCTTCGATGCATTCCCCAACAACAAGGGCGGATGGCACCTTGGCGGGCTCGCTGGCTTCGCCACCACGACCCTCGAAGACGTCGGCCCGAACGTGATTACGAGCGCAAACGGCTTTGGCGCTGCGGTGTGGGCGGGACACGACTGGTGGGTCGCGCCCGAATGGTCAGCCGGCCTGAACCTGAGACTCTCAGGTGCGTGGATGTGGGGCGATCGGGGCGAAGCGGAGACCCGAGACTCGAGCATCGGCGCAGCGCTTCTCGTGAACGTGCTCTACAACTGAGCGCCACCACACCGCTCACGTCATCCCACAGCGCCGCACTTCAGCGCCCCTAGACGCTCAGCGTCACGGACGGGGATTGATTCGGTCTCGCGACACCTCGATTGAAGCAGACCCCGCAACTGCTACTCTGCCACTAGTGTTTCGCTCTGCTTACTTGATGGCAATCGGAGGAGCGCTGCTCGCGCCGGCCTGCGGGTTCCCCGACTACCAATTCCAAGACGGCACGGGCGGCGCCAGTGGAGTTGGCGGAACGGTCGGCGGGGGTCCGTCTTCGGGCGGTTCGGCCGTCGAGGCCGGCGCTGGCGGCGAAATGACCGGTGGCATGGCGGGGAGCGGTGGGGGAACAGGCGGAGCAGCCGGCTCGGGGGCAACTGGCTCGGGGGCAACTGGCTCGGGGGGAACGGGCGCTGTTGGCAACCCTGCCCTCTGCAACAACGGTCAACAGGATCTCGGGGAAAAGGACGTCGACTGCGGCGGTCCGTGTGACAGCGGCTGTGCCTTGGGCGCCGACTGTGACGTCGACAGCGACTGCGCCTCCGGCAAGTGCAACAACGTGAACCTCATGTGCACTGACGCCGTAAAGGTCGAGTGTCAGTGCGTCACCTGTAGCGAAACCGAGGGCGTGCGATCATTGATGCGAATTCGCTTGAGGAATACCGGAAGCGAAGCGATCCCCTTCGACGAGCTCGCCCTCCACTACTACTACACCACCGAGCCCCTCGACGAAGCGACCTGCTCCGAAGAGAGTGCAACCGACTCCTGCAATGGGATTACCGTGAGCACCATCCCGTACCAGGCGTCGGGTTCGACTCACCTGGTCGCCCTCGGCTTCAAGCCCGAACTGGGCGCGCTCGTCCCGGACGCGACCACCGCCGACCTCGTGCTTCGGCTCGGTCCAACGAACCACCCGACGATCATCATGTCGAACGACTACTCGTACGACGGCACCGCGGTCGATTTCAAAAACTGCCCGAAAATCACCCTGCATCGCGCTAACGGCAATCCGGGCGGCGCGCTGCTCTTCGGCGAAGTTCCTCCGCCATGAGCCTCGACCACCTCCCAGTAACCAGACGGTTACCGAATCCGTAAATGCCTAAGGTGATCGCAGTCACCCACCAGCGCCTCATGACTCGCCCGACCTGCCTCTCCGCCGTGCCCTTGCTCGTGGCAACGCTCGTCGGCTGCTCGTCGGGCGATGACTCTCGTCCGCCACCCCTCGAGGTCGCCAGCTCCGGCACTGGGGGTCGCACGACGATCGGCGGAGGCTCCCAAAACCAAGGCGGTGCGCCCTCCGTCGCGGACATTCCCGAGGACTACCCGGCAGGCCCGTACGGAGAAGGCAACCCGGGCGAGGGCGAGACTCTCGAAAACCTCTCTCTTCGGGGCTTCGTCAACTACACGAATGAGGGGCTGGCATCGGACCAACCCTTCGTCGATTTCGATTTCGCGACCCTTCGTCAGAGCGGTCCCCAGTACGTCCTGATCCATGTCGGGGCCTTCTGGTGCAGCAGTTGCCGCACTGCCGCGGAGGACCTCGCTGCCCGATCCCAACAGGTGATCGATGCCGGGGGTGGCATCGTCGAGCTCGTCATCGACGGCAGCTCACCCGGCGAGAACGCGAAACAGAGCCACCTCGAGTTCTGGATCGAAAGTGCCGGCCTCGGCGTCACGACCGTCGGTCCGGTGGACGACCGCGCCCGGGAAATCTTTCCCGAGCGCGAGTTCGCCTACATCGTCGACCTGGCTACGATGGAAGTCGTTTGGCGTGGAGAAGGCCTGTACGCAACGCCCACAATCACCACCCAGGCCGTCGACGAGATGCTCAGCAACTGGCTCTAGCTTTCAGGGGGGCGGACCCGCCCCCCTCGTCGCGGGGAGTGAATCGCCGCTCCTCACCCCACGGCCCCGCTGCGCTCCGG
>JBNKGC010000414.1:0-2617 GCA_050289625.1 Polyangiaceae bacterium | reverse complement strand
GCCCCTACGCCGAGCGTCGCGCGCCCTCACCCCCTTGGGGGTGCGCGACGCTCGAAGCGCCATTTCGCGCCGGGATCGAGCTAGACGGAAAGGCTGCGGAGGACCTCCGCCGCATCGAGCGACAGGCGCCCGCGCTCGAGCCCTCGCTCCAGATCGGGGTCGCGGGAAAGTGCTCCTTTTACTCGGAGGAAACCGGGCAAGTAGGCCGATTCGCGAGCGAGACCTCCCCCCCGCCAGGCGCGCTCCGCGCCACGAAGTGCATCCTTCTCGTCTGCGCCTCGGGAGAGCAAGTGCTCGACCACGTCGTGAAAGCTCCCTCCACCGCGCACACAACTCGCGGCGGTGTGGCGTAGGCCGAGCTCGCGGCGCCGCCCCGGCGAGAGAAACCCACCCCGCTCTTCGATCAGGAGGGCTCGCCCTTCCTCGTCCTCTCCGGCTCCGCGCGTGCCCACGCGAAACAGGCCAAGTGCTTCTCGCCGTGCCGCCAGGCGAGGCAAGAGATGGGCTTCGATCTCGTGGGCAGCGATGCGCGCCGCCTCTCGAGCAGTCACCCGTTCGCCCCGACGCACGAAGACCACGTCCTCTCCCACCGCGGCCCTCGCCGCGAGATCGCCTCGCTCCACGATGCGCACTGAAAGCCCGAGCGCGACCACTCGTTCCTCGACCGCCGCGCGGAGCGATACCGTCGCTTTCGGTGTCTCCTCGGCTGGCAGAGCTGCCCACGACTCGGCGAGACCGGTCGCATCGTCCGAAGCGGCAGGGTATCGCTGGTTGGCCAGGGACTGAAACTCCCGCGAACCCCGATTTTCGACGAGCGCTGCTTCGAGGTCGAGCTCGCGAATTCGCTCGCGATAGAGTCGATCGACCGCGTCGTCACCCATCCGCCGCTCCGCCTCTTCGAGGCCCCGACGCACCTCGCTCATCGTGGGCGCGGGCGAGTAAATCCACCCGGGCTCGAGTCTCTGCCCCGCGAGGCAGGCCGCTCGAAGGCGGGTGCGCTCACTCGAAAGGTTGGTGGGCACCACGCGCTCGAGCAACCGCACCTCCCGCTCGATGCGGAGCAGAAACGCGTCCACCCGAGTGAGATCGCTCACCGTCTACCCGATCAAAGGCGACTGGCGGCCATGTTCGACAGCGGACTGCGCTCGCCCTTGGTGAGCAGAATCTGACCGACCAAGGGTTCTCCTTTGAGCCGGTCGGTTGCCACGGTGAGTCCGTTGCTCGAGGCATCGACGTAGGGATTGTCGATCTGGAAGGGATCGCCCGTCAGCACGATCTTCGTTCCTTCGCCGCAGCGAGTCACCACGGTCTTGACCTCGTGCGGCGTGAGGTTCTGCGCCTCGTCGACGATCACGAACTGCTGAGGGAGGCTCCGTCCACGAATGTAGGTGAGCGGTTCCACCTGAAGTTGCCCACTGTCGAGGAGCTCTTCGAAACCTCGAAAACCACGGCGTCGATTTCCACCCGCGACGAGCAAGAACTCGAGATTGTCGTACAGCGGCTGCATCCACGGGCCGAGCTTTTCCTCGACGTCGCCGGGGAGGTAGCCGATGTCCCGTCCCATGGGCATGACGGGACGACTCACGAGGAGGCGCGAATAAGCCCCATCCTGAACCACCCGCGCGAGACCGGCGGCCAGGGCGAGGAGGGTCTTTCCGGTCCCCGCCATACCCATGATGCTCACCATGCGCACGTTGTCGTCGAGCAGGAGATCCAGCGCGAAGGCTTGCTCGCGGTTCCGGGGGCGAATCCCCACGACACCTTCCCGCGGAACAATCAGTGACCGAACGATCTTGCGCTGCGCATCGAACCTCCCGAGCCCCGTGCGCTCGCTGCCGTCTTCGGCCCGAAGCATCACGCTCACGTTCGCGGGCAACGCCTCGGTATCTTCCAGCTCGAGCCGCCCCTCGGCGAAGAACCGATCCAAGTCTTCCCCCGGGACGACGATTTCCGCCACCCCCGGCTCGAGGGCCTCCACGTCGACGGTTTGATTCTCGTAGGTCTGCGTGACGACACCGAGAGCGTCGGCGCGAATGCGCAGCGAGACGTCCATCGTGACGAAGATCGTCGCGCGGTCGGGATTCTGATCCCGGAGCTCGATCGCCGTCTGCAGGATGGCATGGTCCCCCGAACTCGGGTTGAGGGCAATCTTCAGCTCCGGCTTTCGCGGAGGAACGTGGACACGCAGCGTCCCTCCATCACCGATGGGAACACCATCGGAGAGGCAGCCACCCGTCTCGCGCAAGCCGTCCAGCAGACGGACCACGGCTCGCGCGTTTCGCCCGCGCTCGCTGGAGTCGCGTTTGAACTGATCGATCTCTTCGATCACGTAGATGGGAACAATCAGCTCGTTGTCCTCGAACTTGAAAATCGACTGCGGGTCGTGGAGCAGGACGTTCGTGTCGAGAACGTAGGTTTTCTTCATGCGAAAATTGATTCCTCGTCCGCCCGAGGCCTTTCACCTCGAATCTTCCTGGCGGCTTAGCCGCCCGCGACGATTGGAGCAACGCGCGGCAGCCGCTAGAGCGACAAACGGTTTACCGCTTGTCGCGACCACACAAGCAACTAGAGCGCCGATTCGTGCAGCGCGCCGAAGCCGAGCGGGCGAAAACCGCCC
>JBNKGC010000413.1:0-2627 GCA_050289625.1 Polyangiaceae bacterium | reverse complement strand
GAAGGACGAGGCGATTCGCGTCTACCCGCACCCCGCCAACAGCAGCGCCGGATGGGGCGCCGGCGACGAGCCCTTCTTCGACGCCTTCTACGAGAAAATCACCGCGGACTACTGCGTGGACGAGGCGCGGGTGTTCGCGGCTGGCGAGAGTTCAGGCGGCGATTTCGCCAGCATTCTCGGATGCGAACACGCGGACAAGCTTCGCGCCATCGCCCCGTGCGCAACGAAGAACGTGCCTCAGTTCCCGCTCAATCCTGGGTCGCGCAGTTGCACAGGTCAGGTGGCGGCCATCATCATTCACGGCCAGAACGACAACGTCGTGGGCACGGCGAACGGACCCGCGACCCGCGACTTCTACACGGCGCTCAATCACTGCAGCTCGATGTCCGAGCCCGTTCCCGGCTACACGGACTCGATGTCGAACTGCGTCCTGTTCAGCGGTTGCGACGACGGCTTCCCGGTCTACTGGTGTTCTCACACCGACCCGAACTACGGCGGGACCAACCACGGCTGGCCCGGGTTCGCTGCCAACATGACCTGGGAGACCTTCTCGTCGTACTGACGACTCACCGTCGGCGGTGAGATTCCACCCGTCCGCCGTCGGGAGGGCGACGGCGGGGTGCATCGGCACAGGGCATCAGCGCGGCATGGCCCCGGAACGCGCTCCGGGGCCCTCGCGTTGGCTTACTGCCCTCTCGACTCAGTCCACCTTTTCGTCGGTGCGACGCGGGCGGCGGTTGCACGCGAGCACCTTTTTCCGGACGCGCAGCGACTCGGGCGTCACCTCGAGCAGCTCGTCTCGGTCGATCCACTCGAGCGCCGTGTCGATGGTCAGGGGTTTGGGAGGGCTCAGGATAACGTTGTCGTCGCGGCCCGCGGCGCGGATGTTGGTGAGCTTCTTTTCACGAGTGACGTTCACGTCGAGGTCGTTCGCGCGATTGTGCTCGCCGATGATCATTCCCTCGTAGACGTCCGTCCCCGGTGCCACGAAGAGCACGCCGCGGGGCTGCAGGTGGAAGAGGGCGTACGGGGTGGTCACGCCAGCACGGTCGGCCACCAGCGCGCCGCCCGGTCGGCGGAGCATCGGGCCACCGTAGGGCTCCCAACCATCGAACAGCGTGTTCAGGAGCCCGGTACCGCGCGTCTCGGTGAGGAATTGCGATCGGAAACCGATCAGACCGCGGGACGGCACCCGAAACTCGAGGCGACTTCGTCCCGAACCGAGGGTGTTCATCTTCGTCATCTGACCCCGACGCTCCCCGAGGCGAGTGGTAACCGCGCCCACGTACTCCTCGGGCACGTCGATGACGACACGCTCGACAGGCTCGCTTTTCACACCGTCGACCTCGCGCACCACCACTTCGGGCATGCCGAGAGCGAACTCATACCCCTCGCGACGCATCGTCTCCGCCAGCACGGCGAGCATGAGCTCACCACGGCCAAACACGATGAACGTGTCGGGCTCGTCGGTCGGCTCGACGCGGAGCGCCAGGTTGCGCCGCGCTTCGCGCTCGAGACGGTCCTTGATGTGGCGCGAGGTGACCCATTTGCCAACTCGACCAGCGAACGGAGAGTTGCTCACCACGAAGCGGATCTTGATGGTGGGCTCTTCGACCTCGATGCGCTGGAGGGCTTCCGGTCGGCTGGGGTCCGCCAGAGTGTCGCCGATCTGCACGTCCTCGAGTCCGGCCACCGCAACGATGTCTCCGGCCTGGGCGCGCTCGGTCTTCACCCGGCGGGTTCCCACGTAGCGGTACACGGCGCTCAGCCGAGCTTGTGAGGTGCCCGACTCGTGAATCCAGGCGACAGTGGAACCCACCTGGATCACACCGCGCCAGACGCGGCCCACCGCCAGCCGACCGACGTACTCGTCGTGCTCGATGTTGTGCACCAGAAACTGCATCGGAGCATCGACCGGGAGCTCTTTGGGCTTCACCCGCTCGAGGATGGTGTCGAGCAGCGGTCCGAGGTCCTTCGCTTCGTCCTCGAGCTCCCGCTTCGCGACACCGTCCTTGCCGATGGCATAGAGCGCAGGAAAGTCTGCCTGCTCGTCCGAGGCCTCGAGCTCGCAGAAGAGATCGAAGGTCTCACTCAGAACCTCCTCCGGTCGAGCGTCGCCGCGATCGATCTTGTTGACGACGACGATGATCGGCAAACCGAGCTCGATGGCCTTGCCAAGCACGAACCGTGTCTGAGGAAGCGGGCCTTCTGCCGCGTCGACCAAGAGCAAGACACCATCGGCCATCTTCAGCGTCCGCTCGACCTCGCCACCGAAGTCGGCGTGACCGGGAGTGTCGATGATGTTGATGGTAACGCCCTGGTACTCGACGCTGCAGTGCTTGGCGAGAATGGTGATCCCGCGCTCGCGCTCGAGGTCGTTCGAGTCCATGACCCGGTCCTCGACTGCCTCGTTCACACGGAAGACGCCGGTCTGCTTCAGCATCGCGTCCACGAGGGTGGTCTTGCCGTGATCGACGTGGGCGATGATGGCGATGTTGCGCAATGCGCTTTTAGGATCTGCCATGGGCGCGCATCGCTAGCTCGTGGCGGGCCCCTGAGCAAGGGCCATTCGGCTAGCTGTTGTCAGAGGGGGGCGGCCCCGCCCCCCTTGTCGTCGGGGAAAAACC
>JBNKGC010000412.1:0-2630 GCA_050289625.1 Polyangiaceae bacterium | reverse complement strand
ACAAGGAGACAACGCTCTGTCCCGCGCGAGGATCTGCAAGTCGCAACTCGCCCAACGCCTTGCCATTCTGCCGCCGCGCAGGGCGCCACAGGTTACATCGACCGGCCGCCACGACCAAAGGGAGTGAATCAGCGGCGGCCGAGGGAGGGCGCTGCCTCGCAGCGACAGCCTGCACGATCGCGGTCGGCAGAAATGGCTTGTTGGGCTGGTGCGCGAGGCGTTTGTGCCCCGGAGAGGAGGCACAAACCCTGGCTGCACCGAAGCCATTCGACACACCTTGGCGATGGGCGGCCCAGCCCGATGCGTCGCTCGGACCAGTGGTAGAAGACAGAAAGTCGGTCCCTTTCCGTCTCAAAGCGGGCAACTTGGAAAAATCTGGCTGGTCCTGTCGATTTTCCACCGGCTCGGGCGACTTCTGGATGACAAAGCGCCAGAGAGCGCGAATTGAGAAGGAGACTCGCCATGAAGTACTTGTGCCTGCTGTATGGGAATCAACAGAAAATGTCGCAGCTTTCCAAGGAGGAATTCGCGGCCCTCGTGGAGAAGTGCAAGGAGTATGATGCAGAGCTCGCTCGCACTGGTGCCGTGCGCACGGTCGAGTCTCTCGAATGGGATGTAACCACGGTATGTCCAAAGGATGGCAAGCCTACGGTCATCGATGGGCCATTCGTGGAAACCCGTGATGTCATCGGTAGCTTCATGGTGATCGAAGCGCGCGACTTGAACGAAGCGATTCGGATCGCCTCGCTGCATCCAGCAGCAAATATGGGCGAGAGACTCGGATGGGGGATCGAGCTCCGGCCCTTGGCCACAGGCTGTCACCAGTAGGGTCAGGCTCATGAACGGTGAACGCGAAATCGCGACCCGTGCGACGATTGACCTCGTCTATCGTGCCGAGTCTCGTCGAGTGTTTGCCACTCTGGTGCGTCTCCTCGGTCACTTCGACCTTGCCGAGGAGGCGCTCCACGAGGCGTTTGCGGCGGCCGTGGAACAGTGGCCACGAGAAGGCATTCCGAACTCGCCAAGCGCCTGGCTCGTTACGGTTGGGCGGTTGCGTGGCATTGACGCTCTGCGTCGGAAGCGCCGTGTCGACCGGAAGGCCCCCGAGCTACGCGCAGCCGCCCTGCAGGCATGGCCGCCTCAGCCCGCTGTGGAGCGCGGTGAACTTGTCGATGATCGATTGCGGCTGTTGTTCACCTGCTGCCGTCCCGAACTCTCGCGAGACGCGCAGGTTGCTCTGACCCTTCGTGAGCTCTGCGGGCTGACGACCGAAGAGATCGCCAGGGCCTATCTCGCTCGGCCATCGACGATCGCGCAACGAATCGTCCGGGCGAAGCAACGACTACGAGAGCATCGAGTTCCGTACGAGGTCCCCGGAGCCGAAGAGCTGCCGGAACGCAGCGCGCAGGTGATGCGCGTGATCTACCTTGTTTTCAACGAAGGCTACTCGGCCTCGTCAGGCAGCAAGCGCATCCGGGTCGACCTGTGTGCCGAGGCAATCCGGCTAGCGCGATTGCTCACCGAGCTCCTGCCGCACCCCGAGGCAGATGGCCTTCTTGCTCTTATGCTTCTTCAAGATGCGCGGAGGGAGGCCAGGACCTCGGCATCGGGCGGCATCGTGTTGCTGTCAGACCAGGACCGAACTCTGTGGGATCGGGAGCGCATCGCCGAGGGGACAGCCCTAGTGGAGCGCGCGCTGAGAAGCGGGAGCGCAGGACCCTATGCTCTTCAGGCCGCCATTGCGGCGGTCTATTCGGAGAGTATCGACGGAAGCCCAATCGACTGGGCGCAAATTGTCGCGTTACACGATGTCTTGGGTCACATCGCACCTTCCCCCGTAATTCAGCTTGCTCGCGCTATCGCAGTAGCGGGTCGCGACGGACCTGCCGAGGGTCTCAAGCTCGTCGAGGCAATTCTCGAAGGGGGCGTGTTGGACAGCTACGTGCCAGTACACGCTGCCCGCGCGGACCTGTGCCGACGACTAGAGCGCAATGAAGACGCGCTCACGTCCTTTCGGAGAGCGCTCGGTTTGACCCAGCAAGAGCCGGAAGAGCGCTACTTTCGCCAAGAGATCGCCCGGTTGGAATCCGAGTTGTGAATACCGACGGAATGACACCCGAATTCGACTGCAAGTCTACAGACTTCGCGAGGTGCACGCTGCCCAACGCCCTGCCATTCTGCCGCCGCGCAGGGCGCTCCCAGGTTACAACGACCGGCCGCCACGACCAAAGGGAGTGAAGAAGCGGCGGCCGAGGGAAGGCGCCGATGCGAAGCGAAGACCTCCACGATCGCGGTCGGCAGAAATGGCCTGTTGGGCCGGCATCGTGGATGGTGTTGCGCAGAGCCCTGCACGGCGCGCGCAGTCCCGAAAGCGCCCAAACCTCGGAGGTCATGAGAGAGAGCCCTGTCCGTTGGGACAGCGCTAAGTGTCGGCTGCCTCTGGAAGCGCCCGAGCTAGTCGCGAAGACTGAGCGCGTCGACCCAAGCGATGCATGAGCGCGTGGCATTCGGGAGGGTGCCTTCGAGGGGCGCTGGTGTCCTGGCTCGAGACGTCCGGGCCGCGCAGAGCTGGCGGCGCACTAAGAGCTGACGGCGCACGAAGAGCTGACGGCGCACGAAGAGCTGCAGCG
>JBNKGC010000411.1:0-2646 GCA_050289625.1 Polyangiaceae bacterium | reverse complement strand
ACTTGCTGACCCACGCGTTGAAGATCAGAAACCGCTTGAGGTGCTTGTTGCCATTGGAGGCCTCCGTCGTGTTGGCTCCGTCCACGGGTGCCGGCGTCGTTGCCGCCGGTCCGGTCGACTGCCGTGGCTTGCCACGGGGGTGCAGTAACGGGTCCCACACATCCAAAACGACGTTGCTCTTGACCGGTCCTTTCGGGGCACGACCGGTCTTGGTGAACTCCAATACGCGCTGCGCCCAGTCTTCGAGCGTGTCGTCGAGCGCGATCCCTTGCTCCAAGGTGATGGGATCCCAGGTCACGCGGTTCGGCTGTGCGTAGCGGTGGAGGTTGTTGCCTCCTTCCCAAACCTCGTTCGCCTCGATGGACAGGCCAAGACCGGAAAGCTTCTGCACACCGGCGATGTAGCCGCCGCTCGGCGTGGCTGCGGCAACCTGACCATTGCTGCTCGAAGGCGCGAGCAGCCCCAAGCGAAACTGGTAGGTTCGCAAGGGGTCGCGCATCACGCTGGGAACGTAGGTCGACACGGAATCGTCTCCCTCAGTTCACCAGTGCTTTTTGGCTGATCTGGATCACGACGAACTCAGCCGGCTTGAGCGGCGCAAACGCAACCTGAGCAGTGACGATACCTTGGTCCACGAACTCCTGCGGGTTGGTGTCACGGTCGCACTTCACGAAGAAAGCCTCGTCCGGGGTCGTGCCTTGGAACGCTCCCTGCCGAAACAGACTCAACATGAACGAGGTGATGTTGATCTTGATACGGCTCCACAGATCCTGGTCGTTCGGCTCGAAGACCGCCCAACGCATGCCCGCACGGATTGAGCGCTTGAGAAACAGTGCCGTGCGCCGCACCCCGACGTATCGCCACTCGGGATCAGCGGACAGCGTGCGCGCGCCCCACGAGACGATACCGACGCCGGGGAATTGGCGAATGCAGTTCTGACCAATCGGGTTGAGCAGATCTTGATCGGCGTCTTTGAGCTGGTGCTGGAGATCGATGACGTTGGGCACCGTCGCTTCGACTCCCGCTGGCGACTTCCACACACCCCGGGTGAGATCCGTTCGAGCGAATATTCCCGCCATGTGCCCCGACGGAGGCACGAAGCGAGTAGGGTTGCGCCCGATCCCTACTGGGTCCCCAACCTTGAGCCAGGGATAGTAGATCGCCGCGCTCTTCGAACGCATCGGCAAGCTGTCGACGAATTGACGAACTTCGTCGGCACTCACGCTGAAGTCGTTGTCGATGCTCCCGACCCCATCGGCGAGGACGAAGATGTCGTTGAGTTCTCCGTAGGTCATCGCGGCCGACAGATAGGACGGGGTGTTCTTCCCTGGAAGCGCGAGCATGTGGACCTCGACCCCGTCCAACGCATGCAACCCCGTGCCTTCCGCCTGCGAACCTTTGAATTCGGTGAGTCCCGGAGCGCCTGTGCCGTCGCTTCCGCCCACGAAACGCAACGGTGAGTCGTCCGTCTCAGCGGGTCGCAACAGCGGATGCTTGCCGCTGTTCTCCTCCAGGCCCACCGCTCGTGATGCAAACCCGAGTTCGGCCAAGCCACGGGGTACCCCCACTTGCAGCCGCTCGCGGATGGTGACGTCCACCCCGTTGAGACTATCAACGACGGTTCCAGCGCTACCATCCAAGGTCCTGATGTCGCCCAGAGGATCGCCAGCGTCGACGCTGACGTCCAGCGCTACACCCTCAGAATTGGCCGGAACGGTGACGACGAGAGTCGTACCCGCTGCCTCGGCTCGAAACTCGGGATCACCCGCCTCTCGGGCTTCCAGCAGCGCCTCGGCCAGCTCCGCAGCGGTCATCGTCGACGTGAGCGAATCGACGGTGATGGTCGACGGCGTGGCACCGATGGTGATCGTGAGCGTGAGCGAGGTCGTCGCCGAGAAGTCGAAACTGGAGCCCGACTCGGGACCCACCACCAGGTACGCGCTAGATGCGACATTGGGTTCCACCCGTACTTGGTTGGTGGTTGCGCTGACCCGAAAGTCCGCGGTCAGCCCCGCCGTGATGAGTCCGGCAAGCTGCGCTGCGGTCAGGGACGCCTGACCGTTCACGAGGCTTGCGCCGACCCCATTCAACGTCGCCGAATTGATGGTGACGACGGGCGGCTCGTCGCTGTCCGTGCCCGCCGCTGACGCCCCGTCCGTCCAGCGAAACTCGTACTCGGCGTCCTCATGGACCGTGAAGGTTTCGCTTGCTCCGAGTGTGCGGCTGAGCAGCGCCGGCACTTGCTCCGGCAGAGGTGGCTGCTGCCGCTCTTCTGCATCCAGGAAGTCACGCGCAAACACGTCGGTGACGCGAACGTATTTGGACGTCGCATTGACCACGTCGGCGACGTAGTCCTCGTGCTCGGCGTCCATCCGCACGTTGTTGAACGTCTCGATGGTCCGCGAGGAGCCGTTGGCACTCCATTCCAGCCGAACGTTGAAGGCTTGCTCAGGAAAGGTGACCGAGGGCTCGACGTGCAACCGCAAGTACTGCGCCCAATCTCCCTTGCCTCTGGCCTCGAACTGAAGCACGTCGCGGATTTCGCCGAGCGAGTCCGTTGCTCGTGACGAAAGCACATTGGTGACACCCGTTTGAGCGTTCGACGGCAAGACTCGAACGACGTACGCTCTACGTCCCCCGGCATCG
>JBNKGC010000410.1:0-2728 GCA_050289625.1 Polyangiaceae bacterium | reverse complement strand
AGTGGCTGAAAAACTGGGAAAGACTTCGAGCGTCGAAAAGCTTCTCGGAAAGTCGCTGGGGGGTGCCCCCTGGATTCAGCGGGAGGCGGCATCGTGATGGCTGAAGCGGCAGAGAAGAGTCTGGACGACATCACGCTGGCCGATCGTTTCGAGCTGGAAGATCTGGTCGATCGGAAAGCTCTGGCAGAGATGATCCAGAGCGTGGAGGACCTGTTCGGGATCCCGATCCGCCTCTACAGTGCCTCTGGCAAGCTCCTGACTGACGCCTCCCGGACTCCTGAGCTCTACGAGTATTTGGAACAGAGCCGCGCCGCGCGGGCGGCTTTGCAAGACGTGATTGTCGGCGTGCGCCGCGCCGTGCCCCACGACGGCCCGATCTGCCAGCAGTGCATCACCGGTGCCCAATACCGCGTCAGCGCGATCCTGTACGAAGGAAAGGCCATCGGGCGTTTCATCCTCGGGCCCTACCTGCCGCCGACGCTGCGCGAGGTTCCCAAGGCTCTGTTCGAAGCCGATCCCGGACTGGACCGGAAGCGGGTGAAGGCGCTCACGCAGGCGATGCCCATTGCGCACGGCACCACGGTCGAGAAGATCGAACGGCACCTTCAGGCGACCCTGGACCTGCTGCTCTTCAGCGGTCTCCGAGCCCTGCTCGCGAGCAACATGCATCTGGCGGCGGTTCGGGAGAACTTCCGAGAGCTCCAGGAGAGCAACATCAAGCTGAAGAGCGCTTACGAGCGTCTCAAGGAGCTCGATCGGCTCAAGAGCAATTTCCTAGCGACGGTCTCCCACGAGCTCCGAACGCCCCTCACGTCGATCATCGGCTACAGCGAGATGCTGCGCGAGGGGATCCCCGGGGAGTTGAACGAAGAGCAGCTCGAGTTCGTGTCGACCATCCACGACAAGGGCAATCAACTTCTCGAGCTCGTGAAGAGCCTGCTCGATCTGTCCAAGCTCGAAAGCGGCACGATGCGTCTCCGCAAGGCCACCTTGGATGCGGAGCCCCTGGTCAAGGACGTCGTGGCGACCCTGACGCCGACCGCCCGAAAGAAGGGAGTATCCCTCGCAGCCGAAATCGAAGCGGATTTACCCGAGCTCTGGGCGGACGGTGAACGCCTGCGCCAAGTCCTGCTCAATCTGTCCGAGAACGCTATCAAGTTCACGCCCACGGTAGGGTGCGTGACCGTCGGTGCCAAGTTGGGGTGGGCCGAGCCGGAAGGCTCGGCCGTGGCGGGTGGCGTGTTGATGATCCCGGCTCGCCGCAAGGTGGTCGAGCTCTACGTGCGCGACACTGGAATCGGCATCACGGAAGACCAGCGCGAACGAGTCTTCGACGCCTTCTACCAGGTCGACTCGAGCTCCACTCGGGAGCAGGGAGGGACCGGGCTGGGCCTCTCGATCGTCAAGCGGCTGGTCGATGGTCACGATGGCAGCATCCGCATCGAGAACAACGAGCCGACGGGCACGGTGTTTGTCGTCACCCTTCCGGTGCGCGGCGAGGCCACCTGACGTGAGACGGACCGATGGCTGGCCGACGAGCTTCGACGAAGCGTCGAAGTCCTGATCGAGCAGGCGTGTCCGAATGGGCCGCCATCGACGAGCTCCGGGCGTGCCTTGAAGCGGGCAACTGGGGTGACGACTCCGAGAGCCTGCGCACTCGCACTCGCGTTCGCGTGGGCATTGGCGACGACGCCGCGGTGCTCTCGTCAGGTAGAAGCAACCTGGTGTGGACCGTCGATGCGGCGCTCGAGCACGTTCACTTCGAGCGCAACTTCCTTTCCCTTCGGGACCTCGGCTTCAAGGCCACTCAGGCCGCTGTGAGTGACATCGCCGCGATGGGAGCGCGCCCGGTTGCGGCGCTATGTCACCTCGCCCTGCCCCGGGGGACCCGTCGGAGCGAGGTCGCTTCGATCGGACGCGGACAAGCGGACGCCAGCGCGGTGCTTTCTTGTCCGGTAGTCGGGGGAAATATCAGCTCGGGCCCGGCTCTCGAGCTCGTGACGACGGTCTTGGGCGAAGTGGTCTCGGTTCGTGGTGCGGGAAGCGAACCGCTGGGGCGGAGTGGGGCACGCCCTGGCGACGAGCTGTGGCTCTTGGGCGAGCTCGGACTCGCCCGGGCGGGGCTGCTCGCGCTTCAGTCAGGCTTGGGGGCCCACGGAGCGGTAGGGCATTGCATTCAGGCGTGGCGGCGGCCGTCTGCACGGGTCGATGCCGGGTTGACGCTTCGAGGCAGGGCCACGGCGTGTCTCGACGTCTCCGACGGGCTTGCGGGGGACGCTCGTCATTTGGCGAAGGCCAGTGGGGTGCGAGTCGTCGTCGCGTCGACGCTGCTCGAGGAGGCGCTTTCGTCGAACCTCGTGCGGGCCTCCTCACGACTCGGTGAATCGCCCCTCGAGCTCGCTCTGCGGGGCGGTGAGGACTACGCGCTCCTCGCCACGGGGCCCGCGAAGCGCCGTCCCGCGGCCGCGCGCGTGATCGGTCGCGTCACGCCGGGGGCTGGAGTGTTCCTGGAGGGTAGCGACGGGCTGGTGCATCTCTCCGGGGGCTTCGAGCATTTGTTTTAGGGGGGCGGGCCTTATTTTAGGGGGGCGGCCCCGCCCCCCTCGTCGGCCGAAGTGAATTCGGCCTCCTCACCCCACGTTCCGCCGGGTCTCCGGCGCCTCCCCCTTGGTCGGCGGCGGGGACGCGGCGCCTCGCCACTCCTCAGGCATCGCCTTCGCGTGTCTCG
>JBNKGC010000409.1:0-2733 GCA_050289625.1 Polyangiaceae bacterium | reverse complement strand
CGCTCGCTCGCGGTACTCCGCTTGGGATGTCGTACCGTGCCGCAAGCTTCCCCGCGGTCCCTTCGAACTCCACTCGTTCGCGTCTCATGCGCACCTCACCCCTCTGCCCGGGCTCGGTCACTCGCCGGGCCTCCGTCCTCGACAGGGTGGTCAAGAAACAGCGCTTTCACAAACGGCGAGCGACTCCGCTCGGGAAAAACCGATGGGGCGTGCGGGCGCCACGTGTTCAGTAGCGCCGCCGCCGAAAAGCCCGTCGAGCGACCCGCACAGGCGACCGCCCAGGCGGAAGTCGGTAAACCTGCGCCCACCTTTTCCCTGAAAGATCTCGAAGGCAACTCGGTCGATCTGGCGAGTCTTCGCGCTCGCCCGAAAGTTCACTCCGCAAGTTCGTTCAGAAACAGGTCGAGATCGCTCCTGCGGTCTCGCAGCCCCTGGGCGAGAAACGCCGCCGCGTGCGAGGTGACCAAGTCGGAGCGCAGAAGTGCGCGGTGCCCCAATCCTTCGGTCTCGATGAGACGAGCGTCCGGCCAGCGCTCGACGACGCGCCGGGTCTCGTCGATGTCGATCACCGTGTCGTCCTGGTCGTGAATGCACAGAAGCGGCGTGCGCAACCAAGGCCCGACCGCAGAAAGATCGATCATCCTCCGATCGAGTCCGAGGTCGGCCACGATCCTCCGGCTAGCCCGATCCATGACGGCAACCGGAAGCCGCGCGCGTTCGGCAAACTGCTTCACACCCACGTCGAGGGACGGAAGAGGCGCAACGAAGACGAGTGCCCCAACGCTCATGCCTCGTTGCATGGCTAGCACCGTGGCCGCCGCCCCGAACGAATGGGCGATGACTCCGGAGGGTGAACCGAACCTTCGCTGTGCCGCCAGCAGCGCGTTCGAACAATCGAGCGCGTTCGTCAGCTTCCCGTCGGAATCTCCGTGAGCGGGTAGGTCGAGCACGACGGCTCGGTGTCCTCGCTCGACGAGGGGGCCGACGAAGCCCGACATCTGCAGCCCGCAGCCACCCCAACCGTGAACCACGAAGACCGGGTCCCCTTCGCCGAAGGTTCGGCAGACCACTCGGGAGCGCGTCTGGAGCACTACCTCTTCGCCCGACGTGGAAGGCGGCGTTCGCTCTTCGTCGCGCAGGCGGCCGAACGGTGTGAGAAAGAAATGGGCCGCCAGACGTTCGTTCACTCCCGGCACGCGCCACAGGAGGGGCAGGGCGCCCATCAGCGGTCCGTTCGAGGGGCGTTTGCGGTCTTCCGAACCGTCACGAATGGATTGAGACATGCTGGTTTTCCTCGATTTTCGATGGGCGCAGGTCATTGCGCCGCGTCCGGCCCAACGGGGGCATGAGTGCTGGTTCGAGCGCTGCGAAGGAGTTTGGAAAAAGCGGCGCGCGCACGCCGTCCGGCGTCGGGATGCCGAAGGAGACGCGCCTGAAAGTGGTGCGCGAGCATGATCGAGTGCAGCTCGAACGCGAGTTGTTCGGGCTCCAGCTCCGCGCGGTGGTGACCCTCCAGCTGCGCGAGCCGGAACGCCCGAGCCAGGGCGTCCAGCCAGTCCTGTTGGGCTTTGCGAAGAGCGTCGCTCACGGGGCCTTCGCGATCGTCGAGCTCAGTCGCGGCGGCTACGAAGACGCAGCCTCCTGGCAAGTCGTCGGACCTCGACCAAGCGAGCCAACGCTCGAAGAGCTGCACGACGCGAGGCTCCCCCCGCGGCGCCGCGAGGGCGGGACGGACCACGTCCGCGATGAAGCGCTCGGCCGCGGCGGAAAGCACCTGAAGCTGCAGCTTCTCTTTCGAGCGGAAGTGGGCGTAGAGGCCGCTCTTCGAGAGCTCCAACTTCGCGGCCAGGTGGCCGAGCGTCAGGCCTTCCAGCCCCACGAGGCTCGCGAGACGCAGGGCCTCGTCCAAAATCCGCTCGCGCGTTTGCAGTGACTTGGACACGGTTCCGTAATAGCACGACCGTTCGTTCTTTTCCAAGGCGCAAATCGACGCTCCAGCGCAAGCCCTGGAACTCAAAAGTAATTTTCTGCTCGACGCACGTGCGGTGCGGGCGAACCGGAGCCCTCCGGAACCCGTTGGGGTCCACAGCTCGCCGCCTCCACCCGCCTCCGTGCGGTGTCGAGCCCGAGCCAACAGCGGCGTCCCCCCAACCAGCGCCGGGCCCCGCCGAAACTCAGCTCCCGATGCGCGCGTAGCAGAGACCTCGGCTCGCGATCACGTGCCGCGCAGAGCACGCTCGACCGCATCTCTACGGACGCGCGGCTCGGCGCGAACAAACGACGAAACCGGCTGCCTCCGCGAAGGAAGCGCCGGTCCTTTTCGACCTAAAAAATGCCTCGAAACGTCTTCTCAGAACTCGGCCGATCTCACTTGGAGTGAGGCGGCATCTTCTGTTCTTTGAAGATCACGTGCTGACGCACGACTGGGTCGTACTTCTTCAGCTCGAGCTTTCCCGTCTGGGTCCGCTTGTTCTTGGTGGTGTAGTACGTGAAACCCGTACCGGCCGTCGAAACGAGACGAATGTTGTCGCGCATGGCGACGCTCCCCTATCACGCCGTTCCAGCCCGAGCAACTCCATCGGAAGGCGTCTTGGCGCGGTATCGCCGGTGTTCACTCGCCCGGCGCAGCCGCCCCGGCAGCTCACGGCTCGGCGCTCTAGCCGAACGTCGCGAGGCGGGCCACACTCGGTATGCGACGGAGCAGCGAGCATGCCCCCGGCAAGGGAAGCACCG
>JBNKGC010000408.1:0-2738 GCA_050289625.1 Polyangiaceae bacterium | reverse complement strand
CCCGCCGCCGACCAAGTGGGAGGCGCCGGAGCGCACGCGGACCGTGGGGTGAGGAGCCCGAATTCACTTCGGGCGACGAGGGGGGCGGGTCCGCCCCCCTAATAACTGAGCTCAATCGCACGAGCCTTCGCAAACGAAGACTCCTCCGCCGCAATCGGTTGGGCTCCCCTCTCTGCAGTCGATGTTGCAGTCGTTCACGCTGGTGCAGGTCACTTCGCACGGGCCGTGGCATTCGACGTCGCAGGTGCTGACACTGCGGCAATCGACGACGCTTCCGGGGCCCACGTTGGCCCGACAGTTGTTGACGCTCTCGCACGAGTAGGCGCACCCCGGACCGCAATCGGCGGTGCACGTGTCGGTGCTGTCGCAACCCACCGAGCAGTTCTCGTCACACCCGACGGTGCAGTGCTTCACGTGATCGCATTCGTAAGCACAAAAGTCGTCGCAGGACGCGTGGCATTCGTCCGCGTCGGAGCAAGCGGGTCGGCAATCGTCCGTGTCGGAACAGTCGATGATGCACCCGCGCACGTTGCCGCAAAAACATGGCTCGCCCGATCCGCACGAGTTGTCGTCGTCACATTGGACGAACGAAAACGCGGCGAACGCGACGAGCGGTACGCCCAAAAGTTTTCCAACCAGGCCAGCCATCGCGCGCGCATCGTACAGCGAAGCCATGCTTCGCTGCAGCCGGTTTCGCGAGGGGTGGGTCGACGGAGTTTTCCGCAATGGCGGACGTTTCAAGTGGTGACGAGCGCACTTCCCCAGTGCAGTCCGGCTCCGAGCGCCAAGAAGCAGACCAGCTGACCATTTTTCAGCCTGCCGTCGCGGCGCATGTCGTCGATCAGAATTGGGATTGTCGCCGAAGAAGTGTTGCCCAAATTCTCGATGTTCGACGGAACGCGTTCGGCTCCCACACCGAGACGGGAGGCGATGGCGTCGTTGATGCGTGCGTTGGCCTGGTGAGCGATGAACCAGTCGACGTCGCTGGGGTTCACCTCGGCGCGATCGCACACCGCCCGAACCGAGCGCGGTAGCTTCGTGACCGCGTGTTTGAAGATTTCCCGCCCGTCCATTTTTGGGTAGAAGGCGCCCGTTTCCACGGTTTCGGGCGTGACGTAGGGTTGGGAACGAAAGCCGACGGGCACGTGGAGTTGCTCCGCGTATCGCCCGTCCGTGTGCAGGTCCAGGGCGAGCAACCCCACCCCGGGCTCTTCCGAGCGCTCGACGATCACGGCGCCCGCTCCATCCCCGAAGATGATGGACCAACCCCGGTGGGCAGTCGCCTCGGCGAAGGCGGCCGAATCGACTCTTCCTTCCCGCTCACCACGCAGGATGTCCCAGTCGCGCCACGGCATGAGCCCTGCGTGTGCCTCGGCAGAGGCGATCAAGATACGCTTTGCCGTCCCCGAAGCGAGGAGCCCGTCCGCGACCTGCAGGCTGAAGAGAAACGCGGCGCACTGTGTTCGGAGATCGAGCGCGGGAGTCGTGCTGCAGCCGAGCTCCGCTGCGAGCATCCCCCCCGATCCGGGGAACACGTAGTCGGGGGTCATCGTGTTGAACAACACGTAGTCGACGTCAGCTGGCGTGAGGCCGGCGCTGTCGAGGGCTCGCTCGGAAGCGTGGACCGCCAGCTCGGCAGGACCCTGCCCCGGTTCGCAAAAGTGTCGTTGTGCGATGCCAGTCCGTTGACGGATCCACTCGTCGCTCGTGTCCATCACTCGCGCGAGAGCTGCGTTCGTGACCGGTTTGCCCGGGAGGTAGCTACCCGAGCCGATGATTTTGAGTCCCGGCATGGCGGTTGTTCATAGTGAGGCAAAAAACGCCGATCACGTCCCCGGGCGATGCCAGTCTTCGAAGCGACCTCGTGCGAGGTGCGCGCTTCGAAAGCCCCACTGGCCTTCGATTGCCCGCAGAAACCGGCGCTCGAATTGCTGGTGAGGAGCGACAGGCCGGCTCCCCTCCGGCAAACCGTGCTGGGTCTATAACCCGCCTGTCTCGAGTCCGCAGCCCCGATGGCGCCGGCGCGCGCGGATCTCGCCTCTCACGCCTTTCGAGTCGACTTTTGGGGTGGGTTCCCGGCGCTCCCTCCCCGCTCACGTCTACCGATCTGCGTCGAGGCGCAGCCGTCACGCGGTGCTAACCTGAAGGTCGGCCGGAAGATCCCGGCCGGGAGCTCACGAAGGTCGAACGGTGTGACCTTCGACAGTGGGGAGGGCGCCATGGGGATTTCCGACAAAGAGTCGCTGGTGCTTCGGTACTTTCACTCCTGGCACAATCACGACTTTCCAACGATGCGCAGTTGTCTTTCCGACGACGTCCGCTTCGACATGGGGCACGCTCCCTCGTTCAAGAGCGTCGACGACTACACCGCGTATTGCCGCCGAACTCCCTCGTGGCGCGACGTGACGTTGCTCGAGACCATCGTGCATGAGGATCGCGCCGCCATCCTGTACGAAGGCGTGAGCACCCGAAATGGCGCCCGCATGCGCGTGGGCGAGTTCTTGAGGTTTGGTGACGGGAAGATCCGATCGATTTCGGTCGCTTCGGTGCCGCTCGATCAGGGCCCCGAGTCCCTGCCTCCGCCGCCCTCGTCGCTGCCGCTGATTGAAACCCGGCGGCCCGGGGTTCCACCCTCGGTTCCGCCGTCCGGCGGCGCCCCCACGTCAATCTGACGCCGCTCGTGGGCTCGGCGTCTTCTCGAGACCCGCAGCGGCTGGCGCCGGGCCCGGAGTCAGCCG
>JBNKGC010000407.1:0-2764 GCA_050289625.1 Polyangiaceae bacterium | reverse complement strand
CGCGGCAGGTATCTCCGCAAAGGGTCCAGCCCACCGGGCACTGGCAGGTCCCTTCTCGGCACTCCTGGCCCTTTGCTTTGGTGCTGCCTCCAGCTTCGAGGTTGTCGATGTCCGCGCTTCGCCGCTGAGAGCCTCCGCCTTCGCCGCTGAGAGCCTCCGCCTTCGCCGCTGAACACCCTCGATTGCCAACCAAGAATGCACCCGCCACAGTCGGGCTGGTGGTGACATTGACGAGGAACACGTGGCGCAGAAGGTCACCCGCGACCAACGAGCGACCGAAAAAATCGCACTTTTCGAAAGAGCCAATGACTCCAGAGCTATCCTGGTGTCAGATTTGAGGCGAAACCGGTGGGTCAGAGTAAGGTGAGTAAATGATGTTGACGGCTCCCGCAGCCGTGATCGACCCTATCGCCTCACCTGGAACGCCAATCGCAATGCCGAGGTAGTCGCCGCCCTGGAAGTGGCCAACAGCCAAGGCATAGCCAAATCGATCGTTGGCTTCGGGCGAACCGGGAACTCGAGCAAGGTACTGGGAATAGAAGTCGTTGCCCTCGATGGTCGTCCCATCCATCGTCGTCGAAGTCTCCTGTGGCCAGGGCCAAGCCGAAGTAGTCTCCAGTTTCCGACGCAGAACTTGCACCGGCCCGCCCCCCCGGGGCTCCGCGGAGCCCGACGCAGCAACATCGCGGCGCCCAGAGCGAACGGTCACCGCCGCACTGGAGGACACCCGGGTCACAGATCGCCCTCAGAATGGCTCGATTTTCCGCTGCGGTTGTCGCGAAGCGCGTCTCGTGAAAAGATTTGCGGAGTCGAAGGGGGACAGCCCGGGGGCCCGTTTCCCTCGGCGTGCCCCCCCGCCTTCCCGCTTTCATGACTCTGAGGGTTCTCCTAGCCGACGATGACGCATTGGTCTTGCGACTGACAGCATCGGTCCTGCGCGAGGGCGGCTACGAGGTGACCACGGTCGAATCCGGCCACCAGGCACGCGTCGCGCTGAGCGAGGAGAACTTCGACGTGGTGATCGCCGACCTCTTCATGCCCGGGAACCACGAGCTCGAGTTCCTGCGGGATCAGGCGACGAGCGACCGCTTTCTTCCGGTCATTGTCATCACGGGACAGCCATCCCTCGACACCGCCGTCGAGGCGCTGAGGCTCGGGGTGGTCGACTACGTGGTCAAGCCGGTCTCCGCCGCGCTTCTCTTCGGGGCCATTGCGCGAGCCGTCGAGAAGCGAGACGTGGTCCGCGCTCTGCGCAGCGCCGAAGACCGCATGAGCACGCTCAGCGCTTCGCTCGAGGATCTCCGTCGGGCCATCGACGCCACGGCGCGAGCGCCCGAAGCCTTCCCGCCGCCCTCACGGCCGCTCCTGAGCGGCCTGTCCGACGAGGAGCGCGACTCGCTCTCACCCCGCGAGCTCGACGTGTTGACGACGTTCGCCCGAGGACTGACAGCCCGCGAGGTCGCGGAGGAACTCGGTCTCGCGACGAACACGGTGCGCAACCACATGAAGAGCATCTACCTGAAGCTCGGGGTCAACTCGCAGGTCGCGCTCCTCGGCAAGGTCATCCGGCACCCGACCCGCTAATCGCGTGGGCGCCGCCCCCGGGCTTCTCGTCGGACCCCTGGCCTCACAGCACACTGCGGGCTGCGTCCCGATAGGGCGCGCCGATGCCACGGCGGAATCTGTCTCGAAACTCCTCGGGTGGCAGGCCCTTCGGCAGCACCGCGTCACCGAACATTTCGGCCACCACGCGGCACAAGAGGCACCGGGGCTCCCGGGAGTAGACGACGATTCGGATTCCCCGCGGGACTACGTTCTTCAGGTAACGAGCGAACGCCGTGGCCGGCAACCCAGCAAGATCGGGATCGAACAGCACGATCTCCGGAGGTTCGGCCTCGATCGTTTCGACCAGATCGGTCAACGCTTCGAGACGTTCGACCACGTGGCCCGCCGACTCGAGCCACATCTTGGCCTGGTTGAAGTCGTGGGTGTTGTCGTCGACGACGAGAATGCGCGCCATGGGTCCGTACCTCCAGAGTGACCTCGAACGTGCATCTTCTCGACGCCCCAGACGACTGTCAGAGATGACAGGAACGCGGTGTGCTCTTCGTGAGTACGGCAGAACGTCCCGGATGAGGCAGAAAACTCCGGAAAATGGCGCTTCTGGCCCTACCTGGCCAATCTTGGCCAATATTTTTCCAAGAAACCCGGGCCATGTGGGTCTTCCCGGATCGCGCGCCGCATGAGACCACTTTCCTGGCGCAAGAGACGCTTTCGGAGATGACCTCGTGAGAGAATCCACTGCCCCCCGCATCCCCCAAACCGAAGCGACGACCCCGGCCCAAGCAGCTCGAGCCGCGATGGCGACGTTTCCGGGCGAAAAGCGCACTCCCGTCCCCTGCTACGAGGCGGGCGCCCGGCGGGGAACCTGCCCTGGCTGCCCCGAGGTGTACTCCTCGCCGGAGGCCCCCGTCGTCCAGGTGCGCTCGGGCCGGGGTGGATTCGAGGTGTTCACCTGCCAGGGGCTGAACGGCGGCGCCCGGGTCAGTCAGGCGTTCGTCCCCGAAGCCGCGGTGGAGATGCTCGCACGCATGCGCATCCAACAGCGGCTCACGAAAGCCCGCCTCTCCCCTCGCGAACGCGAGGTCATCGACTTGGTCCTCCTCGGCCAATCGCTGGAAGACACCGGCCGATTGCTCGGCATTCGGCCTCGCACGGTGCGATTTCATCAGGAAAACGCCCTGCACAAGCTCGGAGCCGAAAC
>JBNKGC010000406.1:0-2797 GCA_050289625.1 Polyangiaceae bacterium | reverse complement strand
AGCACAGCGCGATGCGGGTCGGGTGCTCTTGATCGAATGGGGAAGTCCCTACATCGAACTCCTCGGGGGCGACGCGATTGTCTTCGAGTTCACCGTCGACCCGCGGGCAGCCGAGGTCAGCGGGTCGGGAAAGCGCGCCGAGGAGCTTCGGCGCGCTCTGGGATGAAGTTCGGGACCCGCGGACGGAAGTGGTAGAAGCGGACGAGTGACTCAGGCAAGCCAAGCCAAAGCGGGAGGACCCGGGAGCGGAACTCCGAGTCGTGGGGCTCTCTCCGGTGAGCTTTCGCGCCTCCTCCAAATGGTCGCCGATCGCTTCGACTCGGTCGGGACCTACTTCCTTTTGACTTCGCGCACTCTGACTTGGATCGTGCGGCCGCCGTATCGGCTGGGGCAGCTCATCTCTCAAATGGACTTCATCGGGGTCCAGTCGGTGTTCATCGTCGCTCTGACCGGGGTGTTCAGCGGCATGGTGCTGTCGCTCCAGACGGTGCACAGCTTGCGGCAGTTCGGCGCAGAAGGCGTGGTCGGAAACGTCGTCGCCGTCTCGCTCACGCGAGAGATCAGTCCGGTCTTTGCCGCGCTGATGGTGACGGCTCGGGCGGGCAGCGCAATGGCGGCGGAACTCGGCAACATGCGAGTGACCGAGCAGATCGATGCTCTCACCACGATGGGAGTGAGTCCGGTGCAGTACCTGCTTTCGCCGCGCCTCGTGGCCTCGGTGTTGATGGTCCCGCTCTTGTGCATCCTCTACACCTGCGTGGGCATGGTGGGCGCTTGGGTGGTTGCGGTGGAGTGGCTCTCTGTCGACCCGGGTCTCTTCGTCAGCAACATCGAAAAGTACATCGTCCCGCGCGACTTCGTGATGGGAGAGGTCAAGGCTGCGGCGTTTGGTTTCCTCATCGCCACCATTTCCTGCCGTCACGGGTTCTTTGCTCAAGGGGGCGCCAAGGGAGTCGGGGAAGCGACCACGCGAGCCGTGGTTCAGAGCGCCGTGGCGATTCTGATCGCGAACTACGCGATCACCAGCTGGATGACCGAGACCTGAGCCCGTCGGGGGCGTGCGGTACCAAAGCGCTCGGGTCCTGCTATCTTGCGGCGCCCGTGACCGAAACGACTTCTGCACGCGCCCGCGATGGCGCGCTTCGAGACGCGCCGGCAGCGCCTCGCGGCTTCGCTCGGGCTCGACGCCTCCAGCGACTCCGGCCGTGGCTCGCGTTCGCGCTCGTGGCAACGCCCGTCGTGACGGTTCTCTACCTCGACTTCTCGCGCCGGGGCGCACGCATCAGTGAGTTCGACGGCTACCACGCGGCGACCTACGCCGGTTCCGCAGTCGAGGCCGTCGTCGTTTGGGGACTGCTCCTCGTCGCATCGAGCCGTCGCCGGGGCCGCTTGCGTTGGATCGCCCGCGCGCTGTTCGTCGGGTTCTTGACGTTCGCGATTGGCGGACAGTCGTATTTCTACCAGCAATACAACGCCTATCTGAACGTCGACGTCTCCCTGTTCGCCAGCAACTTCATGGACAGTGTTGCCAATCAGCTATTCGCAGATTTCGGCAACTACTTGTCGATGAAGGTGCCCGCCCTGGCGCTTTCAGTCGCGTTGATCTGGCTCGGGACGCGCGTCATTCGCCCGACTCGTCGGGTGGGGCTGATCGCGGGAGTGCTCGCGCCCGTGATGGTGGTCGCGAGTTTCTTCATCCCGACTCAGCACCGGCACCTGCAGGCGGCGGTGCCCGACATGCTGTACATGCACGCTGTCGGTGGGCTCCTGCGGACGCAGCTCGGTCTCACCGAGCAGAGCCATCAGCTGAGGCCGCGTGCGCGGCAGTCCCTGCCCGTCGGGCACGTGCAGTCGAAGCGAAAGGACCCTCCGAACGTCGTCTTCGTGATCGCCGAGAGCGTTCGCGCCGACGCAACGTGCGTCGAATTCGATCCGGGGTGCGAGCGCACGAGCGCCACGAACCGCCTTTTTCCCGAGCGTGTCCCGCTGACGGGGATGCGGTCATTGGCTTCGTCGACGGCGATTTCGCTCGCGGTCCTGTGGACGGGCGTGGGGCCCCACGAATCGCGAGAGGTGCTGCACACCTGGCCGACGATTTTCGACTACGCGAAGGCCGCCGGGTACCACACGGCGTTTTGGACGAGCCAGAACATGATGTTCGGCAATGCGCGCCTGTGGGTGAAGAATCTGGGCGCGGACAGCTTCTTTTCTGCGACCGATCTCGACCCGACGAGCGATCTGGATCTCGGAGCCCCCGAGAATTTCTTGGCCGATCGGATGATCGACGAGCTGCCCCACCTTGCGGAGCCATTCCTCGTCACGGTGCAGCTCTCGAATGGGCACTACCCGTACTACGTGGATCCGGAAGGTCCGCGACCGTTCCAGCCGGACACGACGAGCAAGGCTCCGGATCAGAACGACGCCTTCTTCAACTATTATCAGAACGCCATCTACCAGCAGGACCAGCACCTCGCTCGATTCTTGCGGAAGCTACGCGACAGCGAGGCGGGCGAAAACACCGTCATCGTGTACACGAGCGACCACGGAGAGGCGTTCCGCGAGCACTACCAAATGGGACACACCTTCAGCGTTTACGACGAGGAGGTGAAGGTGCCTGCCTGGATCGATGCGCCAGCGGGAACGTTGAGCGACGAGGAACGGGCGAATCTCCAGGAGAAGCGCGACGCATTCACCTTCCATCCGGACCTGACGGCGACCTTGCTCGACCTGATCGGGGTGTGGGACGCCCCCCAGCTCGACGCTTACAAGAAGCGGATGCTGGGCGTGAGCCTGCTCA
>JBNKGC010000405.1:0-2808 GCA_050289625.1 Polyangiaceae bacterium | reverse complement strand
CTCGCCGCTGCGCAGCGAGGCGCCCCAAAACCGCTTCGCGGGAAGTTCCCGGCGAGTTTTTCGCCGGGAACCAGCCTAGGCCGTTTGTAGCTCTAGCGGGCGTGCGCGACGACCAGTTTCGATACGAAGTGAGTTTCGAGGCGATCGACCGAAAAGCCACACTCCGTGACGAGCTCCGAGAGATCGTCCTTCAGGTAGTCTCGGTAAAATGGCTCGTGCAGGTCGCCTGAGAACGCGTCGAGGATCGACGCGATGTCGGGCGATTCGCTCGGCTGAGCCGAGTCGAGCACCAGGAGGCGACCACCGGGTTTCAGCACGCGCCGGGCTTCACCGAGGATTCTCCGCCTGACCTCGCGAGGGAGCTCGTGGAAGAGGAAGACGGCGCTCACGACGTCGAAGCAGTCGTCCTGATGTGCCACCCCTTCGGCGTTTTCGACATGCAAGTGGATGTCGGAATACCCGCGTTCCTGATTCAAGACGTGACGCGCGTGCTGCGTGTACCAAGGACTCAGGTCGCTCCCGTGGAGCTCGCATTCCACTCCCGCGGCGCGGATGAGCGCGAAGAGGCGTCCCGTACCCGAACCGAGGTCGAGCCAACTCTGACCTGCCATTCGTTCCTTCGGGGTGTCGCGAAGCACCGCTGCGATCGCTTGTCGCCGCATCGCGTCCGCGCAACCGATAAACAGGATCTCCACCTCGAGGTCGTAAAGGTTCGCCGAATGAGCACTGAGGTAGCCGTCGGTCTGCCAGTGAAAGTTGCGACGGTAGTAGGGGGGGAATCTTTCCGGGTGGGCTTCTGCCGGGAGATCGCGAAAATCTCCCCGACGCGCGCGACGCAAATAGCGTGGGAGGTCCGCGGCGAAACTCGGAAGACGTCGTGCGTATCGGAGCCAAGGAGTGTCGAAGAGCGTCTCGCGCGGATAAACGCCGAGCTCGGTGTTCTGAAAGTCTCTTTCCAGAAGCCCCAAGTAGCGCCGTCGGATCGCCTCGGCGGTCGCCGGGGCCACTCGGGAATTCTTGCCCATCAAACCGAAGACCAGCCGATGGAGACCCAAGAGGGGCCAGCGAATGGCTTCGTGCTGGGCCAAAAATCCAAGGCGCGAAAGCGCCGAGCGCAGGTCGGACGCGCGGCGCTGCGTGGTGAGGTTCAGTCCATTTTGCCCGAGTGTCTCTGCCAGCCCACTCATCGGAGTCCCTTTCGTCTCGAGCCCACCGGGCACGCTCAGGAAGCGGTGCGGCCTCCCGAGCGCGTCCGCGTCACTGCCCACAAACCTTGGCGCATCCACGCTCTTTCGGCGCGGCGCCGCACCCGAACGCTCCTCAAACGCTTGCCGTAGGGAGGCGGCCACGTGCCGCAAGCCCTGCTCCCCCGAAATCCAGGCATTCGATTGGTGGTTCGGCGCTTACGAGGTGTTGCTCGGTCAGCCCGCCGCGGTCATTCGTTGGGAGCCTTCTCATGTCAATCTCAAGCGGGGTCTCGAGCCCAGGGATGGTGACCCTGGGGCTTTCCGCAACGACCCTCGGGAGGGGACATGACGTTCGACGCAAAAAGCGAGCGGCAGAAGGACCTGACGCTGACGGTGGTCGACATTGCCGTCAAGCTCGCGATGCTAGCGGTGCTGTCTTATGGGGTGCTCCTGTTCGTGGGACCGTTCGTCGGCATTCTCGTTTGGGGAGCGATCATCGCCGTATCGGCGTACCCCGCCTTCACCTGGTGTCGAAGGAAGTTCGGAGGGAAAGAGAACCTGATAGCGGCACTCTTCGGCGTATTCAGCGTCGCGCTTCTTGCAGTGCCCGTTGCCTTCGTCGTCGTCAGCTCGATCGAGGGGCTCCGGCGAATCGCGCATCGTCTGTCGACGGGTACCCTGGATATCCCGCCTCCGCCGCAGACCTTGAAGGATGGGCCGCTCGTCGGTCACCGCCTCTACGAACTGTGGTCGCTCGCGTCGACGAACCTTTCGGAGTTTCTTCACGACAATGAAGCCCGAATCGAAGCTGCGGCGGAGTGGCTTCTCGATCAGGCTGGGGCGCTTGCTGTCGGGGTGGGGACGTTCCTCGCATCCCTCGTGGTTGCAGCGATCCTGCTCGCCAAGGCCGACGGTTTCCGGCGAGGGATCGTGCGCTTTGCCGCGCGCCTTCTGGGCACGGAGGGAGCGGGGTTGGTCAGCCTGTGCGGTAAGACCGTTCGCAGCGTTGCTGTCGGGGTGATTGGAATCGCGGCGATTCAGGCGGGTCTCTCTTGGCTCGGTTTCGTGGTCGTCGGGGTTCCATTGCCTGGTGTCTGGGCGCTGGCCGTACTCGTCGTAGCCACGATTCAGGTTCCACCGATTCTCGTCATTGGTCCCATCATCGTCTATGTGCTGGCCACTGGGGATACGACGACGGGCATCCTGTTTGCCATCTACGGTATCGCCGTGGGTCTTAGCGACAACGTCCTCAAGCCTCTGCTGCTCGGGCGCGGCGTCGACATTCCGATGCTGGTGATCCTGGTGGGGGCAATCGGCGGAGCCATCAGCGCGGGTGTCGTGGGTCTGTTCATCGGAGCTGTGGTCCTGGCGCTGGCCTATCAGCTTGCGAAAGCCTGGCTTGGACAGTTCGACGAGCCACAGAAGCCGACGCCGGACACCCGCGACTTGGAGCAGAGACCGACTCAGCCCGCAGACGTCGTCGGGTCGCTGCCACTGGTTTCGAAACCGGCGCACGGACGAGGCTAGCGCGACGACGACGCGTTCTAGAGCGACAAACGGTTTACCGTTTGTCGCGACCAAACAAGCAACTGGAGCGCCGATTCATGCAGCACACCGAAGC
>JBNKGC010000404.1:0-2811 GCA_050289625.1 Polyangiaceae bacterium | reverse complement strand
GATGCGGCGCTCAGCACGGCTGGCGCGGCGGCGGCACGACGGCTCAATCTCGACGAATAGGCAACGTCCTTGTCACCCCAAGCATCACACCGACGCGGTCACGTGTACTGGGCGACTCTGGACAAGCGCCGCCCGGTGCTGGTCATCTCGCCGGACTATCGCAACGAACGGGCGAGCGACATCATCGTGGTTCCTTGTTCCAGTGTTGTTCGTGAGGCGCCAACGCACGTGATTCTGCGGAAGGGAGAGGGAGGTGTTGTTTCCCGGAGCGTGCTGAAGTGCGAACAGATCATGACTCTTCCGGTTGCAGACGTTGGGCGAAAGGCGTTGGGGAGAAGGCTGTCAGCCAAGCGCGTTGCGGAAGTCGAGCGAGGGATACTTCGCGCAATTGGGGTTCCGGTTCCCGACATCGAGTAGGTGGGCAACTAAGCCAGAGCGCGCGGCGCCGGGTATCAACCCCGGGTCCTTCTCCCAGAAGCCTTGGCTCTTTTCACCACAAACTCAGGGAGGTCCCTGAGTCTTAGCGCCACGGAAGCGATGTAAGTCTTCGTAATCGTGCCACTATCTCAGCAGTGGCGCCGGGAATCGAAGGCGGGTTCATGGCTCGCGTCTCGTGCCTCGCTGCGCTCGCCACACGACGCGCCCATGGCCGTGTGCTTCGGTCTTCGCGCTGTCGCGCTGCGACCTCGCCAAATGGTCGCAAAGCACGGAGCATCATGGACCCGGGTTCGCTTCCCGGCGCCTCCCCCCTTGTGGTGCTCGATGTTGGGCGCCGAAGTTCGCCTGCATGTGCAGGCGAACCAACGACACTTCCCGGCGCACAAACGGAAGAAGGCCACCCCGGGGGGCGGCCTTCTGTCGATTGTTGGTGGAGGCGCCGGGAATCGAAGGCGGCGGGGGCGATCCGTAACGGCGCGGAATGTGGTGGGTTTCCACGCGGGGTGATTTTGGCGGCGTCGGTTTTCGTCGCTTCGCGTCGGTCCGCGTCGGTGAAAGTCAGGGAGGTGCCTGAGCCGCACTACGCGCGTTTGAAAACAACACCCGGGCGGCCTTGGATCAGCTCCCGGGTGCTGGAGTGCATCCACTCGACGACCTGCGACCATTCCACCGGGGCACTTCTGGCATGTGGTGGATCCACACCCAGCTGGGTGAGATCTCCGCCGAGTCTGCCGAACTCTCGAACGGCTTCGACGACGGCGACACGCTCGGACTTTGCCTCCGCTCTTTCCAGCAGTTCGAGGAAGCCGGCGACTACCCGGGCTACGGGGGGCCAGCGTGGGATCGTCTGCGGCAACGGCTCGACCAGGCGGCAGAGTTCACGTCGCTTCCGCCAAGAGAACCGGAGGCGGTTCCCCATACGCGCAGAGTCCAGGAGTCCTCCGTCTGCGAGCCCGTCAAGAGTGTCGGCGAGGTTCCGCTTGGTGTAGCCAACGAACACCAGGTCCGCGGCTCCGAAATCCGGCGCTGGCCAGTTCAGAATCGCGGTGATGACATCTGCGCGAGCACCGACACCGAACAGCGCACGGAGCTTCAAGTTGACCAGAGCCGGTTGGCCAAGATCCGGTGGACGTGACTTATTGCTGAGCCGCACCGTCCATGACTCCCTTCCGCCCGCTGCTGGCCAGGCGCCACCGACCTGGCGTTCTAGAGTCTTGCCGAAGGGCGCAAACGCCGCCTGCCCCGTCCGGCTCGTGAGTTTCAAGAGTTGCTTGAGCCGCGGTTTGGATATGAAACGATGCGACGTGGCGCACCAGTCGAGCGCTTCGTCTCGAAGGCGCGGGTCTTCGGGCGAGAGCTTCGCCGTCAGTATCAGGAGCGCTTCGAGATCGATGGCGATTGGGCCTGCGTCCTTGACGCCAGCAACGCCCAACGTTGTCCATTGTCGCCACAGAGCGTCGAGCACCTCCTCGACCAATCTTGCCCTAGCGCTCACTTTCGCCTCCGAAGGCCCGAAGCGCGAGTTCAAGTTGTTGTGCGAATCCTTCAGAAGGATCGTGTGTCCTGCACCAAGCCGCCGCCTCACTCAGTTCGCCGGGTGATGGTTTCAGCTTGACCAGGTCGACAGCGTGCTTGCTGCCCGGACCTTGATCCACACTCGCGTAGAGCTTGAAGAAGATCTGATCTTTGCGTCCCGCAAGATGAAGAACGAGGCCGCCGAAACGTCGTGTCGTGATTCGCCCCTCGAATCCCTCGGGGAGTCCGAAGTCGAGCAGGCTCGTCGGTCCGCCATTGATCCAGTCCTCCCGCAGGCCGGTCGCTGCCGCGACGTCTCGAACCGCGGATACGAGGAAGTTCGGCAACGGCTTGGCTGACACGTATCTGCCCTCGTTGACGACGGCGACAAGATCCAGATCCTTGGTGGCGCGCGCGATCAGACCCAAGAGCAGTAGGCTGCCGCCGCCGATCGCGACGACCTCGACTTCGTCGCCGCGGTCGGTGAGCAGTTCACCGAGCATTTCGAGGGCGTCTTCGAGAGACTCTGCCGAGAAGCTCATTCGCGAAGTTTAATCTCTCGAAACGAGAAGTCAAAGTTCGCGTTTCTGGATCGGACCGGGCCGGTTTCAGCTCAGCGGCGCCGGGTATCAACCCGGGTCCTCTCCAAGAAACCCTTGGCAGTTTCCACCACAAACTCAGGGAGGTCCCTGAGTAGAAACGCCACGAGAACGACCTAACCTCTCGTAATCGTGTCGTTATTATAGTGGAGGCGCCGGGAATCGAAGGCGGGTTCATGGCTCGCGTCGTGTGCCTCGCTGCGCTCGCCACGCGACGCGCCCATGGCCGTGTGCTTCGGTCTTCGCGCTGTCGCGCTGC
>JBNKGC010000403.1:0-2830 GCA_050289625.1 Polyangiaceae bacterium | reverse complement strand
GACCACGAGCCGCCGCAGGTCCAGCGCCCCTTGGTTCATCGAGGCATCGAGATAGAGCGAGCCCGCGGTGACGCCGCGATAGGTCAGGCTCTCGACCCGGATGTCCAGATTGGCGTTGGCGAGATCCAGCGGCAGCGGCGCGGCCGCAAGAACGACCCCAACCTCCACACGGCCGACGCGGAGGTCGCGAGCTTGGAAGCCACCCCGGAGCAGCGCGCCTTCGAGGCCGAGCTGGCGTCATCCCTGTCGACGGCCCTCGGAGAGTTGACGGAAACGGAGCGCACTGTCGTGCTCCTGACCCAGGTCGACGAGCTCAGCGGAACGGAAGCCGCCGCGCGCCTCGCTCTCGCTCCCGAGACCGTGCGCAAGCGCCTGAGCCGAGCTCGCGCCCATCTGCAAACGAAGCTCAGGCACCTGACGGGCTGAGGGCAATCGAGCCCGGTCGCCCTCCGAAGTTCGAAGAGTCGCTCACCGAAACGCGTGAGATGTCGTTCAACAACTTCGACAGGAGGAAGCGAGGCTCGGTGGTGAGCGGCACGACCGTCGTCTCCTCGACGCAAGCTCTCGTGGGTAGGAACTCTCAAAGCACCATGTTAAGTTGCGCTCATCCTCGATGCCGGAAGCGACGCCCTCGCCCTCGACGAGAACGAGGTGCCCCTGGCGGACGATGGGCGCGGCTTCGGGTTCCCCCGGCGCTGCGATGGCGACGCCAACGAGACCATCGTCGTCGACATCGGCGCAACGGAACGAAAGTCGAACGCGGCTGCGCGACCCGCGCGTGAAAGCCGATAAAGCCGGACCGGATGGTGGTTTGAGGTCGTCCCCCTGTTTCCACGAGGAAACAGGCTCCCGCAGCGACCGCGTCACGCGAGGTTGATGCCCGTGCCGCGGACACCGTTGACCTGTCCGTCGCGCGTCGGAAAGATCTTCTGGGTGAACAGCGGCTTGGCCACCGCGTGCTGAGGATTGGACTGGGTCGTATCCCGGGTCATTCGCCAAGGGAGCGGGAGATAGGTTCCACCGACCCACCAAATGTCCCATTCGGTGACTTCCGCTTCGCGGCGGTAGACGTAGGTCGCGTTGACCTGAAGATAGAAAGCCCAATTGCCGGCAGTTCGAACACCGAACACGGAGCCCCAGGGCTCGACCACTTCGAGCCGATAGCCTCGCTGGGCGAAATAGTTTCGTTCGTTTTGAAAGATGTTCTGCATGGCCAGAGCGATGCCGGCATTCACCCCGTTCTTCACCATGTAGTCGGTGCTCAGAACGCGTCGGTTGTCCGTCGCCAGGGCTCCGTCCTGACGGCCCAACCCCAGGTGAATGCGACATTTGCGCACCAGGTCGAGAAAGAACTGGTTGGAGTCGCCCGTGGTCGGCTGACCTCCGCCGGTCAATCCTGCTGTTCCGCAGTGATAGACCGTTGGCGTGTGGGCCGGGCCACAAAAGAGAATTGTGCATCCGCTCAACACAGCGGTGAAGAAGAAACGAGGCCCCGTGTCGCGGGGAATGCTCAATTCGACGACCGCCCCGCGAGAATCCCACGGCAAGAAGTACGAAGGGAACGAATCGTTGGGTGTCGCGACGACCACCGACCCATGCCCGTTCGGATCGTTCTGTCGGCGCGGTCGTCGAGCCAAGGTTGGCGACACCACCACGGCGCTACCACGAGGCGTGTTCGTTTGCGTCATGTTGACATGCGCAATCTGGTCGTCCCCCTGCACGACAATGTGACGCATGCCGTGGAAGTCCTGCCGGTGAGGGTTCACCCGACCGTTTCCGGTCCCGAACAGTGTGGTGGCAGGCAACCGGTGGGCGTAGTGCTGTGCCGCGTTCGCAGGTAGGAATGCGTGGCTTCGGGCTTGGCTGAGGGCGTTCGCCCGGAAACTCATGGCAATCGTCACCACGCGATGAATCACGAGATCGCGGGGGGCTGTCAAAGTTCTTGCTGGAAGAGAGCAACACCGGCAGTTCCTTGCACGACTCCTGGCGAGTGGGGCACACCGATTGCGTTCACTCTGCTCGGATCAGTTGCGAATCAACAGCACCTGGCCGCCGTAAGAGAGACCTCGACCATCTTGGCAGTTTTCATCCCTCGTTCCCTCTTCGGAAAACTCGGCGGCGTAGAAGGTGAAGGAGCCATTGTCCGTCATGACCGCCGTCGGCACCCCATACTCGACGCGCTGATTGACAGGGCTCCCGAGCAGCGTGTCGTAGTAGAGCGTCCGAGTGTCCAGGTAGCAGTCGGCGTAGGATGGCGCCGAACAATAGCCCTCCTGACTCAGGCTGACACCCAAAGCTTCTTCCGCGCCGTCCATCCCCGAGCCCTTGGTACTCGAAGCCCAATACAAGAGGCTGACGTCCGGGTCTGTCGGATCAGTGATGCGCAGGGAGGGCCGGGGCGTGGCCCCACAAAAGGCGCAGATTACGTAGCGGTCTCGAGCATATTCAACTTGAACCAAGTTGGCTTCAGCCAAGGCTCCCGGACTGAACTCTTCCAGTTGCCAACTCAAAGTCGATCCGTCGGCAAACGAGAGCACGGGACCCGTGTCCGTCTGGCCGACCGTCGCAAACCCTTCACAGGTCACCACGGAAACGTCGTTCGGATCGCTCACACATCCCGAATCGCCAAGGCCGTCGGCGCCACCAGATCCTGATGATGCATCCATGGAACCAACCTCGAACGCGAACGGTTCCTCGTCCAAGGCGATGTAATTTGCCGTGCGCTCCTCTGCTCCAGCCACCTCCTCACACGAGTCGGAAAGCCCACCTCCGCTCCCTGCGATGCCAAACGACCCGCCCCCGGTGCCGCCCCCCGCACCACCCCCTGACT
>JBNKGC010000402.1:0-2849 GCA_050289625.1 Polyangiaceae bacterium | reverse complement strand
ACTGTGGGGTGAGGAGGAGCGGCTTCGCCGCGACGACGAGGGGGGCTGGGAAAGCCCTCCTTCAAACAGCTATGGGAGACAGCGGCGGCACTTGACGGTCGTGCTCCGCCAGCGCACACCGGTGTTCGTCCCATGGCAAAGCGCAAGCGCTACCTGTTCGTCTGTGTGAACCGCCGACCTGACGGGACCCCCAAAGGTTCGTGTGCGGCGCGGGGAGCGGTCGATCTGCACGCGGCGCTGAAGGCTCGGCTCAAGGCGCGGGGTCTCTGGGATACGGAGGTGCGAGCGTGCACCTCGAGCTGTCTGGATACCTGTTGGGTGGGTCCTACCATTGCGGTGGAACCGGACGACTATTTCTACGGGCGAGTCACCGAGAACGACTTGGACGAAATCATCGACGCTTTGCAGTCGAACGAACGAGTCGAGCGGCTCGTGCTCTCGAGTGACGACTACGTGGAGCCGAAGGAGCTCAAGAAGCTCGCGCAAGCCGCGAACGCGCTCGCCGAATCCTGCGACGACGCGCTTCCTTCGCAGATCGATGCCGAATGATTCGAGCCAAGTGATTTCGGGAGGGGGCATGCAGAGGTTGACAGCAGCGTCGACGGCGATCGTCGTGGTCGACGTTCAAGAGAAGCTCTCGCAGGTGATGCCCGAAGAGCGGATGCGGGACGTGGAGCGTGCCTCCCGCATTCTGCTCGAGGCCGCGCGGCTGCTCGGCCTTCGAACGGTGTCGACCGAGCAATATCCGCGAGGCCTGGGAGGCACGCTTCCAGAGGTCGTGCAGGGTCTCGAGCGAGCCGGTGGGACGCGATTGGAGAAGACGGAATTCAGCGCCTGCGATGCGGCGGGATTCGCGGAGGCCCTGGGGCAAGGCGTGTCCACGGTGGTCGTTGTGGGAATGGAAGCGCATGTTTGCGTTTTCCAAACGGTGCGCGATCTCGTGGCGGCCGGATTTTCGGTCCACGTGCCGAGCGACGGGGTCGTGTCGCGTCGGGACGATCACCGAGCCATCGGCCTCGAGCTCTGCGCGCGTGCGGGTGCCGTCGTGACGACGGCGGAAACGGTGGCGTTCGATCTCCTCGGGCGCTCCGGAACCCACGAGTTCAAGGCGCTTTCCAAGCTGATCCGCTGAACACGGTTCCTACCGGAAGCTGATCCGCTGAACACGGTTCCTACCGGAAGCTGATCCGCTGAACACGGTCCCTACCGGAGGTGGTCGGCGCTACGCCGGTCCCCCCTTTTTTGTCGCTCCGGGGCTCCGATCCACGTGGTGGGAGCTCGTCCGGAGCGTCCCGGCGTCGTTCCGGCCCCCCGGCGCGGCCGGGGCTAGCGCTCGCCTAACTGACACATGGCTTGCCAACGTGTCTTGGGTCGTGCCACTATGGCGCCATGGCTGACGATGTGGCAACGCCCGCTGGTGAGCAGCAGAGCGCGGATCTTTCGGATGTGACCGTTCTCGTGGTCGACGACGAGCCGAGCAATCTGCTTTCGATCGAAAAGATCCTCCGAAAGGAAGGGGTTCGTGTGCTGACAGCCGATGGAGCCAAGCCGGCTCTCGAGGCGGCTCGCAAGCACCGCGTCGACGTGGTCCTCACCGACTTGATGATGCCCGGAATCAACGGGGTGGAGCTTCTGCGGGCCATCAAGGAGGTCTCTCCCGACACCGAGGTCGTGATGATGACGGCGTACGGGACAGTGGAAACGGCTGTGCTCGCCATGCGGGAGGGCGCCTACGACTTCGTCGAAAAACCTCTCAAACGCATGACGATCGTCAAAAGTGTCAGGAAGGCGGCCGAGCGGCAGCGTCTCGTGACTGAAAATCGCACCCTCCGCGAAGAGCTTCGCTTGCTCACGTCGAGGGAGATCGTCGGGCAGAGCGCAGCGCTGCGCCGGGTTCTCGACGTCGCCAACCAGGCTGCACCTTCCAGCGCCACCGTGCTCGTACTCGGCGAAAGCGGAACGGGGAAGGAGCTCATCGCTCGCTACATTCACTCGCGGAGCACCCGGACGGCGGGACCCTTCGTCGCGGTCAACTGCGCAGCGATCCCCGAGAGCATTCTCGAGGCGGAGCTCTTCGGCCACGAGCGCGGGGCCTTCACTGGCGCGGTGGGCAAGAAAGATGGTCGCTTCTCCAAGGCTCGAGGTGGAACCCTCTTCTTGGACGAGATCGGCGAGCTCAGTCCCGCCGTTCAGGTGAAGATCCTGCGAGTCCTACAGGAGGGTGAGTACGAGCCCGTGGGAGGAAACACGATCAAGGCCGACGTTCGCATCGTGGCGGCTACGAATCGCGACCTGGCCGCCGAGGTCGAGGCGGGTCGCTTCCGCGAGGACCTCTACTATCGCCTGAACGTGATCGCCGTGACAGCGCCGCCGCTGCGCTCTCGCCGGGAAGACGTCCCTCTCCTCGTGGACCATTTTCTCGGCGTCTACTGCCGGAAGAATCAAAGGGCGCGTCTGGAGGTTCCACCCGGAGTGATGCAGCGGCTGTGCGATTACGGGTGGCCTGGCAACGTACGCGAGCTCGAAAACGCGATGGAACGCGCGGCGGTGCTTTGCCGAGGCGACAGCCTGACCCTGGCGGATTTGCCCGACAACGTTGCCGAGGCCGAGGCCCAGGACGTGACGGCTCTGACCATCGCGCTCGGCACCCCGCTCGCGGAGGTCGAACAGCGGTTGATTCGCGAGACCCTGCGACACACAAGCGGCGACAAGTCACTGGCCGCGCAGCTTCTCGGTATCTCTACGCGAACGATCTATCGCAAGGTCGACGAGCCGTTCTTTTAGGGGGGCGGCCCCGCCCCCCTCGTCGTCGCGGCGAAGCCGCTCCTCCTCACCCCGCAGTCCGCCGG
>JBNKGC010000401.1:0-2876 GCA_050289625.1 Polyangiaceae bacterium | reverse complement strand
TCGCGCGCCCTCACCCCCTTGGGGGTGCGCGACGCTCGAAGCGCCATTTCGCGCCGGGATCTAGATCCTGGAGCGCCCCCTAGTTTCCCCGAAACGTGGTCCGCCCCAGCGACTAGCCCATTCGGGCACTTTTGCTCGTCAGCCGCTGCCTCGGAGCCATCGCGAGCGGGGTCTTGGGGCTCCTAAGCGAAGCGGGGCCGCAGGGCGTTCTTCGCCGGAGGATGGGAGCTTCGCCCCGACCCCCGTTTCACGGTGATCCAGGACGCTCTGCCCCATCCCAGAGCTGCCGTTTCCGTGATAGGGTCCCGCACCGTTTGCCTCAGCGGGCATTCCTCGAAGCCCTCGATGGCCGCTTCGAGGTTCGCACAGGGGCGGGGGTCTCAACCAAGCGTCCCGAGGAGGGCGCCCCAAGCAGAGTTTCACTGGAGAGACATGGCTAACTACGTCTTTAGCTCCGAGTCCGTGACCGAAGGTCACCCCGACAAGATTTGCGATGCCGTCTCCGACGCCATCCTCGATGCAGCACTGAAGGGTGATCCGAACAGCCGCGTCGCGTGCGAAACCGCCGTAAAGACGGGCTTCGTCCTCCTGGCCGGAGAAATCACGACCAGGTCCACCATCGACTACGCGGCGATCGTTCGGAAGACCGTGAAGGAGATCGGCTACACCGATTCGGCCATGGGCTTCGATGCCGACACCTGCGGCGTCCTGACAGCGGTCGAGCAGCAGTCTCCCGACATCTCTCAGGGCGTGACCCAAGGGAAGGGCATGTTCAAGGAGCAGGGCGCAGGTGACCAGGGCCTGATGTTCGGCTACGCCTGCGATGAAACGCCCGAGCTGATGCCGGCGCCGATCATGTACGCGCACAAGCTGACGAAGCAGCTGGCGACGATTCGCAAGCAGGGCAAGGTCGACTTCCTGCGTCCCGACGGCAAGAGCCAAGTCACGGTCGAATACGACAACGATCGGCCCAAGCGCATCGACTCGGTGGTGATTTCGACCCAGCACTCGGAGAGCGTGAAGTACAAGGCGCTCAAGGACGCGATCATGGAGCTCGTCGTCAAGAAGGCGCTGCCGGCGAGTCTCCTCGACAAGAACACCAAGTACTGGATCAACCCGACGGGACGCTTCGTCGTCGGTGGACCGTGTGGCGACGCCGGGCTCACCGGCCGCAAGATCATCGTCGACACCTATGGCGGAATGGGTCGCCACGGCGGCGGAGCCTTCAGCGGCAAGGACCCCTCCAAGGTCGACCGCTCAGCCTGCTACTACGCGCGGTTCGTCGCCAAGAACCTCGTCGCTGCGGGTATCGCTCGTCGCTGCGAAGTTCAGGTGGCCTATGCCATCGGTGTCGCCAAGCCGATGGGCGTCTACGTGAACACGTTCGGCACTGGCAAAGTGGACGACGCGGTCCTCGCCGACTACGTCGCCAAGGCGTTCGACTTCCGCCCGCGATCGCTGATCAACGAACTGAAGCTCCTCCGCCCCGGCTATCGTCCGACTGCAGCCTACGGTCACTTCGGCCGCAACGAGTTCACGTGGGAGAGCACGAGCCGGGCCAAGCAGGTCGCGTCCGATCTCCTGGGTTCCACGGGCGGCGGGCGGGCGAAGAAGCCCGCGGCACCGAAAGCAAAGACCGCCGCGCCCAAGAAGAGCAGCAAGAGCGCGACTCCGAAGTCGAGCCCCCGTCCTCGAAGCGGCGCCCGCAAAGCGAGCTGATCGGAGCAGGGTCGCCAACCTCGGCGGCCGCGCTCTTGGCACGGAAAACGACCCCCGGTGGCAACCGCCCCGGGGGGTTTTCACTATCGTGACCGATGCGCGAAGAACGCCGCCCCGGGTCGGAAGGGCTCACCTCGAGGCGGGTCAGGCGACCCGCACTTGGTTGCGACCGCTGCGTTTGGCCGCATAGAGCTGATTGTCCGCACCCGCATAGAGCGACTCCGCCGACTGCGCGTCGGAACCGACTTCGCATACGCCAAGGCTGATGGTCACCTGGATCGGCTTTTCGTCGAAGACGAACCGATGCGCCTCGATCGTCGACCGAATGCGTTCGGCCAACCGAGCCGTGTCCTGGGCGGGTTTTCCCTTGGCGATGATGGCGAACTCTTCACCGCCCACGCGCGCGAACAAACTTGGAGGAGCGATGCACTCGGCCGCAAGCTCCGCTGCTTTCTGGAGCACCATGTCGCCCGCCGTGTGACCGTGCACGTCGTTGATCTGTTTGAAGTGATCGAGGTCGAAGAGCACCAGGCTGAGGCTCTGCCCTACGTCCAGTCCTGAAATCGCAACACGCAGCTCCTTGTCGAACGCCGCTTTGTTGAGAGCCCCGGTGAGCGCGTCGTGCCGAACCAGCCGCTCGAACTCCTCGTGGTAGGCGGCCTCGACGTTGTCGCCTCTCAAATACTTCAGCAGGATCTTCCCGATCTGGACCTGATCTCCATCGCGCAAGTCGTGCTGAGCGACACGCTGGTAGTTGACGAAGCATCCGTTGGTCGAGTTCATGTCGATCAGACGGTGTCCCGTCCCCGTCCACTCGATGCGCGCATGTTGCCGACTGATCGCATCGCTCTGCAGTACCAGCGCGCATCCCGAACCGCGGCCGATGACGAACGACTCCTCTCCGAGCACGGAACGCTGCCCCATGCGATCCCCGGTCATGATGAGGAGCATTGCCTTGTTGCTCGAGGCGAGCAGTTGCACCAAGCCCTCGTGATCACGGGTCACCGTGACCTCGACGGTGGCGTCCAGATGGTCTTCCTTGCTCACGTTGCAGTCGCGAAAGGGGCGGCGCCCCCGTGTAATATCTCAATAATTGCGCAGGAGTGCGGCGCGAGCGAGCCCTCGCACGAACAAAAGTACGACAGCGCCACACATGC
>JBNKGC010000400.1:0-2950 GCA_050289625.1 Polyangiaceae bacterium | reverse complement strand
GGCTCGACCTTCTGGCTCGAATTGCCGGCACGGCGCGCGCGGGGCCGCGCCACCGATCCCTCACCCCCCCGCGCCGCCAAGGCGATTCAGCCTATGCGCGTGCTCTTGGTCGAAGACAACGTCACCAATCAGTTCGTGGCCAAGAAGCTCCTCACCAGCTTCGGTTGCGAGTCCGTCGTCGCTTGCGACGGCGCCGAGGCCGTGCGGCGCTACCACGCGGGCGCCTTCGATCTCATCCTCATGGACTGCCACATGCCCGTGATGGACGGCTTCGAAGCGACGCGGGAAATCCGAGCCCGGGAGCGACGGGCCGGGGCTCCTCCGGTTCCGATCATCGCGCTCACGGCGTGCGCGGTGACAGGGGATCGAGAGAAGTGTCTGGCGGCAGGAATGGATGAGTACCTCACGAAACCAGTCCATCGCGAAGCCCTCGGAACCGCGTTACGACGACTCGAAGATCGACTCCGGCCACCCGTGAGAAGCGAGCTTCGCAACGTTCCTATCGACACGAACGACCCTGCCGCCGAAGGCACGGGTTGAAAACAGAACGAGGATTTTGCCGAGGTTCGGTGGCGGAAGGTCGAATTGCGACTTCTCCGGCAGCGCACTATAGCGGTCATCGCTCACGATGGAGAACGAAGTAACGGTCGTCTACACGGACGGCGCATGCAGCGGAAATCCCGGCCCGGGAGGGTGGGCTTGGGCAGCCGTCGGTGGCCGCTTCCAAAGCGGATCCGCCTCAGAAACGACGAACCAGCGCATGGAGCTACAAGCCGCGCTGGATGCCGTCCAGAATCACGAAGGCCCCCTCGTGGTGGTGAGCGACTCCACCTACGTCGTCAACTGTTTCAAGGATCGTTGGTGGCAGGGTTGGCTCCGCCGCGGCTGGGTGAACTCCAAGAAGCAGCCGGTCGCCAACCGAGATCTGTGGGAGCCCCTGGTGGAGCTGGTTCGCTCGCGCGACGACGTCCGCTTCCGTTGGGTCAAGGGCCACAGCGGCCACCCGATGAACGACTTCGTCGATCAACTAGCCGTCGAGGCGGGCCAGAATCAGACGGGACGAAACGGCACAACACCGGGCGTATTCTGAACAGCCCGTAACTCACCGCTCCGCGGGCGCTGCGGTCTCTGTCGAGGACTTCCCACGGGGAAGACTCTCGCCCGGAAGTCGGATCCCCGCGTCGTCTAGCGCGAGCAGGAATCCGCCCAACATCCGCCCCTGTTCGTCGAGCGCGGCGGGCGTCGCGATCGCCGCCAGGATACGCCGGGCCTCCTCACGATCGGCCTCAGTGCGCTCGATACGCCCGAGACAGGCGAAGAATCGCGCGGCCTCGACGTTTGCCCCGAGCGGCCTCTCCCGCTCGGCGAACACACCGAAGGCCGCAGGGTCCTCGGTGTGGGAAAAGTAAGCGCCCGTGTCCGGATCACGAAAGCTCTCCCGCATGTGAGTCGCGATGAGCCGCGCGGTTGCCTTCTGCTCGCTGTCGCCAGTGATGCGCGACAGCTCGCAGGCACCGCGACCGAAGGCCGCCGCGTCGACCAGGTAGCGCACGTCCCGATCGCTCTCGGCATCGCGCTTTACCGACCCGTCGGAAGCGACGTGGCTCGCGCGCACGACATCGTAGGCTTTCTGGGCCAAGGCGAGGGGCGAAGTGCCGTCTTCACGGTCTCCCGTCGACTGGACCGCCCGATGCAGTGCAACCAGCGCGGCGATCATCATGCCGTTTTCTTGGGCGTACACGTGCTTGTCGACCCACGGAATCCCCATCTCGAGGCGCTGACTTTCGTCTTTGGGGTAGTACTCGGCGCCGTCCGTCACCTCCTGATCGGGATCGTGAGTCCCGACGTCGGCATCCTGGCTGGCGTAGAAGGCCCCCGCATCGCTCGTCAAAAATCGTTCGACGTAGGAAAGGATGGAGCGGGCCCGTTCGAGCTGCCGCTCCTCGGTCGTGAGCTGATAGGCGAGGGCATATGCCTCGAGGTTCACCGCCTGGGAGCCGAGGAGCTTCTCGAAGTGGGGCGCTCTCCACGTCCCGCCGCTCGAGTACTGGTAGATGCCACCCCAAACCGGATCGATCAGCACCGACTGCCGGTCGAGAGAAAAGACGGCCCGCTTCATCGCATCGTCGTCCCCCCGCGCGCCCCGCCGAAGGTCGACCTGAATGTTTTCCCCGAGGGGTGCCTTCTGACGCGTGCCCCAGCCCCCCTCCCGGGGGTCGTAGTACCAGCCCATGTCGCGCAGCGTGCGGAGCATCACCCAGTCGAGCGCTGCGACGGGAGCCGAGGCGGGGCCTGGCGCCGCGGCGTCGATGACGTCCCGAGGCGGCATCCCCTGCTCCTCCACCCTTTCGAGGATGGGGCGTAGCTCTTCAGGAGGCATGAAGCCGCTGAACTGGCCGAGCTCCTCTCCGTCCGGGGTGAGCAGCACGGTGGTCGGCCAGCCCTGTTTGCCGTAGCGCTCCTCGATGTCCGGGCGCGCGTCGACGTCCACCTTGATGGCCACGAAGCGCGACTGGATCAGACGGCCTACGCCCGGATCGCGAAAGGTGGACTCCTCCATGACGTGGCACCAGTGGCACCACGCCGCCGAACCGTAGATCAGAATGAAGCGCTTCTCGGCCCGAGCCTTGTCGAAGGTCTCTTTCGACCAGGACTGCCAGTCGAAGCGCTGAGCGGGTTGCTCCACGTCTGCGGAAACCACACCGCCCACCGTCTCCGGTCGCTCGTCGGCGGGAACGGTCAGCGCGGGGGATCGGGGGGGCGGCGTGTCGGTGCAGGCAACCGCAAGCCAAGCCAAACACAAGCCCCGAAAGATTCGATACGCCACCGCACCCCCTCGAACTGGCGAGCACGGCGCAAGCGCGCTTCCGAGCTTCGTGACACCCCTCATCCCCCTAGCTGTTAGCAGGGGGGCGGCCCCGCCCCCCTCGTCGCGGCGAGTGAATCGCCG
>JBNKGC010000399.1:0-2958 GCA_050289625.1 Polyangiaceae bacterium | reverse complement strand
AGTCCCCCTCAGGGCAGCGCGCGCTCAGTCACGGCTTCGTCCAACAAGCGGCCCAGTCGTTGTAGGCGTTGTCGGGATCCGCGATGTCGGCCTTCACCCGGGCGTCCTCGTACACGAGGAAGAGGTCGTTGTTCTCACCCAAGCTAGGCGAGGACTGCATGACGTGCTCTCCGCTTCCGCCCCATGCGTAGCTGCCATATTCGCTACCGGGAGCTCGCGTGAGTTGCTCGACCACTCCGGAGTGGACACCGACCCGAAGCAGCTCGTCGTCGAGGTACTGCTCGGGATCCTCTTGTCGCATTTCGGAATTGAAGATGACGAAGCGATCATCGGGTGAGACGCTCGGCGAGTACGCGAGCCGGATGGGCTCGTTGTTTCCCCAGATGCGTTCGATTGCAGTTCCATCGACGCGCGCGCGAAACAGCCCGGCCGCGTAGTCCTGGTTGTCGGCACGAAAGAACATGTAGCGCCCATCCTTGGAATAGACCCCCGCGGTCACGTCGGGCGCGTCGGGGGCCACGCTGAGCGGAATGACGAGGTTTGCCGTGCTCGCGCTGGCCTGTCCGCCCGAGTTGACGTCGACGGTCAAGAGCCCCCGATCACCCCAGGTATCAAACACGGTGAGCAACAGCTGATCGCTTCCCGGCGACCAACTCGGGTAACGGGCGTACTGATAGCCAAGGGCCGGCGACCGGATAACGGTACGGATCGAGCGAGCCCCGGTCATGATCAAGAGGATGTCTTCGTGGTCCGGCTCGGCCCGGTAGTCCCGAAGGATGAAGGCAATGTACTTCCCATCCGGAGAAATCTGTGGAGCACCCGGCCTCCACGGCCATCCGTCGCTCGTGATCTGCCGGGGCGGGGTCCCGGCATCCAAATCCTTGACGAAGACGTGGGGCGCACCGGTTCGATCACTCAAGAACGCGAGCTTCCCACCATGGAGCACGCTCGGGTCCGCTTCTTGCGGCAGCACCAGGGAATAATCCTGAGGAGGAAGAGTGAGGGCGCCAGGAAGAACGAAAACACGCCAAGTCCCGGGCTCCGGGTTCTCCACGAGAACCTGCTCGAGATTGTCGCGGTTGTTGGGTCGGTCTCGTCTCGCCGGCTTGATGTCACTTGCAGTGATCGGCTCGGGTTCCACCAACTCGGGATCGGTTTCGTCCGTTGGCACGTAGGGTTGTTCGATGCTCCAAGGCAGGTAGTAGAGACCGTCAGGCCCCTTCAGCAGCAGGTCGAGATTGTTCACGAGCTTCGGCTCCGTGTTGGCCGAGGACGTCGAGGCCGCGGGGTCGTCCCACGCCAAGTGACCTTGAGCTCATGGTGGCCCGGCTTCACCTCGATGTCGTAGGCATCGCCAGCCGCGGTATTCAGCTCGCGCTCGATGATGTGAGGAGGGTCACCCACCGCCCGCCGGTTGAACTCCGCGGCGAGGAGCGTGCTCGCTGCCTCGACATCCACCAAGCCGTAGCCGGTGGCGAGGTCCGGACCCCGGTGATACTCGGTGGTCCGGATTCCATGGTGAGGAACTCACTGGCTGGAAAGACCGCCTCGTGCCACTCCCCGTCGGGTTGCAGGGGGACGACGGCCGAGGCGGCCATTTGGCCCGCGGTCTCACCAAAGCGGACTTCGAACGGTGCTTTCTCCCAAAGCGGGGCATTGGCCGTGCGGTACCGAACGTGAACGACGTCATCGGGGTGACCATCGAATTCGAGCGGGGTGACCGCATCAGGCTCCTTGAGCGTCGCAACGAAGGGGCGGTTGACCCACGCTTGCCCCCAAGGCGAAGGGTTGACGATGGAGCTGAAGGTTCCATCACCCTGATGCATGTCGGACACGTTGAACCGCTCCCACCATCCTCCGTCGCCGAAGCCGCCCGCCCAGGACCAGTCGGACGTGGTCGCATCGAAATCCCAGCTTCGAGCATTGGGACCCTCGATGCGGACGTAGTCCAGATCTACGGTCATTTCTGGCATGTGAACGGACCACGCGTGGGGATTTCCTTGCGCGGCAAGGTCGGGCTTGATGCGACCATCCCAGGTTGGGCCAAGGCTGCTCCCATTCCAGCGCCAGTCTTTGGAGCTCACGTTGGCCACGACGATCTCGTTCTTCATCGGGATGGGTAAGCCTCCGCTCACTCAGTAGCGGAGCGAACCGTGAGCAAGGAGTGCCCTTTCGGTCACCCCCCCCCGCGGACATGTTCCGACCGAACAGTCGGCGGGTATGCTCGACACGGACGCTCACTTCGCCTTCAGGACGAACTCCGCGCAACGACACTCGACCGAACAACTCCGTCTGCACGTCCCCAAAGCCAAGGCACTGCTCGTCTTCGACGGCGCGCGGGTCGAAGGGGCGGCACACGGCGTGGGCTACGCGAGCGCCTCGCAGTTCAGCCGCGAGTTCAAGCGCTACTTGAGGGCCCGCCCTCCGAAGCACGGAGCCTACCATGCAGCGAGTTCTTCATGGCTTCGCCAGGAGCTTTCCGTCAACGCCCATCCGATGCGTCCGATCGTCAGCATCGAGTGCGCGAGCGGCCACCGCGCTCACTCCGTGCGCGGCGCGCCGGTATCATCGCACGAGTAGAACGAATCGTAGCCGTCCACGGTCGTGACGCTGACGTTGTTGGCCCAGGCGCAGGTGGGCATGCAGCAGTCTTGCATGGTCGTTGTGTGGTATTTCTGCCCCCCCGTCTCCGCGCCAAAGCCCGCGGCGGCCGCTTGCTCGGCCGTTTGAACTGTCGGCTCGGGTGCGGGCAAGCCGTCCGTCGGGATCTTACAGCCCGTGACCTCCATCAAGTGCTGCGGACAAGCGACGCGCTTGGCCAAGACGGTCCAGTTCTCGTGGTAATATTGGTTGGGCTGATTCGACTGAATGCAGCTCTGGCGTGACACCTCTTGAACCAGGGTGCTGGACGCGGTCATCTCGTTGCAAGCCGATACGATTTTGCTCTGACAGTCGTCG
>JBNKGC010000398.1:0-3036 GCA_050289625.1 Polyangiaceae bacterium | reverse complement strand
CAGAAAAGCTTCGGCCCTCGACGTTGACGACTACGGCACGGCTCTCGAGTTTATCGAAGCGATCGCTTTCGCTCACCATCAGATCGACCTCGGTACCTCCGTCTGGGGTTCTGAAGTTGAGCGCAAGCATTCCTTTTTCTTCGCGCCAGCGTCGAACGAGGTCGACGTCGCAGATTCGCTCCAGAGGTTCTGGGATGCGAGGCCGCGCACCAAGCGACCAGATGACCATTTCGCTGATGGCGATCACTTGTTTCGCCATGCCGATCAGTCGGTTCGGGCATCGCGATCAGGGAGATCGGAGCGAAGCGACGCTGGTGAGTTGGGTTGTCAGCTTTGGGGTGCTCGTTCCTTTCGCCGGGAGGGTCCGGAGAGCTTGATGTGGTGGGCTCGGTGGAGGATCCGGTCGCAGATGGCGTCGGCCAGGGTGGGGTCGTCGATGTACTCGTGCCACTTGTCCGGTGGCAGTTGGCCGGAGATCACGACGGAGGCGACATCGTAGCGGTCGTCGAGAAGTTCGAGCAAATCTTGGCGGTCTTGTTCGCCGAGGGGAGCGATGCCGAAGTCGTCGATGACGAGCACGTGTGTGCGAGCGAAGCGAGCGAGGAGTCGCGGGTAGGAGCCGTCGGCCCGGGCGAGGCGAAGTTCCTGAAAGAGGCGAGGCATGCGCCGGTAGAGGGCGCGGTAGCCCTTGCGGCACGCTTGGTGAGCGAGGGCGCAAGCGAGGTACGTTTTGCCGGTGCCGGTCGCACCAGTGATGGTCACGTGCTGCGTCTCGGCGATCCAACGACAAGTGGCGAGCTGTTGCACGACAGACTTGTCGAGGCGCCGCTTCGCTGGATAGTCGATCCCTTCGACACAGGCATCGCTGAGTTTGAGCTTCGCCTGGCTGATGGACCGTTTGAGCCGTCGGTTTTCTCGACTCAGTTCCTCGGCGTCGACGATGAGTCCAAAACGCTCGTCGAAAGCGAGCTCCTCTGCAGCTGGCGTTGCTCGCTGTTCGGCCCACGCGGTGAGCATCCCAGAGAGCTTCATAGCCCTCAGCTTGTCTTCGGTTGCTTCATTCAGCATCGTTATCTCCTTGATAGTAGTCGGGTCCACGCACGTTGGCGTGGACCACTCGGTTGTTGTTCGCGGGTTCCTGGGGTTCGAGAGGTGGCAAGCGGTCGATCCCGTTCTTCAGGATCGACGCGACGTGCTTGTAGGACCGGGCGCCGACCGCCACGGCTCGCGCGCTCGCGGCTTCCAGACGCTCATGACCGTACTGCTTGCCGAGACGCATGATGCCGAGGCACGAGCGGTATCCCTGCTCGGGGTGAGGCCGGTCGCGCAGAATCAACGCGACGAGCGTCGCCGTCTCAGGACCGACCTTCGTGGCCCAGCGCACGAGGCGGGAGGGGGACCACTCTGCGTGTGCACGATGGGACGACGGCATGTGCGCCGGATTCGTCGTGTGGCGTCCCTTCTTCTGGCCGCGACGATGCGACGCGACGCGCTTGCCACGTACCCAGATCTCCACGGTCGTCGCCGAAACACGCACGTCGAGTTTCTCGCCACTCAGCGTGTGGGGCGCCGAGTAGTAGTGGCCTTCGACCTCGATGTGGTAGTCGATGCCGAGCTTCTTGAAGCACCACTCGCCGTAAACAAACCGGGTGTCGGGCAGCGGGCGCAATGCAGGCTGGTCGAGCCTCTCGAAGAGCTCACGACGACTCACGCCGTAGGCCTGCATCGTCCGTTGATTGAGCTCGATGAGAAGCTCCCGGATCCGGGCATTCAGCTCGGCGAGTGAGTGGAACGTTTGGTTGCGGAGGCGAGCCAGGATCCAGCGTTGCGCCACCTGGACTCCCACCTCGACCTTCGCCTTGTCGCGAGGCTTCCTCTGCCGTGCGGGTAGCGGGGCCGTACCGTAGTGGCACAGGAGCTCCTCGTACGTGCGCTGCACCCCTGGCTCGTAGCGGCACGGGGCGGTCACTCCCGACTTCAATTGGTCGGGGACGACGGCCTCGGGCACGCCTCCGAAGAATGCGAATGCGCGCTCGTGACTGCGGATCCAGTCCTGACTCGACTGCGTGTACGTCGCCTCGGCATACGTGTAACTCGATGCGCCCAGCGTCGCGACGAAGAGCTCGACTTCACGGACCTCGCCCGTCTGCGGGTTGACGATGCGAGGCTTGGTGCCGGAATAGTCGACGAAGAGTTTCTCGCCGGCGCGATGCACCTGGCGCATCGTCGGCCTCTGACGCTTCTTCCAGTCCTTGTAGAGCTGACAGAACTGTGTGTAGCGATACCCGTCCGGATGCTGCTCGAGATACTCGAGGTGGAGCAGCTGCAGCGTGACTCCCTTCTTGCGCAACTCGATGTCGAGAAGCGCAGGATCTGGCGCTGGCCGTTTCGCTCGGATCGGTAACCTCGGCCCGTAGAGACGCTGCTCCAGCGCATCCTCCGATTGCCCGGCAATCGACTCCCAGTCCGCAAGCCCCGCCAACCTGGCACGACTCACCGTCTCGCCCACGGTGCCCGCTCCCACGTCTAGACTGCGGGCGATGTCCCGGTGGGTCCGCTCCAGCAGCCACTTCTGCCGAAGAATCTCTTTGACCTGTCGCATGGATAGTCTCCTCGTCGCCATCGCTCCCTCATCGGGGGCGTGGCGCTGAACCATCCAGCGTCGCTTCGCCAGGCGCCGAACCCGGCGCCCTTGGACCTACGAGCCTGCCCGGCTCGTGTGTCCTGCACGTTTCATGCTGATCGCCATGCTCCGAAACTGGTGATCGCCATCACCGAAATGAGCGATCGGAGCGCCGAAATCGGTGATCGCCATCCACCGAAACGAGTGATCGGCATGCTCCGAAACTGGTGATCGCCATGGAGCGAAATACGCATATGAGCATCCATTGGGTCCAAGTCACGCAGCCTGACGGCCGAAAACACCGTCAGATCCAGGTCTCGGAAGTGCCCGACTGGTTGCTCTTTGATCGCATTGCGCAAACCTTGGGAACTGGACTGTCGGGGATCTGGACCGACAAAGTCGACGGACACGAC
>JBNKGC010000397.1:0-3060 GCA_050289625.1 Polyangiaceae bacterium | reverse complement strand
GTGCACCATTCGGGGTCGGCGCTACCTTGCCTCTACTACTACCAAGTGGCCCGAAACGAGACACCGCTCCTTGCTCGAGCGTGCCGCACCGTTTCTCCGATCGGTGCACAGCCCTGCAAGCTCTGGCCAGGACCTAAGGTCGCCCCGTCAAGCCAAAGACGGAGCTTCAAAACCGTCGAATCTTGAGTTAGTTCGCCGACGCAGAGCACTCACGCACCAACGGCTGCTCCCAGTTCGAGTCGCCAGGTGCGAGCGAAACGCCAACGAACCGGGACGGCGGTACTGTTGGCCCCCTCACCTTGGTGTGAGGCCCTCTCTCTGCCTCGCCACCGCGTTGGCACTACTGGTCGAAAACGGTTGCCTGTTTCGTCAGGTCGAGACGCCCGAAGCAACGGTACGTGATGTCCCGTGCTTGCCGAATTCGGCCCAGGCCCAGTTGCAGACGGACACGGCGCCTCGCCCGGACCCGTTCCACATTTCCTTTGGGGAGCTCCTCCGCCAATGCGACGACTCCACGGACGCATCGCTACTTTCCGACGGGTCGCGCTTTCACTTGGCAGAAAAGGGCGCACCGCAGGCACACGGGATCCTTCAGCGGATGGAGACGAACCGGAACTCCGCGCTTGGCGTCTGGATGGCCCCGACACTTCAGAGTGACGACGGGATGGACAAGCTGATGCTTGATGCCTTCGGGCGATACGGGCAGCGCTCCGACCTGCTGGAATTCGGCCGACCCGCAACCATTTCGTTCGCGATCATGCTCGACGTCGAGTTCGCTGCCCCCACGCCTGGAAGCCGTTTCATCGTTTTCCAGTTGTTTCAGGGCGCGCCGTATGGGCCACCCTTGCGGATGGAAATCGACCCGCAACTCCGTGCACGGTTCTATGCCCTCGACGATTCGACCGGTTCGAACCCGTGCGCGGCAAGTCCCGACTGCTCGGTCGAAAGGTTGGATGCGACGGGGGTTCGTGAGCTGTACGCGTCGGCACCACTCGTGAGAGGAGAGTGGACCTCGGTTCGGCTCGACATCACCCCACGCCACCTGGGCATGGAACCGCCGGGATTCGTCGCGATCTGGATCGACGACATCGACGGGAGTCCGGGCTTCGTTGGAAGCGAGACGATTGGATACGATCCCGAGGGCTGGGGAAACTACCCCCACGCCTCAACGTCAGGGCACGGGCATCCAAACGCGGCGCTCGACATCAGCTTCGGGATCTATCGGAGCCCCCAGCCCCTCAGGCAGACGCTCTACTTCGACGATGTCGTGGTCACGCGCGCTGCTAGGCAACACGCCGTGGGAACAACTGGCTAGTCAAGCTCGACCGCTGGAGATGCTCGGAGAGGACGCGATCCAGGTGTTCGAAATGCTCCCTCCAGGTGGGCGCACGATATCGACTCAGCCGAGCGATCTGCGCCTGGCGGCGGGGACTACGAGCCTCGGTGTAGTCGCTTACCGCTCGAACCCAAGCGCCCACATCATCCGGTGAAAGCAGCTCGGCGAGCCCCCCCACGGTTTCTCGGATCGCCGGAAGGTCCGACGCGAGAGCGGGGACGCCGCGGGCAAGTGCTTCCACCACGGGGAGCCCAAACCCCTCCGCGGTCGAGGGAAATAGGAGGGCGCGGGAGCCCTCGAGCAAGCGACCAACGCCGACATCGTCGAGGCCCTCGTGGGTCTGGACATGTCGCTCGATCGCCTTCCACTTGCTAGGCAATTCCTGAGAGTGCGCTCCAACGAGGTGCAAAGTCGGCACCCGCCCCCCCGCCTCGGACAGGACTCGCCAAACCTCGAACAGCAGCTCGACGTTCTTTCGCCGATCGACGGTGCCAATGTGAACGAAGGACGGCGCAACGGCCGTCCCCGTGCCCACCCGCTCAACCCGCACGGCCAAAGGAATGGGCTCGACGTGAAGCGCACCCCGTCGGCCACCGGACCCGACGCGCTCCACCACCTCGCGACGTGTGTGCTCGGAATTCACGAGCAGCAGCTCAGCCTGTTCCACCAGCTTATTGAAACCAAGTGAAAAGTCCTCGCACAGGCTCTGCGGGAAGAAGTTGCTGCAGGTGATCGGCATCAGGTCATGAACCATCGCAACGATCGAGACATCTCGTCCGGGGAGCGAGTTACGCAATCCTTCCAGATCCAACCAGGAGCGATGCGAGACGTTGAGATAGATGATCGGTCCGTCGGGCAGCGCGGACGAGGCCATCGGCCGCGCCACGTTTCGAAGGACGATCTCCCGCACCCTCGGTCGCCTCAAGCTTCGCGCCAGCGCCCAGCCCGCACAACGATTCAGCGGGGAGGCGGGCCGAAGCCAACGCGACGAAAGCTCCACCAGTAGATTGGTGACCAGCACACGTGGCAAGACCCACCACTCCCCGGAAACACAAGCGCAAAATCGGGTGTTTCTCCAGGGTGAATCGAAACGCAGCGCGTACTCTAGGGTGACGCGATCAATACCTCGAGGGGTCGCGTGGTGAAGCCGCCCCAGGAGACGCGTCAAGTCGACGAGAAAAGCAGGCGCCATGGGTTTAGCGACGGTTTATGCCATTGTCGTTCTTGATTGTGAAGGCACTTGCGACTTGGCGAGCCGCGTGACGAACCCCGCGAGCCGGTTGCGAACTAGAGGGGTGAACAGGTCGCTCCCAGCGTAGCCCGCTAGGAAGTGTGCCGCCGCTAGCGGCGAGACCGCGCCGGCAAGCACGTTTGCATGCTTCGCCAGAAGGTAGTCGACCTTCGGACCACACCGGAGCGATCTCCAAGATGCTTCGAGGGCAACCTCATCGAAACCTCGCGCCATCGCGGCCTCGGCCACCATGAACAGGTACTCGAAATCGGCGCGCTCGGCGTTCCTGAAGTTGCTCAGGAGCTTTTCGATCTCCTCGTCAGAGACCGGGTTTCTCCGCACGTAGTGCGCAAAGCTCTTGGGGTTCTCCCGATACGCTAGGCTCATGGCCTCCGTCAGCTCCTCGATCGGGCGCCCTCTGCCCGACAGAACGTCGAGGAGCAACGGCTTGAGTAGGCCGGCGTCCTGAACAACCCGAATAGGAACGGCCATC
>JBNKGC010000396.1:0-3086 GCA_050289625.1 Polyangiaceae bacterium | reverse complement strand
GGAGCGCAGCGGGACCGTGGGGTGAGGGGCGGCGATTCACTCGCCGCGACGAGGGGGGCGGGTCCGCCCCCCTGCTAACAAAGATCGTCGTCTTGACACCTCGGCTCCGCCCGTGAAACCCTGGTGGAACCAGCATGATAGCGACTGCTTACCAGGCCGTTCAGAGGCAAACTGAGGGGAGGATGGCTTGGTAATGCGAGCATTGGGGGCCGGGCTCAGTGACGTGGGTCTGCAACGGGAACACAACGAAGACAGCTTCGCGATCCTGAGCGAGCACGAGCTGTATGTCGTTGCTGACGGCATGGGCGGGCACAAGGCGGGTGACGTAGCGAGTCGGCTCGCTACCGAAACGATCACCGAGTTCTTCAAGGCGACTGCCGCCGAGGACGTCACTTGGCCCTTCCACTTCGATGCTCGGCTGTCCGAAGAGGAAAATCGCCTCCTGACTGGCATCCGCCTCGCCAACCGACAGATCGTCGAGCAGAGCTCCCGTTCGCGGGACCATCACGGCATGGGGACCACGGTCGTGGGCGCCCTCTTCAGCCCCCGCAAGGGCAAGATGTACATCGGCCACGTCGGTGACAGTCGTGCGTACCGGATTCGCGAAGGTGAGATCCAGCAGATGACGCGCGACCACTCGCTCGTCAACGACTACCTCCTGGCCATGCCCGAGCTCACCGACGAGCAGCGCAGTGAGCTCCCGAAGAACGTCATCACGCGCGCCCTCGGTATGCAGGAACAGGTGACCGTCGATCTTCAGGCAGACGACGCCGAGCCCGGTGACATCTACGTACTCTGCTCCGATGGGCTGAGCGGCATGATCGAGGACGAGGACATTCTCCGCATCGTTCTCGAAACGGAGGACCTTTCGGAGGCCTGCCGGAAACTCATCAATACGGCCAACGAGCACGGCGGCGAGGACAACATCACGGCCGTGGTCGTGCGGGTGGACGAGGTCACCATCGACGAGTTCCGCGCCACGATTCCAGATGACGGCTCGTTCAACCCCGGCTGACGCCAGCACCTGCAAGGCGCGAACTTCGCGGCGGGACTTCGTGCCCGCCGCCTGAGGACTGTTTCCTCCCGGGCGGGGCAGCTGTCGATCAATCGTCTGCCGATTGGGGCGGCTGTTGGGAAGCCGAGCTCACCTGGGGGAGCTCGGCCGGAGGCGCCGAGTCTAGCGACTGCAGTTTTCGAGGACGACCACGCCGGTGGTCGAACAAAAGGTTTGCGGGGTCCCGGGGTTGATCATGGCCGGGCAGGAGAACGTCGCCCAGATCTTCCCTTCGTCGACGATCAGGGGCTCCTTGTCCACGCGGACGGTGCAGGGCTTGTTGAGGTCGCTCACGAGCGGACCGGTATCCTGCGTGAACAGCTGAATGTCAGCGGTTCCCGTGCTCTCTTCCACTACGTCGCCGGAAATCGAGAAGTTGATCTCGCCCTGGCTGGAGGCAAACGGTGACTTGTTTGGTCCGATGAGCTCGCCCTCGACCTTGAAGCTCCGCGTACCGCTCACCTCACAGCTCACTTGGGCGTTGCCCTGTCCGTCGATGACGCGCTCACCGGGATCGGGATTGATGTCCGGGTTCGTCGACGGCGGTTCGGTGCCGATCCCAGCCGTATCACCGCTCGAAGGGCAGGTAGTACCGCTTGGAGCGTTGCCAGGGGCTCGCGTGGTGAAGTGGACGCCACCCTGCGGGAGCGGGTCAGCCGCGTCGGTGCAGGCAGAGGAACCGAAAGCCAGCACGGCGGCGGCCAGGGACGAAGCGAAAGCCTTCATTGACGAATCTCCGCCATCGAAAGTAGGCATCCCCACTCGAGCTGTAAACTGATTTCGACGTGGGCAGATTTCTCACTGCGGAGGAGGCTGTCGTCGCGCGCGCCGCCGAACGAATCGGCGGCGGCTACGAACTTCCTGACGGGTCGGGGTGAGTGACGGGAATTGAACCCGCGACAACCGGAGCCACAATCCAGTGCTCTACCACTGAGCTACACCCACCATGCCTCCGAATTTCTCGGAGCATACCGGTCACGCATTCCAGATGGGCCCCGAGGGGATTCCCGTGGACCTCACACGCCGCGACACGAATCCGCAGTGGGTTCGGGCCGCAGTGGGTTCGGGTGCCGACCGGCCCGCGGCATTTAGCGCAGGCCGCCCCGCGAGCGCAACCGATCGCGTCGAAGTTCTGCACGGTGCGCTAATCGGGGGGCAGGGGCCCCCCTCGTCGCGGCGGCGAAGCAGCGGCTCCTCACCCCCACCCACCGCCGGAAAATCCGGCGGCTCGCAATGGGGATTGCTCGCCGGCGGTTTTCCGCGCCTCGTCACTCCTCAGGCTTCGCCCTGCGGGCTTCGCCTTCGCGTGCCTTGGTTTTTCTCCGCTCTGGTCGGGACGCTGCGAAGGCCGGAGGGCGATGTCGCGCCGGGAATCAGCTAAAGCCGCCACTTTTTCTTGTGAATGCTTTGGACTCGGTCCAAGGCAGCCACGCGCTCCAGGTCGAGCCGGGCTGAGTTCTCGGCCGCCGGCGGTGGCGTGGCTTGGAGAGCTCGCGCTGTCGACTCGATGGCTCCCTCGAGCGCGGTCAGGTCGTAACCACCCTCGAGGAGGAGGCCGGTTGGAGCGTCTGGACAGGCGCGCCGAAGTTCGCGCATGAGTTCAGCGTAGTCGTCGTCCACCAGTGCCATCTGGCCCAAGGGGTCGCGGTGGTGAGCGTCGAAGCCAGCGCTCACGAAGAGCGCGTCGGGAGCGAACTCGGCCAGAGCAGGGCTCACGATCCGCGCACAGGCGTGTCGGTAAACGGAGCCATCAGCCCCCGCAGAAAGAGGGATGTTGATGGTGTACCCACGACCCTCGCCGGAGCCCGTTTCTTCCGCTGCACCAGTGCCGGGGTAAAACGGGTGCTGATGTAGTGAGATGTAGAGCACCCGGGGATCCCCGTAAAAGATCTCCTGGGTCCCGTTGCCGTGGTGCACGTCCCAATCGACCACCGCGACACGTTCCGCGCCACATCGAAGGGCGTGGGCAGCGGCGATCGCCGCGTTGTTCAGGAGGCAAAAGCCCATCGCGGAGCCGGGGCGCGCGTGGTGG
>JBNKGC010000395.1:0-3089 GCA_050289625.1 Polyangiaceae bacterium | reverse complement strand
TCGTAGTACCGAACGGCAAGAGCATCGCGCCCGTCGGCTGCGGAGTACTTACCCGCGAGGAACAAGATCCACGCGCGCAGATCGGGGTCGCTGTTGCAGTGCGCTGCCGCGTCGACCAGAGCATCGGCCGCAACACCCCACTTCCGCTGCCGAGCCAAAATCTTGCTGCGAGCGACTGCGAGGCGACATCCGATCGGCCCCACCTGGGAATCGAGGCGAGCCTTCAGGGCGTCGGCTGCTTCGAGCGCCTCGTCCATCTCCCCGCCGTCGTACAAACCCTCGACGTGAAGCAGCTCCACCTCGACGGGACGCTCGAGAGTGCTTGGGCGCTTGTCGGCGGGCAATGCGGACATCGCGTCCCGCATCAACTTGCGCGCCTCGCGCGCCGCGCTCGACGAAGGATCGATGCCGACTTCCGCCTCGGTCGCCAGCGCCAGGGCTTCCTCCGCATCTTTGATCCGCAGGTCGGGTGCTCGCGTCGGCTTTGCGTTCAAGCGCTGGAGCAAAAGGTTCGCGAGCGACCGCTTGGCTTCACGGGAACGAGCCTGCTCTACTTCAGTGCGATAGGTGGCGATCGCGAGGTTGTAGTCCCCCGTTTTCTCTGCGGCGGCAGCGAGCAGCGGTCGAACGAGCCTTCCCAGGCTTCCCTCCGAAGGGACCCGCCGAAACTCCGCAAGGGCACTCGACGCGTCCCCGATCGACAGAGCTGCTTCGCCGGCACGCTGTCGCGCGTAGTCGGCCAGCATCCACTTCTCTGCCGCGGCGCGAGCGAACGCCTCGCGAGCCGCCTGGGGTCGATTCGCCTGCATCTCGAGCCGACCCAGCAGCATTTGAAACCGGGCCAGCTCGACTCCGCTTGGGGGTTCCGCTTGGAGAGCGGCAGTGAGCGCATCGGCGGCGTCCGCGAATCGCTCCTCATCCACGGCCGTGCGTACTTCGGCCAGCGCGGGGCGCGCCAGGAGCGGGGTGAAGCTCTCGAGGTCGAAGGTCTCCGGCCGCTCGGCGACGGAACCTGCCGTGTCCGAAGCGACCGAGGTTCGAGTGACCGCGGGTGCTTCGACTGGGCGCTCGGGGTCCTGGCGCGTGACCTGCGCTGCGGCGCAAGCACCGGCGCACAGCCCGACGACCACGGGAAAAAACCGCATACGCCGACTCACAGGCTCCCCCCTAGGCGGCGTCCCGCAGCGTGGGCCTCCTCATCAGCCTCCTCCCCGCGTTGCTCGTCGAGCAACTCCTTCGCAAGCCTCTGCTGCTCTCGGCGTCCTTCGACGACGTGTCGATCCCGAAGCGCCTCGACCAGCGCCGTCCGCCGGGCTTCGACGATCCGGGCGGCCTCCAGGAGCTCGCGCTCGGCGACTCGTGTTCGCGCTCGAGCCGCCCGCACCCGGGCCTGGAGCGCTTCGGCGTGATCGGCGCGCTGCACCAAGTCGATCCCTCGCAGGCCCCCTCCCTGAAGGCTCTCGCGTACCGCGCCCCGCTGCTGGCGAATCGACGCCTCGAGCATGCGCTTCTCATTCACCCGCTCGCGATGGACGCTGCGCGCGGATTCTCGGCGAGCAGACGCCTCCGCGAGGGCTCGCTCGGCGTCTTCGGTCGCACGCCGCCGCAGATCACCTAGGGCGTCGAGAGCGGTCGGACGTGAAGGCATCGACCCCAACCCTAACGCACGGGCCGGAAGCCACCAAACTCTCGTCGGACCGTACAGGACCAAAGGACGAAAGGCGGCCGGACCGGATCGATTTTGTGGTTCAAGCTCAAAGACGTAGCCAGCCGAGGGGATGGCGAAGGCTCCTTCGGACGACAGTTCGCGAGAGGCGTCCGCAGCCGCGTCTGCAGCGCCTCACGAGGCTCCGCAAACGACCGGAGGCGAGGGCGGCTCGATGACCCCGTCACCCTCAGAAGGGAAACGCTTCGGCCCCCGTCCGGCCTATCCTGCGCGTGGACCGAAAGGGACGACCACGGCCGGTGCTCGCGCGCACTCCGAGTGGAGTGCGGCGGCCGGCGGACACCGGCAGAGAAGAACCGGAGGAAGCGGAGCTCCCCCCCTTCGGGACGGCTATCGGCTCGCCTCAGCGAGACTGCTCGTGACAGATCTCGTCCTGTCGTTTCGGACAGGAGATGCGCACATGAAAGTGGTCGTCGTGCGCAGAAGCTCGCTCGGGTTGCTTGAGCAGCTGGGCCGCCGCCGAGACGTACTTTCGATAGGGCTTACCGCTCTGCGCGTAGCGGAGTAGCCGCGCGCGCAGGGCCCTCGAGACGAAAACGTGGCTTATGCCGGCTCGATCGTCCTTGAGCCAAGACTGCACCAAGAGCCAATTTCGAAAGTCGTCGAAAACGTAGCCGCTCCCGTCCTTGGCCTTGCCGTTCCCATCGAAGGCAACGAACTTCGAGAGGAGCTTCGAGCGGCCTTTCGCGTCCTTGACGTAAAATCCCACGTCCGCATCGCGTCCGGATTGATGCGAGTGATGACCGGAGAGGGGGCCTCCCTGCTTTCGCGAGAGATCCCCCACGAGCATCTTCATGCGAGGCTTTCCGGCGCGCGCAATCTGCCGGGCGCTCCGCTCGAGCATGAGCACCAGAGCGGGGTGCCCGTAGGAGTACGAGTTGCTGCCGCTCTTGATGCGAATGTAGGTGCCCTGGCGAAGGCGCTTGGCCCGCACCTGATAGCCATCGTTCGGATGACCCACGCTGAGAGACATCAGCGAAAACGGCGATTTCTTGAACTTCGCCGGGAGATCACGCGTCGGTCGGGCGCTCGCGCTCGGCGTCGGCAGAGAAGCCAAGAGCAGCGCGCCCAGTGCAAAAGCAACGAGGAAGCGCATGCGGCCGGTGTTAACGCGCCTCGCGCCGTCTTTCAAACGTCTCGACCGCGAAAGTTCGATTGCTTGCCGCGAGTCCGCGCCTGCTGTTCAGCATGAAGGCGGATGACCTTCTGCGACGCAGCGGGGCTCACCCCCTCGAAAGAGTCGAGCTGCGCGAGATGCTCAGCGAGACATCCCTGAGACTTGCTCGATCTCCGGAGGACACTCGACTTCGGCGTAGCGAAGCTTCGGATTGTCCGCCCCACCCATCCAGTTCACATGGAACAG
>JBNKGC010000394.1:0-3142 GCA_050289625.1 Polyangiaceae bacterium | reverse complement strand
CAAGCTGAGCTTGTTCTGGTCGCGGGGCTGCCGGGGATCGGGAAGTCCGCCGTGGTCCAGGAACTGCACCGCCCGGTCGTCGTGCGCCATGGCTCGTTCGTGACGGGCAAGTTCGAGCAGCTGAACAGGGATATCCCGTATGCGGCGTTCGTCGAAGCTTTGACGGTCATCGTCCTCGGGGTTCTCGCAGAGGACGATGTAAAGGTCGCCGCCTTCCGGCAGCGGGTGCTCGACGCACTCGAACCGAACGCCCAGCTCGTCATTGATCTGGTTCCACAGATGGCACAGGTGCTGGGCCCGCAGCCGCAGGTTCCGGAGTTGCCCTCGCGCGAGGCGGAAGTGCGGCTGCGCCGGACCCTGCGTCAGCTGTTCGCGGCCGTTGCTACGCCCGAGTGCCCGCTGGCTATCGTGCTCGACGACCTGCAGTGGGCCGATCCGGCAAGCCTCAGTTTGATCGCCGATCTCATGACCTCTGTCGAGTCGCACCACCTCCTGCTCGTGGGCACCTATCGTGAAAACGAAGTGGACGAGGCGCATCCACTGCGCGGTGCACTAGGCCGAATGCGGGACGCCGGAGCGCGGCTGCGGGAGCTCCCCCTCGGCTCTCTCTCTCTCCGCGACGTGAGTCACCTGGTCGCGGACACCGTCCACACTTCGCTTGCCGCCGCAGCACCCCTCGCGCGCGTCGTCCGCGAGAAGACGGCGGGCAATCCGTTCTTCGTGGTTCAGCTGCTCACCACCCTCTACCAGCGCAAGCTCATCGCTTTCGACGCGGAGGCGCGAAAGTGGCGTTGGGACATGCGGCGGATTCAGTCCGAGGCCTACTCGGACAACGTGGTCGAGCTCTTGCTCGCAACCGCCCGCGAGCTCCCGGCCGAGACACAGAAGGCCCTCTCGTTCGCCGCCTGTCTCGGAGCGGACTTCGACAGCGAAACGCTCGCGACAGCACTCGCTGAAAGCCCCGAGCGGGCCTTGCGCCCGGCCGTCGATCGGGGCTTGCTGCTGCAGACCGACGGGGCGTACCGCTTCTCGCATGACCGCGTCCAGGAAGCCGCGTACTCCCTCATCCCAACCAACGAGCGCAGCGCCACGCACCTAGCAATCGGCAGGCGGCTCCTCGCGGATATGTCCGCGGCGCAGGTCGAGGACAAGTGCTTCGAGCTCGTACACCAACTCAACCGGGGCATCGATGCCCTCGAATCCACCGAGGAACGCGAGCGCGTCGCGGAGCTCAACCTCCTGGCCGGCAAACGAGCCATGCGGGCGACTGCCTACGCTTCGGCTCGGCGCTACTTCGAGGCCGGAGCGGCTTTCCTCGACGAGAGCTCGTGGCAGAGGCGGCACGAGCTCGTATTCGCCCTGGAACTTCATCGAGCGGAATGCGAGTTCCTCACCGGCATGCTCGCCGAGGCGGAGACACGGCTCGAGGCGCTCACGCCGCGCACCGCCACCGTCGGCGAGGACGCAGCTGTCACGTGCGCGCGCATTGCCCTCTACACCGCAAGGAGCCGGCCCGACCTCGGGGTCGAGGCATGTCTCGGCTACCTGCGGCGCATCGGTGTCAACTGGTCACCCCACCCCAGCGACGAGGAGGTGCGGCGGGAATACGAGGCCATCGGAAAGCACCTCGCCGGTCGGTCGATCGAGGATCTGGTCGATGTCGCACCGACGGACGATCCCGTTGTCCGGGCGACGATGGAGGTTCTCACCTGGTTGGAGCCTCCCGCCGTCTTTACCGACGACAACCTCCGCTGTCTCCTCGTGTGCCGCATGGCGAACCTCAGCCTCGAGCACGGCACGAGCGATGCGTCGTGCGTCGCCTACGTTTGGCTCGGCACGGTCCTCGGGCCCCGCTTCGACGATTACGAGACGGCGTTCCGCTTCGGAAAGCTCGGCCTCGCACTCGTCGAAAAACACGACCTGCTTCGCTTCAAGCCGCACGTCTATCTCTCCATGGGCCACCGAGTCAACCCGTGGTCTCGGCACCTGGGGGCTGGTCTCGACCTGCTCCGTCGAGGCTTTGATGCGGCCCGTGAAACCGGCAACGTGACGGTCGCCTGCTACATCTGCAATTGCTCAGTCACGCTGCTTCTTGCAAAGGGCGCCCCACTCGAGGAAGTCGAGAAGGCTTTGGGGGAAGCGCTGACATTCGTTCGCAAGGCCCAGTTCGGCATCGTGCTCGATGTCCTCCATTCACAGCTTGGCCTCGTCCGGACGCTCCGAGGAGAGACCCCATCCTTCGCCTCGCTCGATGACGCCGAATTCGACGAGAACGCTTTCGAGCAACACCTCGAGAGCAATCCACGACTCGCGCTTGCGACCTGTTGGCACTACGTCCGAAAGCTGCAAGGTCGCTATTGTGCTGGCGATTACAGCGCGGCGCTCGAGGCCGCATCGAGGGCGAAGCCGCTCCTCTGGGCGTCGACCTCGTTCTTCGAGACCGCAGAGTACTACTTCTACCACGCGCTTTCGCTGGCTGCCCTTTACGGCGAGGCGTCGCCGGAAGTGCAATCCGCGCAGATGGATTCGCTCTTGGCCGATCACCGGGCAGTCGAACGGTGGCGTAGGAGCAACCCAACGAGCTTCACGGATCGCGCTGCACTGATCGGTGCCGAGATCGCCCGCCTCCGCGGGGATAACACGCGAGCCGAGGAATTGTACGATCTTGCAATCCGTGCCGCGCGCGAGGGCGGTTTCGTCCAAAACGAGGCCCTTGCCCTCGAGTTGCTCGCTCGATTCTATCGCGAGCGCGGTCTCGAGTTCATGGCCGACACGCATCTGCGCGAGGCGGCTGAGCGCTTCCGCCGCTGGGGCGCAGAGGGCAAAGTTCGGCAGCTCAGGAATGAGCACCGTCAACTCTTTGAGAGCTCATACCTCCCGGCGGAAGCAGGGGCGATGCGCGAGAGCGAGCTCGACCTGCTTTCGGTCATCAAGGCATCGCAGGCGATCTCGGGCGAGATCGTGCCCGGGGCCCTCGCAAAGTCGCTCCTCGGGGTCTGCCTCGAACAGGGTGGCGCGCGTCGAGCACGCCTGATTCTCCATCGAGAGGGGAACCTGGAGGTAGTGGATGAGGCCCGGGTCGACGAATCATCGCCGAAGGAGGCTTCAACCGAGAACCTGCCGAAGTCGATCATGCACTACG
>JBNKGC010000393.1:0-3144 GCA_050289625.1 Polyangiaceae bacterium | reverse complement strand
GGAGCAGAGCATTCAGCTCGCGGACATGAGCGGCGATGGTCTGGTGGACATCGTGCGCATTCGCAACGGGGAGGTCTGTTACTGGCCCAACCTCGGCTATGGCCGCTTTGGCAAGAAGGTCGTCCTCGAGGGGGTTTCAGTCTTCGACACCCCCGAGAGGTTTCATGCGAGCCGCGTGCGCTTCGGAGACGTCGACGGCAGCGGTACGAGCGATCTGTTCTACCTGGGCTCGCAGAGAACGACGCTCTACTTCAATCGGGCAGGCAACAGCCTGGCGGAAGGTACACTCATCACGGCGTTTCCACCCGTCGACAGCGTCACCCAGGCGACCGTCGCCGACCTCCTGGGAACGGGCACGAGCTGCCTGGTGTGGAGCAGCCCCACTGCCAACCCCAGTCAGAACGTCTTCTACGTCGACTTGATGGGCAGCAAGAAGCCGCACTTGCTGACGGAGGTGAACAACAACCTCGGTGCCATCACGCGCAACACCTACGCGAGCTCGACCAAGTTCTACTTGGAGGACAAGCGCGCGGGCATCGAATGGCTGACGCGCCTCCCGTTCCCGGTGCAGGTTGTCGAGCGGATGGAGCGCGAGGATGCGATCAGCGGGGGGAAGCACGTCAGTCGCTATCGCTACCGGCACGGCTTCTTCGATGGGTACGAGCGGGAGTTCCGCGGGTTTGCCCGGGTGGAGACGCTGGATGCGGAGGACTTCGCGCCCGAAGGAGAAGACCCGCTGCTCTATCAAAGCCCGGTGAAGACCATCAGTTGGTTTCACACGGGGGCGTGGCTCGAAAAGGAGCGGCTGGAGCGGGCCCTCCAAAAGGAATACTTCCAGGAGGGACCGCCGCCGCTCTTAGTGGAGGACAATCTCCGACTCGAGGAGCTCGACGACGTCGATCTCATCCTCGTCGAGAACCACACCATCCAGGATGCTCGCGAAGCGGCGCGAGCCCTCAAGGGCAGCCCGCTGCGGACCGAGGTGTACGCCGTCGACGGCAGCGAAAAGGAGGAGCTCCCCTACGTCATTACGGAGACGAATCAGCAAGTCCGCCGACTGCAACCGAGCCGAGGCGAGAACAAGTACGGCGTGTTCTTCGCGTACAATCGCGAAAGCGTGACGGTCAGCAGCGAGCGCAACCTGAACGATCCGCGCGTAGGGCACGAGATTGCGCTGGATGTGGATGAGTACGGATCGGTGAAGCGAAGCGTTTCGCTGGTCTACGGTCGAGCCAGCGGCGACACGGAGCAAACCCGCGGATACGCTACGCTCAGCGAAGTCGACTATGTCCACCAAGACGATCAGCTCGATGTCTATCGCCTGGGTACGCAGGTCGAGACGCGAGCCTTCGAGCTCACGGGCCTGACGCTTCAGAGCGCCGGGGAGGGGCTCATCGAAGTCAATACCTTGCGGTCGACCCTCAACGCGCTCGATCCGGCAAACGACCTCGACTTCGACGAAGAACCGACGAGCGGCGTCCAGCGGCGCCTTCTCGATCGCAAGCAGCAGACTTTTTACGCCGACACCTTCACGCTGACCGATGCGCTGGAGAACAACCCGCCCGCAGCCCTGGAAGCCCCCTTCGGGCAGGTGGGCCTCCGCGCCCTCCCGTACAAGACGTACCAACTGGCGCTGACCGCAGGAAACGTCGCTCTGCTCGTGGAAAAGAGCGACGAGCTGACCGGCAGCACGAACCCCTTCGACCCAAGCCTTCTGGTCACCGAAGGAAGGTACGTCGACCGCGAGGGCGACGGTCAATACTGGGCGGCGAGCGGGAGGGCGGTGTTCTCCCCCGAGCTGGACGCCTTCTACCTGCCGGTGGCGGCCTTCGATCCCTTTGGTGGACAAAGCAGCGTCACCTGGGACACCTACCGCGTGCTGCCGGTGAGCTCCACCGACGCTGTGGGCAACGTGGTGACGAGCGAGAACGACTACCGCGTCCTGGCACCTCGCAAGGTCACCGACCCCAACCTCAACCGGAGCGAAGTCGCGTTCGACGCGTTGGGGATGGTCGTCGCGACGGCGGTGATGGGCAAGGATGATGGGTCGAACGAAGGCGACACGATCGACGACCCGACGACTCGGCTCGAGTACGACCTATTAGCGTTTGAGAAGCGCCAGGAGCCGACGTTCGTCAAGACGATCGCGAAAGAGACCCACGGTCCGACGGACGCGAGCACGAAGTTCCAGACGAGCTACGCCTACAGTGACGGTTTCGGGCGCGTCGTGCAGCAGAAGGTGCAGGCCGAGCCTGGCGCAGCACCCCTGCGCGATGCGGACGGCAAGCTGCAGCGCGACCCCGGTACCGGCGAGCTGATCCTCGGCGACGTCACCGAGCGCTGGGTGGGCACCGGCCGGACTGTGTTCAACAACAAGGGGAATCCGGTCAAGCAGTACGAGCCATTTTTCTCGAGTACTCACGAGTACGAGCCTGAGGAAGACCTCGTTGATTGGGGCGTGACGCCGATCATTCGGTACGACTCGATCGATCGTGTCATCCGCACGGACCTTCCGGACGGGACCTTCACGAAGGTCGAGTTCGATTCGTGGGAACAGCGAACGTACGACCAAAACGACACCGTCTTGGAGAGCACATGGTACGCGCAGCGGGGCTCTCCGAGCCCCACCGCGGGCAAACCATCCGATCCCGATGAACGCGCGGCATGGCTGAGTGCGCAGCACGCCGATACGCCCACCGTGGTGCACCTCGATTCACTCGGGAGGCCGTACAAGTCGGTGGCGCACAACGTGACGGGGACCGGTGCGTCCCGCGTGACCGCGTTTTACACGACGACGACCGAGCTCGACATCGAGGGCAATACGCTGAGCATCACGGATGCTCGCGGGAACCAGACGATCGAGCAGAAGTTCGATGTGTTGCAGCGGCGACTGCTCGTCGAAAGCCCAGACGCGGGCGTGCGCTTGAGCGTGCAGGACGTCGCCGGGAGGCCGCTCCGGGGGTGGAACTCGCGTGGGTTCACTTCCCGGAGTGAGTTCGACGCAGCGCAGAGGCCGACGCACAGCTGGGTTAAGCCGCAGGGTGCTTCCGAGATCCTCGTCGGACGGATGGTGTACGGCGAGGCGCTCGACGACTCCTGGACGGACGAAGAAGGCAATCCGCAGACCGGTCCGTCCACCGATTC
>JBNKGC010000392.1:0-3167 GCA_050289625.1 Polyangiaceae bacterium | reverse complement strand
GTTCGGGAAGCCGCGAGGCGATAGGTGACGTCACCGGCATCGGTCACGTCGCTTTCCACGTCGCTTTGTGCGTTCAGCTCAGCGAGCAGGAGCTCGGCGTCGTGCTCGGGAATTCGCAGGGTGTCCGAAAGCGCCCGCGCCGAGTACTCGCCCCCGGTCGAAAGCACGTCCCTCGTGGCCGAAAGGCGGGCGCGCGTCAGCTCGGCGTCGCGCCGAGCGCCCGCCTTCGTGCTCTTCCGGAAGAGCACGAAGGCCAGTACCCAGGGCACCGCGGCGAGCAGGATGGCTACGAGTCCTTCTGGCGACCCCTGACCGAACAGCACCGTGAGCGTCGTCGCGATGGCGAGGGTTCCGAGGCCAGCTGCCGTCGCCAAATAGGCAGCGACGCGAAATCCCCAATGGGCCCGGTGGGAGCGTTTGACTTCTGCCAGGGCGGGTTCTTCACGACCGCTGAGGGTGATCGCATTGGAGTCTACGAAAACGCGAGGGCCACCGCAGATTCGGCACCGAAAGCCAACCGCCGGGGCTGGGCTCACTGCTGCCACGTTGTGGCAATGCGGACATCGCGTTTTGTCGGGATCCATGGTCTTGAGCGAGCGCTTCAGGGCGGCCTTCAGATGCGGTCGAGGAGCGAGTGCACCATGCGGTGGGTGAGTCCCCACACGACGCTGTCTCGGACGCGCCATGCCGGCAAGTGCAGCCGTGCTCCTCGGTGTTCGTAGACTCGCGTGGTGTCGAGTGTCCCGGACGCGAGCTTCGGGACCGAGATCCAGATGGCCTCGGCGACTTCGTGGTTGAGCTCGAGTGCCGGAGGAGGGCTGTCACGCAGGCCATAGACGAACGGCGCGATGACCATCGACAGTGGTCTGCCGCCGGCCACCGCCTGGATGTGGGGAAGGACTCCGAGCAAGCGCGCCTCTCGAGTCAGATCCAGGCCGACTTCCTCGAGGGTTTCCCTTTCGGCCGTCGCGACGAGCGAAAGGTCCGATGGGTCCACCCTTCCGCCGGGGAGCGCCATGTGCCCCGACCATGGGTCTCCCTTGTGCTCGGCGCGGCGAATGAGCAACAGTTCCAGTTCGCGACTCTGTCGCAGCACGAGGGCCACGGCGGCCTGCTCGCCCGGTCGTGGTGGGAGGGCGTCAGCCTCCTCGCCCGCGCCGCTTGCGAGAGCTCGCTCGACGTCCCCAAGGGTGCTTGATTCGGGGCGCAGAGTTCGACGCTGGTCCGCCGAGAGGGTCATGTTTCCGATCCTGGCTTGGGAGTGATGTGGGGGCAATCCGATGGTGCGAACTGGTACTTTGGAGAAGGAACTTCTGATAGCCTCCCGCGCGATGTCGAGGACGTTTCGAAGGCTTTGTGGATTTTTCCTGGCTGGTGCTCTCGCGCTCGGTACCACGTTCGCTACGGAGGACGCCTCGGCGTCGCCCGTCCTCTTCGCTGGGAAGGGGAGCGAAAAGGCAGTCAGTCATTCCACCCAGGTCGTCGTCATGAAGGGCGACGGCGCCACGGCGGTCACGGTGATGCCCGACTACCAAGGACCGATTCAGCCGTTCGCGCTCATCACCGTGGTCCCGGGAGATGTGGACATCGAGCGCGTCACGACTCTGAAGCGTGAATTCGTCGATCGCGTCGACACCGTGAGCGCGCCTCGCTTCAGCGAGTTCTGGGAGATGGACCCGTGCGAACCAGGGAAGGCCGAGCAGGAGTGGGAACGTGACATGACCGCGAAGGCCGACACCGGCTTCATGGGGGTCATGCAGACGGACCCCAGCAAGAAGGTTGCCAAGGAACTCCTCGTCGACGTCACGGCCAAGCAGAAAGAGGGCGAGTACAAAATCAGCATTTTGGACAGCTGGGATCAGCTGTCCAAGTGGCTCTCCGACAAAGGCTACAAGGCACCCGAGGGGACGGAGGCCGCACTGAAGCCGTACCTCGACGCCGGGATGAAGCTCTTGGTGGCGGACGTCGATGCGAATCGCATCGAGCTTGTCGGGGGTGACCGCGCGCAACTTTCGCCCATTCGTTTTTGGACCGAAGGGGCCTACGACACGATCCCTGCGAGACTCGGTCTCGTTTCCGCGCCCGAGAAGCAGGAGCTTTTGGTTTACGTGTTGGATCCGAAGTCCCGCTCCGAAGTGAAGAACTACCCCACGAAGTTCGCTCCGACGAACCTCACCGTCGACTTCGAGGTGAAGGAGCGCATGGGAGAGTTCTACGCGGGGCTTCACGACCTCTTTCTGGCGAAGAACCCCGGAACCTTCCTGACGGAGTTCGCGTGGCCAACGGGTGGATGCGGGCAGCCCTGCGCGAGTGAAGCGCTGTTGCCGCACGAGCTCGTGAGTCTCGGTGGCGACGTGTTCGACTCGAAGCTGGACGACGAGGTCCGAAACCCCGATCCGGGCAAGCCAACCGAAGAGGAAAAAGCCAAGTTCGAAGCGTCCGTCGCGGAGAAGAACCCCAAGGAAAAGCGCGAGGCCAAGAAGGCCTGGGAGGAAGAGCGCAAGACCCTGGCGGCTCGTCGCGCTTTGCTCGACCGCCACAAGTACATTCTCACTCGCGTGCACTATCGGTACGGCAAGGACGAGCTCCCGAAGGATCCGAAGATTGGTCCCGCAGAGGAAGCGGTCACTGGCGGTGTGGATCTGCCTCAGGGCAAAGACGGAGCGGCTTCGACGAAGGTCGAACCTTCCGACCAGAACGAGTTCCAGACCCGGTACAACAACCTTCATCCGAACAAGACCGTGGTGAAGTGCGAGTCACCGGAGAACTACCGCTGGGGGAAAGCGCCGCGGACGTATCGAGGCCTCCGAAAGATCTGGGTTGCGGAAGATCTGACCCGGAAGAACCGCAAGCAGATCGATCCGGTCGCTATGGTGCAGACCTCGGTTCCGGAGCTCGGCCTAGGGGTCGCGAAGAAGGAGCCCGAAAAGGCTGCTCCGCCCGCCGATGCGGCCGCCGAAAAGAAAGACGATTCCTGCGGGTGCCGGGCAGCAGGGCTGCCTCAGGCGTCGGGCGTCGGGGTTTGGGCGGCACTGCTCGGCGGAATCGCCCTGTGGCGTCGCCGGCGGGCGATTTCTTGAGGGGGGCGGCCCCGCCCCCCTCGTCGCCCGAAGTGAATTCGGGCTCCTCACCCCACAGTCCGCCGGGTCTCCGGCGGGTCGCGAGGG
>JBNKGC010000391.1:0-3178 GCA_050289625.1 Polyangiaceae bacterium | reverse complement strand
GCTCCGGCGCCTCCCACCTGGTCGGCGGCGGTGCTCGCGGCCTCGTCACTCCTCGGCCTTTGGCCTCGCGTGCCTTGGCTTGTTCCGAGCCGAGGATCTCCGCCCACCTGAAATCTCCGCCCGCCTGCGGCCGGGGCTGCAAGCAATCTGACCTGGCACGCGACCCTCGGAGCCCCTCGTCTCGCCGGGACTAGCTTGCCTCGCGGCGTATGGATCTCATACTCCGCCCCGCATGAGCCAGCCTCCAGAGAGCGAGTCGCATGGCGAGGGAACACCGCCAGCAGCCGTCCCGCGTCGGATCTCGCACCGGTATCTCGATCCTCTCGATGTGATCTGGATCGAGACTGCACGCGCCATCGGCCTGAAGATCCGCCGCTCGGAGCAAGTCTACGCCTCCACGGACGGCCGAGGGACACTCGAAATCGCCGCTCCGGGTGCGTTCGACGCTGACGATTGCTTGGCGCAGATGATTTTCCACGAGCTCTGCCACTCGTTGGTTCAAGGCCCGGACAGCTTTCGAGTGGCCGACTGGGGTCTCGACAACGAGACTGCCCGCGATGACGTCCTCGAACACGCGTGCATGCGGGTTCAGGCAGCGCTGCTCGAACCCCTCGGTCTCAGGCGCGTGCTCGGGCCGACGACCGACTTCCGAGCGTACTACGACGAGCTGGGTGACGACCCGCTCACTCCACGAGGCAACGACACGGACGACGCAACCGTGCTTGCGGGAGCGGCCTATCAGCGCGCCAAGAAGCGTCCGTGGGCCCCCCATCTGGAGCGCGCGCTGGAGGCCACGGCCGACATCGTGCACGCGGTCTCTCGCGTGACGGAAGGGGGCCACGCCACCCGCTCACCCACGGGTTCGGAGGGAGAACTCCCTGGCCTGTTCGCTTTGACTGCATCCCGAGCCGCGCCGCATCCGGCCGGCTTCGTCGTCCACCCGAGCGCGCGGCGCTCCGACTTCGAGGCGCGGTGTGGCGCGTGCTCGTGGAGCTTTTGCGGTGGCCCCGGACGGCCCGTTCTCCGATGCCGCCAGGCAGAGGGCGCCCGCATCGAGGAAGCTTGGCCTGCCTGCGATCGCTACGAGGACGATGTCGACTGTCTGAGCTGCGGGGCCTGCTGTCGCGAGGCCTACGACGTCGTGGCCCTGTCGGCACGCGACCCGGCAGCGGCGAAGCACTCGCATCTCATGGTCATTCAAGATGGTCAGGCCGAGATGAAGCGGGTCGCGGGGCGTTGCATCGCACTCCAGGGAGGAAGCGATGTAATGCCACGGCCTGCCTGCGCAGCGCCCGACCAGCCACCACTCCATCGTCCAGGCGGCGCGCCCTACACTTGTGCGATCTACGAAGAACGCCCCAAGCCATGTCGCGACTTCGAGCTCACGGGTGAGCACTGCCTCTCGGCAAGGCGTCGAGTCGGACTGAGCCGCTGACGAAAAACGACGCCCGCCGCGGGTTCTCCGGACGGGCGCTGTGCGTTCGACGATCATCCAACGTTCGGATCAGTACGAGCGGCGACGCTTCTCGGTGGTGGCGACCGGCACTCCAGTCACCCTCTCGAGTTCCTCGCGTGCCAGCTGCAGCTCTTGCTCCGCGCGCCAATTGATGTCGTACGTGGCCTCGGCACCGACCTGCGACCCACTCGACTGCCTCTCGATGTCGCGCAGCTTTGCCTCGGCCGCGGCCACGCGCTGCTCAGCCGTCAGCGGTGGCTCCGTCGAACGCGAGCACGCGACGGTCGCCAGGGCTCCCGAGGCGACCAAACAGACCAACCATCCCTTCATGGGTCCCCCCTCTCGCCGGCGGATCGCCGCGCTCGACGCTGCGCAGATCGACTCCGGCTCCATCGCATCAGCGTAGCGCGACAGCTGTCCCGCGCACCGGACGGGTTTAGGTCAGCTCGGGCGCACCTGGCCCCAAGGGCTGACCATAAGAGAGCTCGACGACGTGTCCCGCCGGATCGACGAGCCCACAGTAGTACCCGACCGGGTAAGCCTCGCGGCGGGGCGCCCACAACAGGCAGCCGTCGTCCTCGGCGCGCCGAGCGGCCTGATCGACTGCCTCTTCCGATCCTACAGCGAACCCGAGATGGGTGTAGTCCCCGTCCTGCGCGTCGCGCCGAGGCCCTCCCGGGAGAATGACCAGAACGAATTGTCTCTCTCGACCTTCTTCAGCCATCCAAACGATCCGCTGCGCCAGGTGCTTGCCGGGCCGCTCGTGAACCACGCGAAGTCCGCAGTGCTTTTCATAAAAGGCGATGCACGCTTCCGCGTCCGGCACGTGCAGCGCGATGTGGGTCAAATTCGGCCGCATGAGTGAGGGATACTACGGAACAATCCCGGCGCCATCGCACCCTCCCCGCGAGCTGACCGCCTTCGCCAGCGAACGTTCCGCTCGCTCGATGCGATCTGCTTCGCGTCTCAGGTGCCGCGGGGCCCCAGCCCACAAGCGGTGTAGATTGCGTCGATGAGATCCATCGTCGAGATGGCGTCCACGCCGCCCGTGGGCGGCTCTCGTCCCGTTCGAAGGGCCTGGGTGAACGCTTCGAGCTGATGGCGATAGGTACTTTGCCCCGGCACCTGTTCGCGCCGCTCGCCTGCCTGAGTCACGAGCACGAGCTCGTGTCCTCGCTGCGGGACGAGGGGATTTTCAACGGTGAGCTTGCCCTCTTCACCCTCCACCCGCAGCCGGGCGACAAAGCTTCCTTCGGGAGCCATGGAGCACGAGATCTCGCCCGCGACGTCGTCGGGAAATTCAAGAGTGGCGCGCATCGACAGGTCGACGCGGGCAGGACGCTCGACCGCCCGCGCTTCGACCACGCGCGGCTCGCTGCCCGTCACAAAGCGAAGCCATTGCACCGCATAGCAACCGAGATCCATCAACGCGCCGCCGCCGAGCTCGTAGACGTAGCGGATGTCACCCGGGTTGCGGATGGGCGCGTCGAAGACGGCGCTCACCCGACGGAGACGGCCGAGCACCCCGCTTCGTAGGATCGCACTGAGTCGATCCACCATGGGGTGGTAACGCCAGTGGTACGCCTCCATCAAAAGGCGGCCCGACCGTCGCGCGGCGTCCACCATCAAGCGCGCTTCACGAGCGTTCGACGCGAAAGGCTTCTCGCAGAGCACGTGTTTGCCGGCCTCGAGCGCGCGAATCGACCACTCGGCGTGGAGAGA
>JBNKGC010000390.1:0-3220 GCA_050289625.1 Polyangiaceae bacterium | reverse complement strand
CTCGATAGTCGTCGAGAGAGCGAGCGATCCCGTACTGCTCGGCGAAGCTCTGCGCGCGCCCTGGGTCCCGCGCCGCAACGGCCCCGAGCTCGACGAGCCCCTTCGAGGGTTCGATCACTGCCTGGGGTGCGATGCGGGCCGCCCCCAGGAGTCCGAGGCGCGGGAGGTCGCGGGCGAGCGGTTCGAAGGACTCACTGCCGAAAGTGCTCATTGGCACCCCGAAAGCTGCACGTTCGCCTGCTCCTCGAGCGGAGCTTCGAGCGGTTCGGTTCCGAGCCCGGCGATCCCTTCTTCCACGACGACCGACCCGGCCGCGTCTGTCACCCGCAGGGCGTAGGGTCCTTCCCCGAACCCACCTTCGTCGTACCAGTAGTTGTAGTCGCCGCGCACGAGGGGCTTGAAGTAGCCGGTCGCGTTCTTGTAATCGACGGAGACGATGGGCACGGGGTAGTTCCGAATCAGGACCGCGGTCCACCACACGCTCGAGCCTTCACGGAACGTGTAACGCAGGTTGCCTTGGGCTGGACAGGGCACGTACCGCCACTCGATGTCGACCGCGCCCAAAGACGGGTCTTCGGCGAAGTAGGCGAATGCGTCCGGACTGAGATCGAGGTGGTGCGATCCCGCCCAACACCAGGCTTCGTTGCCCTCCACCGGGCACTCGTCGACCACTTCGACGACGAGGGTCTTCGAGGCAGGACCGTGCACCTCGACGCAGGCGCCGCATGCCTTGGCATCGGCGTAGTCGGCCTCGTTCAGCGCCGCGAAGTAAAGCGCCCCGCCGCCACTCTCGTCGAGATCGTACGCAGGGAGAGAATCGGCGGGATAGCCGCAGGCGACGCGGGGCGTGCTTAGCCCGAGCGAGTACGAAGTCGCCCGACCCGAGACCAGGGGTGACGAGCCGCAGTATTGGTCTCCGCCGCTCGATGAACCACCCGTGCCGGACGTTCCCCCGGAAGAGCTGCCTCCCGTGCCACTGGGCGGGTCGGACAGCTCGGGGCACTCGTCAGCCTGCTGACACATGCCGCCGCAGAGCACCTGCCCCTGGGGACAGACGCACGTGCCCTGATCACAGTATTGGTTTCCGACGCATTCGACACCGCAGCTTCCGCAGTTCCGAACGTTCGACAGAACGTGGACGCAGGCGCCGCCACAGAGGCGATGGTCCTGGGGGCAGCGACAGCGTCCGTCTTCACACCATTGGCCTTGGCCATCGCAGGAGATGCCGCAAGCTCCGCAGTGCTCGATTGAGCTCGGCACGTAGACGCACCCGTCGGGTCCGTTGCACGGGAGTTGGTCGGTCGGACAGGGGTTCTCGACACACTCGCCGAGTACGCACACGTCATCGCCGGTGCAGGCATTCCCGCACGAGCCGCAGTTGTTCACGTCGAGGCGCACGTCGACGCAACCATCCCCGCAGATCAAGGCGCCTTCGGGACACTGACACGTGCCTTCGATGCATTTCTCACCGAGCGTCGTGCAGGGGCTGTCGCATCCGCCGCAGTGGTCGGGATCGCGGCTCGTGTCGACGCAGGCGCCCCCGCACTCCACGTTGGGTTCGATGCACGGGCCCGCGGCCAGGCCGTCAGAGCCCCCAGTAGCGATGCTCACGGAGGCACCGGCTCCTCCCGTCCCCACGAGGATGTCTCCGCCCGTGCCCCCCGTGTCTTCCCCGGAGCTCGTCACGAAGCCACCGGTCGAAGCGTCACCGAGATCGGCGCCAGCATCGTCGGACGCCGCGCACGACGCAATGACGAGAACCGAAGCGACCAGGGAGGCGACCCAGCCGAGCACCCGGAGTGGTGAGATCATGGGAGGAGTCGAGTCGAATCGAAGAAAAGCAGAAGCGAGTGCCGGAGGGACAGCCGCTTCGCCCCATGGGAGAACGGTGCGGCCCACACGGAGCTTGAACGACGTGCGCCGAGGCGGGACCGTCGCTGGTAGGGTTCATCCGATAGCGCAAGGCGAGCTTCAGCGCACTCCCACGACGCATTCGCCAAGCTCCTGGGTTGCCTCGATGTCGCAGTAGGCCTCCCCGACAGACGCGCAGTCGCAGGCGCTCGGCCCAGGGCTGCATTCGACGCTCTCCACCATCTCCCGATACTGCTCGTACGAGCCGGTGTTCACGGCCGCGCCGCCGCATTGGCACGACGAGCACACCTCACCCTCCACGATGATGTGGCAGTCGGAGTCCTTCGTGCAGGTCGTGTCGAAGTGGCTCGCCTGGATGTAGAGCGGGGCGCGCGTCGTACACATCCCTGAAACACAGGCCGCCAGCTGTTGCTCGCAGGCGATGGCAGGGCACGCGATGGGATCACTGGTGTCGCAGGTGATGGAGTCCCGCAGGGCGTTGAACTCATCAACCGCCTCGCGGCTGATGGCCGTGCCAAGGCAGGAACCGCAGCCGCAGACATCTCCGCCAAACACGATCTCGCAATCGCTGTCGTAGGTGCACGATTGGTCGAAGTCGGTGGGATCGACGATGGTGGACCCGCCACCGGCCCCACTGCCGCCAGTCGCGCTGCCGCCGGAACCACTGCCGCCGGATGAGCTACCACCGGTCGCGCCGCCGCCGACCCCGCTGCCGCCGACCCCGCTGCCGCCGGTCGCGCTGCCGCCGGTCGCGCTGCCGCCGGAAGAGCCCCCTCCAGTTGCTCCACCACCCGCTCCGTCGTTCGCGGTCGAGAACGCGTCCCCACCACAGCCGACCAACACACCCGCACTGCCAGCGCAAAGCGCCAACACCGAAAACCACGCGACACGTCCCGACATCGACCTACCTCGTCAAGAAAGCCTCGGCGCAAGGAGCGCCGGCGCTTCATCTTCGCACGGATTTACGATGCCTCAACCGGGTTTGGCGAAACCATCGCGGCACTGGGCATTCAGGTGTGAGGACATCGCTCGAATGACTACCCATCGCAGGGCGGCCGTCCGAGCCTTGGAACGGCTTCCGCTGGAGCGGTGATGTCGATTGCAGTGGCGTCAAACTGACCCGCGCCCACTGAACACCGAACCTAACCGATACTCATCGTTCACTCACGAAAGAAGCCACCCAGCACCCGGCCACACGGCAAGAACCCGAGGACGCAAAGGCGCAGCCCGAGGAGTGACGAGGGAAACGAGGCCGCCGCAGCAACGGGGCCGCCCCAGAGCAAACGTCCGACGCTCGGAACAACCCGAGGCACGCGAGGCCGAAGGCCGAGGAGTGACGAGGCCGCGA
>JBNKGC010000389.1:0-3240 GCA_050289625.1 Polyangiaceae bacterium | reverse complement strand
TACACTGAAACTCAGCAGGCCCAACAACGCCACCCAGCGGAAGTCAGGGGCTGTGGCGAGATCCGTGCTGCCCGATGACCGTCGCATGCAAACCATGGCGTCGGAGTGTACAGGCTCGAGGCTAGCGGAGCCAGCACCAGGCCATCTTCAAAGCGCCCGTCCGAACGCGGAAAGCGGCCTCGAAGCAGCTTGAAGACCCGAGCACGGGTATGCTCTAAGGTACGCCTCCATGGCGTCGAACAAGCCGCGACCCTGGGCGGAGCTGTTGCAGCTCTTGCCCGTCATCAGCCTTGCGCTGCCATTCATTCTTCAGGGTGCCGTGGATCTCGAGCGGGCCAAGTGGGGCTTCGTCGTGGCGGCGCTGTTGACGATCCCAGTCACCGCCATCGTGCTAGTCAGGCAGCAGGTGCTCAATCCCATTCTTTTGGGCACCGCGCTGTGGCTTTGGTTGGGAGCGCTCGCCTTCAACGTGCCCGTCTCTGCTCTGGCGGCTTGGCTCAGCCAAACCCAAGCGCTCGGATTGTTCCTCGGAGCGCTGCTGGTGGGGGTGGTGACGACCTTCACTTCCCCTGCCGGTTACATCGGCTGCCCCAGCGACGACGCAGACTGGGTGCGGCGCTCGTCCTTCGTGCTGTTGGGCGTGACGGTTGCGCTCGTGCTCTGGGCCTGGTTCTTCCGCAACGACATCCGCCTCGGCGGAGGCCTGCCGTTCATCGTGCTGAACGTCACCCGACGCGTGATGTGTCAACGCAGCGGCTGAGCGATCCAATCGAACCCGACAGAAGGTCGCGCCAGCCACCCGAGCGCGCGGCGCGCCGTGTTCATCACGCGTGGAGGCGGAACCCGACTCGCCTCGCGCGAACTACGGGTGAACGTGTTCGAGTAACCAGCTGTAGATGTCGTTGCCCGCGCTCAAATCGTAGGTCTTCGTCCACGCGTCGTGCACCGTCTCGCCGGGGTAGATCGTCAACTCCACGTCGGGAGTCGGGTCGCACTCCATCAGCGCGTTGATCGGCTCGATGGTGCCCACGGAATCGACGGTCGTATCCAGCTCGTTGTGCAGCCCCCAAATCGCGACACGCCCCAGATCGCAGCCAGCTTGGTCGAAGGCATCCCGCCCATCGCCAGAGATGAGCACCGCCGCGGTGACGAACTCGTCGAGGTGACCGGCCAAGTAGTTCCAAGCACCGATGGCGCCGCAACTTTGGCCGGTGTGGTAGATGCGTTCGGGATCGACGTCGTAGTGCTCGACCGCAAAGCGGTAGAACGCGTCGATGTCGTCGGGGTCGAAGCAGCCGGCTCTCGGATTTTGCGGGGACAGCACGATGAACGGGCGCTCGTTGGGCCAAGCGTCGGTGCTGATCAGATTGGGCGGCCCCACCTCGAGCAGCTTCTGAAGGGTCTCCAGACTGCCCTCTCCCTGCCACGAAGCGCCATGCGTGAATACCAGCAAAGGAAGGGGCTGCTCACCGTAACCTGACGGCAGGTACTCCCAGTAGCCCAGCGGCGCGTCGGACTCGCCGATCGGGAACGGCGTCAACCGTGACGAGGGCAGCGAGCCGTCATCGACGACCGCGGGCGGGCCATCACTCGGCCCTGAGTTGGCGCCGCCACCCATGGCCGCGTCTTGGGGCTCGTCGGGGTCGCCAGCAGAGCCACCACTGCCGTCCACCGATGGCGACTCCATCGGGTCCGTGGTGTCCGTGCTGGCGCTCGGCTCGGGCTCGCCGTCCGTCGCTGCGGCGGGCGAAGCGTCAGTACCCGCAGAGGGTTGGGCCTCCGCGGGCTCGGATGCTCCATCCGTCGCACCCGTCGCGCCGGGGTCTTCGCCGGGACTGGCTTCGCCCGCGGCCCCCGTTGCGCCAGGCTCAGCCCCAGTCGGCTCCGCCCCGTCGCTGCTCGACCCCGTAGAGTCATTCCCGCCCGAAACAGGTCCTTCTGCAGGTTGCCCGGAGCCGGCACTGGGTTCGCCCGACGCACTCACGTTGGCATCTGTCGCACCGTCGTCACCCGAGTCGGTGCACGCGAAGCTGGTGAGCACCAGGAGCGGCACGAGTAAAGTCTGACGCATCCGCATGTCGGAACTGTACCGCTCCGCGGACAAAGAGGGCAGCCGTCCCACCCAAGCCCTGGCCGCTTCCGCCCAGATCCGACCGGCGTGGACCGAGGGGTCGGAACTATCGACGCAGGTCGGACGAATGTGCTGCTGTCCGTCACACGGATCGACTGATTGCCCGAGTGCTTCGTCTGTGGGCAATACCGGGTGCGCGTCGCAGTCGGGTGCTTTGCCGAAGAACTTCGCGTGATTTGTCCTGTCCTCCGACGAAAAATGCGCACCCTTCGACGGCGCCTGCGGCTCGCCGCCAGCGCTAGAGCTGAAGGAAGGTCTCCAAGCCGAGTTCGATCGCATCTTCGACGGCTTCTGGGCCCTTGGGCGAATCGGCGAACGGCTCGTCCAGTTCCCCCAACACCGCCATCAAGCCACCGGAGAGTACGGGATGTTGCCCGTCGCCAGTCCGTCCCAGCTGCGCCAGCACGAACAGATGCGCGCACTCCATCTCGGTGGCGCAAACTCCCGCTTGGGTGAGCCACTTTTCGTATTGCTCGTGCTCGGCAGCTTTGGGCCCGAAGCGAAATTCCCGCGCGTAGAGGGAATCTTTCGTGTGCACAGGTCCGAAGTGAACGGCCCCGCGGGACGTTCGCGTGTCCACGGCGCGTTGGATGGCGCAGAGCAGGGGCCAAGACGCGAGCGCAGGAAACTCCTTCGGCAGGTACGTGTCACTGGTCCCTTCGTCGCGAACCGCCGCCGTCGCGACGACCAAGTCACCAGTGTGGATGTGGTGCTGCAGAGAACCGCTGGTCCCGATGCGCAACAAGGCCCCGGCACCCAGACGAATCAGCTCCGTCACAATCAGGTCGACGCTGGGGCAGCCCATCCCCGTCGAAATCACGCCGACGTCGACCCGCTTGCCCCCTCGTTCGACAACCCCTGTGTGCAGGTCATGGCCACGCGGGTGCTCCTTGACTTGGTGCTCCGCGAAGGCCTGTGCGATGCGCGCCGCCCGGGTGCGTGAACCGGGTAACAGGAAGAAGCGTCCGCGACCATCGTTACCTGCGAGGTCGGATTCTTGGGCGTTGATGTGGAGAGCTCGGAAGGTCATTCGGCACACTTCGCGGCGTATCGTCGCCTGGATTCTGCGCAGCGATTGCGTCCATCGACGCACATCGCCAGTTGTTGGG
>JBNKGC010000388.1:0-3249 GCA_050289625.1 Polyangiaceae bacterium | reverse complement strand
ATTCGGGGCGCGTGTACATCCTGTTCGGAGACACCGATTCGCCGAGCGCCACGACCGGCGACATCGTCTCGGGGGCGCGAGGCTTGGTCATCGAGGGCGAGACGGCGTCGTCCACCGTGGGCGTCGGCGTGACGCTCATCGGGGACATGAACGACGACGACCGTTCGGAGATCCTCTTCCGCGATGCCAACCGCAATTTGTACGTGATCTTCGGAACCGCCACGACCGGGGTCGTGTCGCTCAGTGCGGCGCTCAGCGGGGGAGGCGGCTTCGTCATCACGCCCGATCCCAGCCAGTCGCTCGTGGGGCAGTTCGACGGAGCCGGCGACTTCACGGGCGACGGAAGCGTCGACGTCGTGACCGGGGCGACCCAGCGCTACAATTCGAACCAAAACGATGGCATGGGCCGCACGTACCTCGTCACGGGCAAGGCAAGTGGCGCGACCGTGTCCCTCGAGGCGCTCCACAGCGAGGGAACCGGCGGTTCACTTCTGGAGGGCGACGCGCGTTTCGGTGAGATAGTTCGTCAATGCGGCGACGTGAACGGAGACGGTTTCGACGACGTGCTGACCGCGTCCCTGGAGGGAACGGGGTCGGCCTACGTCGTGTACGGGACGAGCGGTGCTCCCGCGCCTCCGAGCCAGCTGGCGCTCGGGCATGGGGGCTTCGCCGTGGTCTCGGGGTTCGACCCCGACACCAATCCGGAGGTGGGTCGCGTGGGCGCTGGCGCGTCCGGAGTCGGCGACGTGAACGGTGATGGCTACAACGACGTGGCCGTCGGTTCCGAGAATTACGCCCTGTACCTGTTTTGGGGTGGCCCCTACTGAATCGGCCGCAGAACGTCGAATATTCTCCCGAAAACGTCATGACCGCTCTCGTTGCGCTCGCACCAGGCCAGATCTTCGCCGGCGACTTTCTCGTCGTCCGGCAGCTGGCTGCAGGAGGAATGGGCGTCGTCTACGTGGTGGAGCAGCTGAGCACCGGCAAGCAGCGGGCTCTGAAGCTGATGCTCCCGAACGAATCGCTCGCTGACGCCGAGCGAAGGTTCATTCAAGAGGCTCGTGCGTGCTCCCTGGTGGAGAGCGAGCACGTCGTCGAGGTGATCGCGGCGGGCATCGATCCGCAGACGAAGGCTCCTTGGATCGCCATGGAGCTGCTCAAGGGGGTGCCCCTCGGCGAGTACGTGACCACGCAGGGTGCGCTCGGACTGAACGAAACCTACGCGGTGATGGAGCAGCTCTGCCACGCGTTGAGCCGCGCACACGACATCCCTTTGGTCCACCGCGACTTGAAACCCGAGAACATCTTTCTGGCAGAATCGCGGACCGTGCACGCTCCGTTCCGTGTGAAGGTGCTCGACTTCGGGCTCGCCAAGCTTACCCAGGACGTCTCCCAAAACACGATGGCCATGGGCAGCCCCCTGTGGATGGCGCCGGAGCAGACGCAGGCCGAGGCAAGGATCTCCTGCGCCACGGACGTCTGGGCACTCGGGCTCATCGCCTTTTACCTGCTCACGGGTCGCTATTACTGGCTCACCCCGCACCACGACGCCGAGTTCCGTCTCGCGCCTCTGCTGCGCGAGATCGTGCTCGACGAGCTACCAGTGGCATCGCACCGGGCAGCCAGCTTGGGCGGGGGGGCTCTTCCGACGGGGTTCGACGCGTGGTTCGGGCGCTGCGTGCAGCGAGATCCCGAAGCTCGCTATCCCAATGCGAACGTGCTGTGGGAGGAGTTCTCGCGGATGTTCGCGCCGCTCCTCGCGGCGGCGCCGGGCGCGGCGATGGCTCGTCGCAGCGCGCGATGGGCTCGGTGCTTTCGACCGAGGCGGCGGGCCGGGGCACGCCCGCGGAGGTTCCCACGAAGGTATACGAGGGGGCACCTCGGGAGGTGGATGAGACAGCCGAGGCGGCTCCGACGCAGCTTTCGGCGGGTGCGACGATTGCTGCCCCTCCAAAGGAGCGGCGGAACCGCCGTCCCCTGCTCTTCGCGACGTTGGGAGTCGTGGTGGCGGGTGCGGTCCTGGTCTGGATGCTGGGAGCAGCCGATGAAGAGGCACCGCCTGCGAGTGCGCCCCTTGCGCCTGGGGTGGTGCAAGCGACGCGACCGGGTGACGTGACGTCGGGTAGTGCGGACGCACCCGGCACCCCGACCGGGGCCCAGGCCGTCGAGGAGTCACCGTCCGACATCCCGCAGCCGACCGCTGTCGGTTCGCCTTCCGATTCGTCCGGAGCGCGGGCGAATGACTCCGATCCGCACCCGAGCGCGGATTCCACAGCTGCGCCTGTCGATCCGAACGGCCTCGTGGAACCGACACCGGCTCAATCCGGAACGACGAGGCGCACTGCGGCGTCTGCCGGGTCCAGCGCACCAGCGAAGCGCTCGACGACCGGCGCCGATTCCTCTCCTCCGTCCGCGCCCACCCCCGCTCTTTCGAAGTCGTCCAAGGTGCCGAGCGGTGTTCCCGACCTCCTTTGAACCTGCCATGAACTCTTCGACACGTCGCCCCTGGGTTTTCGTCGCAACCGTTGCTCTTTCGGTTCTTTTGCCCTCATCGGTGAGCGCCGCCGAGGGCCGGAAGTTGCCCGAGAAGACCGCGTCGAAGGAGCCTTCAGCTGCGGCTGGGACCGACGCTGGGTCTCCCGGCGCTTCGTCTGGTCAGACTGCTGCACCCTCGGGATCGCCGGGTGAGTCAGCATCCCGCGAGGCCGAGGCGGATGCTTTGAAGGAAAACGGTGATGCGCTCTTTCGCTCGCGAAAGTACGTCGAAGCGCTTGCCGTCTACGATCAGTCCTACGCGCTCCGCGAAAACCCGCGCGTGCTGTACAACAAGGCGCGAGCGCTCGAAGCGCTCGGTCGTTTCGGAGAGGCCTACGAAACGCTGCTTCGCTTCCGAGGCACGAGCGACCAGGCGCTTCGGAAGTCGGTGCCTGGCCTCGACGGTCTCATCGGGGAGCTTCGCGAGAAGGTGAGCGAGGTGCGGATTCAGGTGAACGTCGAGGGTGCCGAGATCATCCTGGGCGATCGCATCGTCGGGGTGAGTCCTCTCGAAGAAACTCTCTTGGTGAACGCGGGCAAGACGACGCTGCGGGTCGAGAAGGAGGGATTCTTCGAGCACCAACGCGAGGTGATGCTGCGCGGCGGCGGCACGGCGAGCTTCGAGGTGAGCCTGGAGTCGAACGTCGAGCGGGCTAAGCTGGAGGTGCGGAGTGCGATTCCGAGAACCCGAATCTTCGTCGACGACGCCCAGGT
>JBNKGC010000387.1:0-3299 GCA_050289625.1 Polyangiaceae bacterium | reverse complement strand
CCCTCGTCGTCGCGGCAAAGCCGCTCCTCCTCACCCCACAGTCCGCCGGGTCTCCGGCGGCTTCGCGAAGGGGCTCGCTCGCCGGCGGGGACGCGGCGCCTCGTCACTCCTCAGTCTGCGCCCTGCGGGCTTGGCCTTCGCGTGCCTCGGTTTGTTCCTGCGCACCGAGGTCGGGCGTCTCCGTTGTGCCGAGGTTGCCCTTGGTTTGTTCCGAGGCACACGCATCGTGGGACGACCGTCCCCCCAGCCGCGCGAGCACGCCCTGACCTCAGCCCGTGCCGGTTCGGCGCTCTTTCGCCTCCACTGCCTGGGCAAACAGCCCGACATATTGGAAGGCGCTCACCACCGAGAAGAACAGCGAGATGTAGACCAGGGCTCGGCCCACCACGACCAGGTCCACCACCCCGAGGTCGTAGAACCCGACGTCGAGGTGATACGGGTAACCGATGATCAGTGCCAAAATGCCGACCATCTGAAGCGCCGTCTTGCTCTTGCCGCCGCCCCCGGCAGCGATCACCACGCCCTCGCTGCTAGCGATGCTCCGCAGGCCCGTGATGCTGATTTCTCGTGCCAGGAGCAGCACGACGGCCCACTCGGGGATCCGCCCCATGGGCACCATCCAGATCAGCGATGCCATCACCAGGAGCTTGTCCGCCAACGGATCGAGAAACTTCCCGAGCACGCTGACCACGCCCATGCGCCTGGCGAGATAGCCGTCGAGCAGGTCGGTGAGGGCCGCAGCCGAATAGACCAGGGCCGCGATCACGCAGTGATGCGGCGTGCCTTGATCGAGCAGCCAAAGGACTAGGGGGATAATCGCCACTCGCCCCATGGTGAGGAGGTTGGGGAGGTTGAGGGCGTCCTTGGTCAGCGACGACCTTCGGGCCGCGGCGGCCGGATCCCGGACCTTCTTCGCGCGGCGTTCGCTACGCGACCTCGGGGGACGATGTCGTTTCCGACGAGTCATTCGCGAGAACCCTACAGCGAAACCCGGTGTCGATGCAGGGGGGATTCGTCACCGGGGGGAGCGGACCGAGTGAGGGTCATTGAGGTCGCTCAGAGCGCCAAAAAGGCCCGGAGAAGGTCGATTCCCGCCCGCTGACTCTTTTCGGGGTGAAACTGCGTCGCCAGGACGTTGTCCTTGGCAACCGCCGCCGTGAGGCGAAGGGGGCCGTACTCCGCGTAGGCCTTCACCACGTTCGGATCGTCCGGCACGGCGTGGAACGAATGGACGAAGTAAAACCAGGTTCCCGCCCCGCCGCCCCGCTCGAGCACCGGATGACTTCCGGCGTTCGATTCGATCTGGTTCCAACCCATGTGAGGGATCTTCAAGCCGGGACGTTCTTCGATCTTCTGCACGCTGCCCTTGAAGAGCCCGAATCCGGGAACGCCCGGAGACTCCTCGCTGGACTCGAAGAGGATCTGGAGGCCCAGGCAGATCCCAAAGTATGGCGTGCCGACGTGGATCCGCTCGCGAATCGCTTCTTCGATGTCGCCGGTGATCGCGTTCACGCACCCGCCGAACCCGCCTTGGCCCGGCACGATCACTTTGTCACAGGCCCGGATCCGATCGGGATCTCGGCTGCGTTCTACCGTGGCGGAACCCGAGAGCTCCGAAGCGGCCAACTCGACCGACTTCTGAACGGACCGCATGTTGGCGTGCAAGGTATCGACGACGACGACGTGCATGACTCGACAACGTGAAGGAGGAAAGAACTCAAATGGAGAAGGGCTCGGTCGAGGTGACCTGTTCAGTCGAGGACGCCCTTCGTCGAGGGGATCATACCGAGAGCCCGGGGGTCGAGCTCCGTCCCTTGGCGAAGCGCTTTGGCGAAAGCCTTGAAGGAGATCTCCACGATGTGATGCAGATTGTGCCCCGCGTGCTTGACCATGTGCAGGTTCGCTTGGCTGGCGCGGGCGAAGGCCTCGAAAAACACCTCGGCGAGTTCGACGTCCCAGTCGCCAAGCTTGGCCTTCGGTAGATCCACGTTCCAGACGAAGTAGGGGCGCCCCGACAGATCGAGCGCACAGGTCACGAGCGCCTCGTCCATCGGCAGGGTCGCGCTGCCGTAGCGACGGATCCCCTTGCGGTCTCCCAGAGCGTCGAGCACGGCCTTGCCGAGCACGATCCCGAGGTCTTCGGTGGTGTGGTGCCCGTCGATCTCCACGTCGCCTTCCGCTTCGACGACGAGATCGAAGCATCCGTGCCGCGGGATCTGCTCGACCATGTGCGTCAGGAACGGAATCGGTGTCCTGATCGAGTGCTTTCCGGTCCCATCGAGGTTCACCTCGACATGGATTTTGGTTTCGCTGGTTTCTCGGTCGACGACGGCCCTGCGTCCCTCGGCGAGGGAAGGGGAGCTGGGAGCGTTCATTGAAAGTCCTCGATCTTCCAGGCCCCGTCTTCGCGAATGAGCTCGACGGTCCCGCTCGTTCCATAGGCGAGGGTGGCCCGGTCTCCTAGCAGTTCGATCTGGGCCGTGGGCAATGCCGCGGCGAGAACCTGAGTAAGTTGGTCCATTTCGGCCTTCTGCTCGCCTTCCCAGGCGGCGCGGAGCTTCTGTTCGTCGAGGCCTTCTCGATCTGCCTTGGGCACGAAGCGCATTAGGATGTCGTAGCGCGAGTTTTCGTAGGCCCGGACGAAGGAGCCCACGGCCTGCTCGGGCGTGGCCTGCCCATAGAGATCGACCGCAGACGCGTCCACCCGCCAAGCCCCGTCCTCGTAGATGAGCAGGAGCGTGTCGCCGTCCTCGGTGGTAACCCGGGCCGTGACGTAGGGGGGCGAGGTGGGTCGCTCCAAAGCGGCTACGAGGGCCCGGATCTCCTCCGGGTTTTCTCGAGCCATGCGCTCGAACGCCTCGTAGGAAACGCTCTTTTTCGCCTCGTCGCTGAGCAGTGCATACGCGTCCCGGAGGCGGCCTTCGGACAGCGCCGTCGTGTATCGATCCAGTGCTTCCCGCGGATTTGGAGTCTTCGCCTGCGGGGTGCAGGCCGCGCTCGTCGCCAGGACGAGGGCGACCGGTCCAACGGTCCGAGTCAGGACCGCGGCCCGAGCGAAAAAAGGCCCCAAAAACGGCCGGAGCATAGTTGTCACCACGTTGACTCCAGCCGTTTTGCACCAAAAACCGGATCCACGCGATAGGGAGGCCGAGGCGTGACGAAGCGCCGAGCACCGCCGCCGACCAGGTGGGAGGCGCCGGAGCGCAGACGGGAGTTGGGGGTGACGAGCGGCGATTGACTCGCCGCGACGAGGGGTTGGGTCAGCCCCCCTTCGCTCTTGTCCTCGCTTCGCTGCGGAA
>JBNKGC010000386.1:0-3304 GCA_050289625.1 Polyangiaceae bacterium | reverse complement strand
CGAGAGGTGGGGGCGGTTCTTGCAGGCGCCCGGAAGGCAAACTGATCGGCGCTCTAGCGGCTGCGGGAGGTCATTTTGATGCAGCTACTCGCGCACCCAGATCTGCCAGATCCCGTCACCAACGTTGTTGGCACCGCACTTGTGCTCCTCGTCGTCCTCGCCCCAGTCGGTGCCGTCGCCCTGGCCGCCGTCGCCCCCGCCGCCGTCCATGCAGCGGCCCTGGAAGTCGACGGTGAAGTCGTCCGTGCTTTCACAATAATCCTCGCCCTCGCAGTAGGCGTTTGTAGACGTATAGGGGTCTTCCGAAGTCAACGAAACCTCCGCGATGTTGTCACGGCGCTCCCAGGGGCCCGTGTAGCCGTCCCCATTACTCTCCTGGAAGCAGCTGTCCGCATCCGTGGGTCCCGTCGTGATCGTTTCGTAGAAGGCCACCCCGTAGAACGAAAGGTCGACGTCGTTCTCGGTATCTTCCGGCTCATCGCGGCAGGTGAAGCGAACACTGTGCGGGTTGCCATTCGTGACCGGTCGCATGCCGTCCCACACGCCGTTGTTCGCCTGGGTCGGAACCGCGGAAGCGAGATCGGCGAAGTAGGTGATCGCCTTGTCGTCCACTGGGTCATTCAACGACGAGGAGACGAGCGTCCAACCTCCGCCGTCCGTCGTCATGTCGCAGTACACCTCGACATCCGTCTCTCCGTCAGGACGAATCGTGTAAGTCCCGTCGCTGAGCTCCGGATCGCCAGTGAGGGCCACCTGACAGCTCGCCGGCGTCACGCAGGTGGAGTCATCGAGATCACACACGCCGGTCGAACACTCCGAAGACGCCGTGCAGGCCGAGCCTTCCGCACACGTGCTGGGGCATGAGCCCCCACAGTCGACATCAGACTCGTCCCCGTTGCGAACGCCGTCGTCGCACGTGGGAGCCGTGCAGGTCATCTTCGTCGAGTCGCAGACGGCGCTTTCACAGTCGTCATCGGCCGTACAGTCCGAGCCATCGGAACATGCCACCGGGCACGAGCCCCCGCAGTCCACGCTCGCCTCGTCGCCGTTCCGAACGGCGTCGTCGCAAGTGGCTGCCGCGCAGGTACCGTCGACACACACGGCGCTCGAGCAGTCAGTATCACCGTCACAGCTCCCACCCTCATCGCAGGGCTGGCAGTCTGCACCTCCGCAATCGTCGTCGGTCTCGCTGCCGTTGCGGGTCCCGTCGCTGCAGGTTGGCGCGGCTTCGCATACGCCGTCACTGGTGCATGTCTCGCCAGCCGCGCAGTCGTCGTCCACTTCGCAGGCTTCGTCCATACCTGACGCACCGGCAGAACCGGCAGAACCACCCGTGCCGTTCGCTTGGTGCTCCTGGTCCAACGAGCTTCCGCACGCCGAAAACAGTCCCACCGAAAGCGTCAGTGGCACCAACCATCGGCCCGCGCATCCCGCGGTACCCAACGCTTTCCCTTCACGAATCGTCCGTCTGTCCATTGTCTCGTCTCGTTGCTCCGTCGTCGTGTAGGGCCGCGCAACGCGTGACAACGGATCTGCGCCGTTCGCGTGAAAACGGGCCCTGCGCTCTTCTTCGGTTAGCGAGGAAGCGAGTACCGGCACAGATGGCAGAACTGACACCCCATCGGATTGGGGCCAACTCGCGCCTTGTGCCTCAGGCCACTGCTGTGCCGGTCCGGGTGACGCCCATCCCCGATACCTGAAGAGCGAGCGCGCCCGTCAAGATCGGCGGGCGTCCTGGTCCGCTAGGACACCGGCGGTGCTCTTTGGGGTCTGCGTGGTCGACCCATGCGTGGAATGAGGCTGCACAAATCACGAGCGCGCCACTGCTCATCAAGGGAGGGGAGGACGTGTCCGCGGCAATCACAGGTTGTCGGTCGCCGCTCATTCACTCCCTTTGGTCGTCGCGGCCGGTCGGTGTAACCTGGAGCGCCTTGCGCGGCGGAAGTGATGAACAATCCCTACCAAGCCACGGAGTTTACCAGTCCCTCTCAGCCCGAGGCCGGGATTCTGGCGCGGGCGTTCGCCGTGTTGCTGGTCCTTGCTGGGGCATTTTCCACGCTATCGAGCCTTTTCGTGTCCGACAAGCCGGAGCTAGCTCTCCCGGGCGGCGACGCGGCTGAGATTGCGGCCGCTGTTGCGCTTTTTGCGTTCGGACCGCTTTGGTGGGCAGCCGCGTACTGCTTCTGGAGAGGCCGTCGGCGTGCGTGGTTGTTGTTTGTGAGCCCAGCTCCGCTCGTCGTACTTCTGGCCATCATCGTCGCGTTCGTTGCTGGCTGACCGCGTCCTGGGCGCGCCGGGCTCTGCGTGGCGGTGCCGTCATACTCCACGGCTGAGGACCTATTCATCTCGAGAGCGCCAACTCCGTCCGGCTCCTGAGTCCAATCGTCTATGAGCCTCCGGGCACCCCCATCGGGATGCCGTTGTCGACCGGCTCGTCACAGGTCGGCGGGCGGCAGCGAATGCCCTCGGCGGCGATGGGAGCGAACCGACTCGCCTCCGGGTCGACTCGCCAAGCCAGCTCGGCGGCGGCGAGAGGGGGCTCGCAGCCGGCCCCGGCGGGCACGGTCGCCACGACGCGGGTGTCGAGTTGCTGGTCGGCCTCGCAGTTCTCCCATGCCACTTGCTCGGCGGAGACGTCCTCGGGCAGCTCGAGCACGGCCTCGACGATGAAGTCGCCCTTGTCGGTGAGGCGGTCGAGAAAGAGGAGCTGGTTGCCGCCTTCGACAGCGAGCGCGACGAGACCCCAGGGGCTCACCGCGTCGAGGACCCGCTCGCCCCGCGGCAGCAGCGGGTCTGGGGCCTCGAGGAGCAGGTCGGGAGAACGGAGCCCGACGTACTGTTGGGCCCTGGCGGCGGGCGGCTTGGCTGCGGGGGACTTGCCCGCGTCGCTGGCTTTCGCTTTCTCGACGGCCGGAGGCGCGACCTCGCCCCGGTCGCTCCCGTGCGCTGGCGTTTGTGGCTGCTTGTTCGAGGTGCAAGCCTGGCAGCCAATCGGCATTACCAGGGTTACCGCAGCGATTGTTGGAAGCGAGCGGAAGTAGGACATTCGGCGGAAGTAGGACATTCGGCGGATGTTCGCGAGGTCGGAGGGAGGAGAGGAGTGGCGCGCCGCTCCCCTGGCATGCTAGGGGTTCGGCTCCGATGACGAAGTTACTTTTTCTTATCCCCCTAGCGGCGGGGCTCACGCTCGCGTGCGGCTCCGATGACCATTCTACGCCTGAGAGCGACTCTGCAACGGGTGGTGCGGCGACGGGCGGCGCGGGTGGTGCGGGTGGTGCGGGTGGTGCGGGTGGTGCGGCTCCTA
>JBNKGC010000385.1:0-3309 GCA_050289625.1 Polyangiaceae bacterium | reverse complement strand
GGCAACGCTGACCAGAAGATCCGAGGCAGACTTGCCCTCGTTCTGGATCACCGTGCCGTCATTTTCCAGGCTGGCCGCATCGAAGGACCAGACCAGCTGGCCATCGGACCTGGTGCCGCGTCCATCAGACCTCGTGCCGAAAGGTGGGAGCAATTTGGTTGCACGGCGCGTCGGTTGGGGCGCTCACGCTGGACGATTCGCGCCCGGGCGTGATGCGATGTCGCGGAGGCGCCGCGGGGAAGTGGCGGAGCCCAGGAGGACGAATTCGTGACCCAATCCCTGAACCATCTCGCAGCCAGGCTGCGAGCCGCCGCTGTCGTGTGTTCCGCCGCCTTCAGCGTGGCCTGTGGTGGCTCCTCGAGCGACGCCGACTCGACCGAGGAGGTCGTGCCCCTGGATGAGCTTCCGGCCGCATTCGCCGAAGCCCAATGTTCGGTCATCGCACGCTGTATCCCGATCTATTCGGCTCTGGTCGGCTCAGCAGAGGAGTGCAGCGAGCAAGTCACCGCGCAAGTGACCGCGGCTCGCTTCGACGCGCTGGAGCAAGCGGTGGAGGATGGGCGCACCACGTACGACGCTGCCCAAGCGCGGGCGTGCGCCGATGCTCTTTCGGCGGTCGCCTGCGACGAGATCGACATGCGATCCATCGAAGCTTGCGAGGCCACGTTCGAAGGGACGGTGGCGCGGGGCGGGGACTGCACCTTGGACGAGGAGTGCGAGGGAGACAGCATTTGCGTGTTCTCGGACGCGTGCCCGGGGACCTGTAGCGGGCGCCTCGCCGCCGGCGAGAACTGCACGGACGACGATCGGTGTGAGGACGGTCTCGTCTGTTCCGAGGCCACGGCAAAGTGCGTCTTGCCCGCCGGTGGGGGGGACCCATGCGGTGGCGCGGACGAACCCCAGTGCGAGTTCCCACTGCTGTGCCTGGGTGAAGACGACGACGCGGGCACGCCCGGTGTTTGCCTAACGCAGGCGGAGGCGTTTTCAGGAAACGAAGGTGACAGCTGCAACTTCATCGGTGGCGATCCGTCCCTGTGCAAGGAGGGGCTGTCCTGTGTGGTGCTCGGTTTCGACGTCGACATCGAAGCTCAGACCTTCGAGCTGATCGCCGAATGTCAGAGCCTGGTCGGGTCGGGAGAGGCGTGCGGGCTCGGTCTACCTTCGCAATGCCCTGCGGGAGAGTTCTGCGGCGGAGTCGACCCGGAGGCCGCCGACTTCGAGGGCTCGTGCTCGCCACTGCCGCAGGCGGGCGACGACTGTGGTTCGGGGCTGCTTCGTGCCTGTGCTTTTGGTCTCACCTGCATCGATGGCACCTGCTCCGAGCCCAAGCAAAACGGTGAGAGTTGCGCTTCCGACGACGAATGCCTGAGTGATCTGTGCTCGGACGGGGGATGCTCCCCGACCAACAGTTGCCAGTGACGGAGTCGCCATCTCGGGGCCCGCTCATTCGTGAGCGGACCGCGAGACGTCAACCGCGCGGCTTTTTGGGTCCCTTCGCGGCAGGGCGATAGCGGCCTCCGGAGGGACCGCCCTCCGGGCCGCGCCGAGGGCCGCGCCCTTTCCCGTCGCGTTCGCCTGGAGGGCGACCTCGCGCGGGCCGGTCGTCTCGATCGCGCCCAGCGGTCGCGCGCTGGCGGGGGAAGCGGTCCTCGCGTTGACCGTAACTCGACCGCCGCCCGGGCGCGCCCGGCTCTTCACGTCGGGGACTTCGCTCGGTGTCGCCTCGAGGGGAACTCGACCGTGCTCTGCGCTCGTTCGGTTCGTCGTGTCGCCGCGTCGGCCGAGGTCGCTTGACGTCCACCCACCCGACGCTCGGACGGAGGATGACGACATGCTCGCGGCGGGGAGCGTCGCGAAACGCTCGCTCGGCGCCGTGGAGAAACAACGGGCGCTCTTGTGAGGCCATGGCCGTCACGTCGAGTCCATTTCCGGTGGCGGCGCGCTCCATCTCCCGATCCGCGCGCAGGGCAGTGTCGCCCACGACCGAGTCGGCGATCACGAGCACTGCACGACCGCTCGGATCGAGCACTCGTCGAATCTCCCGAAGTGCTTCGCCCATTTCCTCCTGCCAGCGTCGGGACGCTCCGCGCAGGGTGAGGCGTCGGTACTCTCTGCGCGCACCGATTTCAAAACGGTCCAGTCGCGACGAATCGAGGCCGAGCCAGTCGAGACGATGGAGATGATGATCGAGGTAGTCGTACACGCCCGGGTAGGGGGGCGAGGTGACCACGAGATCGACCGATCCGTTTTCCAAGTGCCGAAGCCGGCGGGCGTCTTCGACAGTGACCTCGGCGCGTGGTGCTCTCGCCGGCAGCCGTTCCGCGTACGCACTCAGGCGCTCCGCGAGCTCTTCCGTCTTCTGTTGGAAGAGCTCGATGGCGAAGCCGGAGGGCAGCCGGCGCGGTGAGCGTCGGCGCGTCGTGTCGCCCTCGGAGTGAGCAACCTTGGTGAGGAGGGAGGAAACGACGAGTCGCAGAGCGCGCTGCACCTCACCGCGACGGAGCTGGTCGACACCCATCCACAGGCTGTCGAGCTCGAGCAAGATGTGGATGGGGTACTTCTCTCGCACGTCGTGATCGTACGGGCGAGTGGGACCAGCCTTGGCCCGTCGGCGTTCGTCAGCAACTTCGGCGATGTGCGTCGCGGCTTGAACGATGTCCGAGCAAAGCTTGGGGGTGGCCCCGCGCGACTTGAGCCACGCGAGCTCGACAGCCAACGGATTGAGGTCCGAACCAAGGGCCTGGCGACCCAGGGCTCGCGCCTCCACCACGACCGTGCCGCTTCCGCAGAACGGGTCGAGGACCGTGGCCCCCTTCTGTGACAGTCCTTCGATCAGCCGCGCCGCTGTTTGAGGGTGGAGGCGGGCCGGATAGCTGTGAAAGCCGTGAACGTCGGCCATCACCTGATCTTCGTCAGCCGAGACGGCGAGTGCCCTCCGCAGGACGTCGTGCTCCTCTTCGGTGCCACCACGAAATTCGACGCGACCCCCCACGTGACTCAAGGCGCGACGCTCGCGGCGCGGCGGGGGAGGAGCTGGAGCGCGACTGGGCCCCTCGCCCTCGCGGGATCGCCGGGGACGACGCGGCTCGTCGGGGGATGACTGTTTCGAGCGCACGGGGCGCTTCTTGGCTATCGGCACGGCGCTGAGCATGGTCGCCTCAGCGGCCGAAACAAGGTCTTTCAGGTTTTAGGGGGGCTTTCCCAGCCCCCCTCGTCTTGTAGGGGGGCTTTGCCAGCCCCCCTCGTCGCCCGAAGTGAATTCGGGCTCCTCACCCCCAACTCCCGTCTGCGCTCCGGCGCCTCCCACTT
>JBNKGC010000384.1:0-3310 GCA_050289625.1 Polyangiaceae bacterium | reverse complement strand
ATTCACTTCGGCCGACGAGGGGGGCGGGGGCCGCCCCCCTGCCAATTTGTGCCTTACCGACGCATTCATTAATCTGAAATGTTCATGGGCTACGAGAAGCTCCGGCATCGGTTGAAGAGCGGACGTCCGCTGGTGGTCGACGCCGACATCGGCGCCTCGCTCCGGGAGCGCGGCGTGGATCTCGACTGCCCCGGGGCACTTGGTGCGGTGCTTCGCACCCACCCGGCAGTCGTCACGGAGCACCACACTGCGGAGGCTTCGTGCCGTGTGGACGTGCTCTCCGCCCTGACGGCGGACACGACGCCCCGCGCCCTGGCCGAGGTGGGAATGGAGCACCGCTCAGCGATGCTCACGGGCCGCGCCGTGGAGTTGGCGCTCGACGTTGCCAAAGCGTTGCCCAAACCGGTGGCGGTAGCAGGAGTTCTCGGCTCCGATCAGGTGACCGCTCTCGATCGCATCCGCTCCGAAGAGGAGCTTCGTGAACACGCGTTGCGCATTGCGGTCGCAGGTGCAGAGCTGATGATCGTGCGGGGCATGGGTTCGCGGATCGAGCTGGCGTTTGCCGTGGGCGTCGCGAGTGAGGCGGGTCTCCCGACCTGGGCGGTAATCGACCGCGAGCTTTCGTCGGACGCGGCCCTCGGCGACCTGGTCGAGTCGTTGTGCGATGCCGGGGCCGAAGCGGTCGTCTTCGAAGTGGCCTCGGTCGACGAGGGGCTGGCGTGCTTGGAGCGAGTCGTGGGCGCCTCGGTCGACGTGGTGCCCGGCGTTTTCCTTGCGGCCAGCGCCGACGCGCTGCGCGGGTTTCCCTCGCCCCACGGTGCGACCTGGGTCGATCGCTCGGTGGAGCTGACCAACGCCGGGGCCCGCATCGTGGGCGGAGGAGCTGGCACCGTCGAAAGCCATACCCAGGCTCTTGCCGCTGCTCTCGGGGCCCTTCATCCGTCGATCGCGCCCAGCACTGGCACGGGCGGAGCTTGAGCACTACATCACCGCCCTCTCGGGTTCCGACCCAGCTCGGGAGCTCGCCTACTGGGCCGAATCACCGCACACGAGGACCCGACTTTTCCCATGCCGAGCGCCACGCCCGCGTCGTCCGCCGACCTTGCGACCCTGGATCCGAGTCGTCCGATCCAGAGCCGAGACGATCTCGTTAGTGTTCTGGCTGCGGTGGAAAAGCCCGCCGCCGAGTTTCGGATCGGGGCCGAAAGCGAGAAGTTTGGGGTCCACGCCGAGACCGGTCGACCCCTGCAGTACGACGGTGACTTCGGAGTCCTCCGAATCTTCGAGCACCTCACTTCTGTCTGTGGTTGGACGCCGGTGAGTGAGATTCCAGGGGGACCGGTCATCTCTCTGAAGCGTGGTGACGCTGCGGTCACTCTCGAGCCGGGGGCGCAATTCGAGCTCAGCGGGGCTGCTCTGCCCGACATGCACGCCGTGGCGAGCGAACACGAGCGTCACCTGGCGGATCTCGACGCGATCTCGCGAGAGATGAACGTGGCGTGGTTGATGACGGGGTTTCACCCTCTGGCGCGTCAGGACGAGCTCCCGTGGGTGCCGAAGCAGCGGTATTCGATCATGCGTGAGTACCTCCCGCCCCGAGGGGACGGGGCTCTCGACATGATGCGACGCACCGCGACGGTGCAGGGCAACTTCGATTGGTCGGGTGAGCGCGACGCGATGCGAAAGCTCACGGTGGTCCTTCGTCTGTCTCCGTTGATTCACGCCATCTTCGCCAACGCTCCGCTCACCGAGGGACGGGCAAACGGCTTGAAGAGCCTTCGGGGCGACGTGTGGCTTCGGATGGACCCTTCGCGGAGCGGGCTGATCGCGCCGCTTTGGCGTCGAAAGGAGCCCACGTACGACGACTACGTGGAGTGGGCCCTCGACGCGGGAATGTTTCTGATCAAGCGCGACGGCGAGGTCGTGCGCAACACGGGACAGACCTTCCGAGACTTCCTCGCGAGTGGCTTCGAAGGGCACCGCGCAACCCTGGGAGACTTTCAGCTGCACCTGAACACATTGTTCCCCGAAGCGCGCCTGAAGGGCACGCTCGAGGTGCGGTGTTGCGACAGCTTGCCTCCCCCGCTGGCGATGGCCGCCTTGGCTCTCTTCACCGGTTTGCTCTACGACGAACGAGCGCTCGACGAGGCGCGGGCACTGACCGAGCCGTTCCAAGTAGACGCGGTGGAAGCATCTCGACCGGGGCTCGTCGCGCGGGGACTCGAAGCGGAACTCGGCGGACAAAGTGCTGGCACTCTTGCCGAGCGCCTCTTGGAGATCGCGAGCGCCGGGCTCGAGCGGCGCGGACGGCTCGATGCCGAGGGTCGGAGCGAAGCGGTACTCCTCGAACCCGCGGTGGCCTTGGTCGCCAGCCGCCGCGCCCCGGCCGACGACTTGGTCGGGGCGACTGGGAAGGCCGAGATCATTCAGCGCGCGCGGCTGTGAGCTGCGCGCCCCCCGGATCAGTGCAGCGTGCCGCGGCCACGAGTCATCGGAATCATCCCGCGCTCGACGAGCGCGTCGTAGACCGCGGGGGAGCGGCTTTTGAGCCAGCGCTCGTAGAGGGCGAGGGTCCCCTCCGGGGAATTCGCAGCGGACTCCGCGACGAGGGCGTCGTTCACCGCCGCGAGCAGCCGCGCGTATTCGTCGAAGCGGTCGGAAAGATCCCGGAAGATGTCTTCCGGGGCGTCGGTGCTCGGTAGGGAGCTCGAGGCGAGATCGTAGGCGCGCGCACCGAGGCCCCGCACGTAGCGCAGATCCACCCCGCGGGCGGCAAGGTGCTCAGCGAAGAAGCCGCTGGCGTAGAGGACGGTGTCCCCGACCGATCGCAGGCGATCGAAGCGCTCGACGTACGGAGCGTGCGTCGCGCGGTGCAGGGCCAGAGTGAGGGGCTCATCCATCAGCTGGCGCTCGTGGCCGGTAGGCCGGACATACGCGGCTAGGAGGCAGGCGACGTATTGAAGTACCCAGTCGCTCGAATCCACGTCCTCCCGGGAGGCCGTGTTCTCGACCAGTTCGCGGAAGAACAGGCCCACGTTGGCTCCCAGATCGAGGTGGCCGAGAGTCATCGCTCTCCTCCCGTGTGCTGGGCTGGGCCCTCCCACCCGGTGCTCGGCTGGAGGAGCTCTGGCTTGGACAAGGCCAAGCTCTGTTGCTGGTGAAGACGACCTGCCTGGCTTTTGTGAAGGGACGTCACGACTCTCCTCAAACCCTAGCGCGGAAACCTGCGGGACGGTGGCGAGGCGTCCAAACGAAGTGGGAGGGAAAACCACATAGCCGTTAGCAGGGGGGCGGCCCCGCCCCCCTCGTC
>JBNKGC010000383.1:0-3331 GCA_050289625.1 Polyangiaceae bacterium | reverse complement strand
ACCCCTGGAGCGTCGTGTGCGTCCGCGGCACCAGCCCCATCACCGGAACGATCGCGTCTTGCGTCGGAACGGCCTGTGACTACTAGGTCTTGCAGGGGGGCGGACCCGCCCCCCTCGTCGGCCGAAGTGAATTCGGCCTCCTCACCCTCGGTGCAAAGAGTGCAGTACGAAGCGGACGAAAGTCCGCGGAGCTGCACGAACCAGTACGTCGTCAGAAGTTGATTCAGCGCCCTGCGCGTCAATCGACTCCGCTGCGCTCCACTTGATCAGTGATGATGTAAGAGCGCGTTCACCTCCGTGGACTTTCGTCCACTCCGTTGTGAACTCCTCAAACTCGACGGTCGGCGGCGGTGCTGAGGCGGCCTCGCAACACCTCGCGCTGCGCGCTCGCGTCCTCGGGTTGGCTCATCTTGTAGGGGCGCTCAGGACTCCTCGCGCTGCGCGCTCGCTCAGCCGTCACTCCCGCCGAAGCGCCTCGACTGGATCGAGGCGCGCCGCCCGGCGAGCGGGAAGCATCCCGAAGACGACACCGATCGTCACACTGACTCCGGCAGCGATGCTCAAAGCACGCACCGAGATGTAGAGCTCCCACCCAAAATAGTCCTCGAGCGGCGGAACCACCACTGCCGCCAGCGCCGCTCCGGCGGCGCCCCCTAACAGGGACAAAACGACCGCCTCGATGAGAAACTGGATGAGGATGTCGGCCCCACGCGCGCCTACTGCCAAACGCGTTCCGATCTCTCGACTTCGTTCTGTCACGCTCACCAACATGATGTTCATCACCCCGATCCCGCCGATGACCAAACTCACGCCAGCGATCGAAAGAAGCAGCATCCGCATGACATCAACAACGCCTCTTTGTGCGCTTGCCATGCGTGATTGGTCGCGCAAAGAAAAGTCGTCCCCCTCCCCGAAGTTGATGTGGTGACGCTGCCGCAGGAGCGAGCGGATTGGACGCATGAGTTCTTTCGTCGTGACACCATCGGCAGCCGCGAGCACAATCTGCCGCACCTCACCGGGGCGCCCTGGCGTGATCTTGCTACGCATGGTCTTGATGGGCATCACGATGACGTTGTCCTGATCTTGACCGAAGGGCGTTTGTCCCTTCTCCGCTAGCACCCCGATCACGCGAAATAGATGCTTACCAATGCGGATCGACTTTCCGACAGGCTCTTCGCTGGGGAAGAGTTCCTCCACGATGGTCGGCCCCACGAGAACCACGCGGGCGGCCGTCGACTCCTGAGCGGAGCTCCAGGTTGTCCCGGAATCCACCTCGTAGTTGCGGGCGCCAAAGTATTCGCTAGTGGTGCCCACAGCTTGGGCGGAGGTATTTCTGCGCCCCGACACGGCACGCACCAGGCCATCGAGCATCGGCGCAAGGTGAGCCACCCCATCGACGTTCTGAGCAATCGCGCGCCCGTCTGCTTCGACAAGAGAGGGCTTGTCCGCGTCGCTCGCTCCGCTCGCCTGCGCTGAGCGGGCGCGAATCGTGAGGAGGTTCTCTCCAAGTTTTTCGATGCGCTCCTGCACGGCGCGCTCCGCCCCCTCGCCCAGGGTCATCACCACGGTCACAGCTGAAACGCCCACCAAGATACCGAAACCCGTAAGCCCCGCTCGCAGAGGATTGCGCACCAGGGACTCAAAAGCCGTCCGCAGCGCGACACCCAGACGCGAAAAGGCGTTCGAGAAGAGCGGAGTCAACGTTCCCCCCGTGTCACTCGTGCCTCAGCGCTTCGATGGGATCCAGTCGGGCGGCCCGACGCGCCGGAACCAAACCAAAAACAAGTCCGACCACAAGACTCGTCGAGATGGCAATTCCAACAGCAGATAAGTCCATTTTCATCGACCACCCGAGCGTGGCCTGCATGAGGGCGGTCACGCCCACCGCAGTGAGAACGCCCAGGAATCCGCCAAAAAGTGTGAGCAGCGCCGACTCGATCAAGAATTGAAGGAGGACATCCCCCTGGCGAGCGCCCAGCGCCATTCGCACGCCGATCTCGCGCGTCCGCTCGGCCACCCCCACGAGCATGATGTTCATGACGCCGACTCCACCCACGAAAAGCGCAACGGCGGCCACGCTCATGAGAAGGGTTGTGACCAGATCGAGGATCTCATCCTGCGCTTTGCGAAACCCATCCTGAGTCCGAACGTCAAAGTCGTTCGGCTCCCCCTCTTCGAGCCCGTGCCGCTCCCTCAAAATAGCGTCAATTTGACGCTTCGCCATTTGCGTGTGGGCGCTCGTGCGGGCTGAAGCCATGACAAGCTGAACTCTGCCGCCGCGCGCCGGAGAAATGCGCGAACTCCAGGTTGAAATGGGCATGAGGACGCGATCGTCCTGATCCTCAAAGCTCGATCGCCCCTTCTCGGCGAGCTCTCCGATGATCCGGTAGGAATGCCGCCCGATGCGAATGAAATGGCCGATCGACGACTCCTGGCCAAAGAGCTCCTCGCGGGCGGTCTTACCAATGACAACCACTTTCGCCTTGCTGCGCTCCTCGGACGCCGAAAAGCTCCGCCCGCTCTTCAACTCGAACCCACGCACGGCAAAGTAGTACTCGTCGATCCCCATCACGCCCGTAGGATGATCGTCGTACTCTGAATGCACCCGCGTCTTGATGGTCGACCACACGGTCACGGCCCCGACTGCCGTGGCGTCGCGACGAATCGCCGCTGCGTCCCCTTCGGTCAAGCTCGTTTGAGCCACCCGTGCGCCACTTCTCGCGCTCGAGCGGGAGAAAACGAAGAGCAGGTTGTTCCCGATGTTGGAAATCTCCGCACTGATCCGCTCCCGTGCCCCCGTCCCGAGCGCCACGACCACAACAACTGCCGCCGTTCCGATGAGGATCCCCAGGGCGGTGAGAAGCGAACGGAGCCGCGACGCAAGGAGCGCCCGGACTGCGATGCGCAAGGACGCGAGGATCACGAAACCTCCGCCCGGGACCGCTCCGCCTCGTGCAGAAGAGTACGGGCATCCTTGGGTCGTTCGTTCCGTTCGTCGGAGACAATGCGACCGTCTCGCACCGTGACAACGCGGGCGGCACACGCGGCAACCTCGGGTTCGTGAGTGACGATGACCACGGTTCGTTCATGCTCGCGGACAAGCTCTTGCAGGAGAGCGAGCACTTCAGCGGTCGTGACTGAATCGAGGTTGCCCGTCGGCTCGTCCGCCAGCAAGAGAGGCGGGTTCGTGACCAATGCGCGCGCGATGGCGACCCGCTGTTGCTGTCCCCCCGACAGCTCGGACGGAGTGTGATGGACCCGATCGCCGAGCCCCACCTTGACCAACGCCTCCAGAGACATGCGCCGGCGCTGCTTGGCGGAAAGCCCGCGG
>JBNKGC010000382.1:0-3332 GCA_050289625.1 Polyangiaceae bacterium | reverse complement strand
AGGTTCCCCCGCGAGCCGGCTCCGTAAGACGAGTGCTTCAGCGAATCACGACGTCGACGTCCTGGACGACGAAGTTGCACTCGTTGGGCGGCGCCACCCAGTTGATCGCGTTGTACCAGAACTGCTTGGTCTGATAGAGCGACTGCACGCTGTGGAAGAACCCCGCCTCGGTGTCCGTCGGTGGGACCCAGCAAATGTTCCCGCTGTCCATGTTTTGGTTGTTCGGCTGACCCGTTCGCACCCATTGGTTGGCGAGGCTCACCCACTCGTCACCGAAGGCAAAGACACGGCCCTTGCCGCCCACTTCGTGAGCGACCGCCATGTTCTTCCCAGTAACGGGATCGGTGGCCACCACGACGGCTTCAGGCGCGCTTGATGTGACCTCCCAGCCGTAGAACGCGCCGACGTAGTCGAGCTGGAAGGTGAGATCCTCGAGGGTATCGGTCTGGGGAGTGAACTTGATGGGGGTGGTGATGAACGCCTCCTCGTTCATGTTGGTCGAGACCATGCACTGCTTCAGGTCCACGCTGCCCCCCTTGTAGTAGACCGGATAGCCTTCTCCACTCGGCGGCGCGGTGGCTTGCGCCAGGTCGGTTCCGGCGAAGCCGAGGCCGGCGAAGCCGAGCAGCTGACTCGCCGCCGCGGATTCGTTCGGTTCGCTATCGAACCCCGTGATTGCGATGATGCCGCCGCCGGCCTCCTGCGACCACGTCGCGACGGCCGCTTTCTCTTCCTCGGTGAAGGTCCACGCGTTGGTGTTGGCGATCAGGAGAATGTCGAAGTTCGCGAGCCACTCTGCATTGAGCACCGGCTTTTCCGTCACCATGGTCACGGTCGCCGTGCCGTCGCTGTTATTGTTCAGCCAGTCGACGAAGGGCTGCGTATTGGCGTCGTCGGCCGCCGAGGCTAGCGAACCCAAAAGCGCCAAACGCAGGCAGGTGCACGCGCCGTCGACGCACACCTGTTCGCGCACGGGCAGGTCCCGCGGGTCGTCGCTCATGCCGGTCCCTTTGCCCTGGTTGATGTCGAGACCACCTCCGGTGCCGGCGTTGCCTCCGCCGTTTCCACCGCCGCTCCCCGAGCCGCCGTTCACGGTGTTCCGCCCGGCTTCGCCGCTACTGCAAGCGACCGCCAAGCCGACCAACCCCATGAGCCCTAGCGTCGCCAGCCGGCTCCAACCAATTCGTCCAAGCACAGATTGTTTCGACATCCCTATTCTCGCTGAATCTAAGCCGTACCCCGGCAACGCTCCTCGGGCGGCTCGCCGGATAGCAGAGCACGCGCTCGAGGTTCCAAGCAGTTTTCTGAGATTGGAAGACCTTCCATCTGCACGCAAGCAGTCCAGTCCGATGGAAGCGTGAGGGGACGAAGTCAGCTCTCACCTTTCCCCACGATTGGTCGATCCGACGGCCGCGGCCGTGCTCCCAGGTGAAGCCGTCGCGCAATTTTCCAGTGCAAATCAACCACCGTCACACCGCGGATTGACACCCCTTCACCCTGGCCCGGAGCATCCCGCCCATGCGAAGCCGGTGGTTTCACGCGCCCCTTCTGCACAGCCCGACGCTCGGTCTCGAGAAGAGGCCCACCTGGCTCGAGCTTTTCTACGATCTCATCTTCGTCGCCGCGTTCATCCAGCTCGGCAACGGGCTGAGCGCAGCGGTCAGCGGAGCCGGCGGGCTAAGCTTCGCCGCCGCCTTCTTGCCGCTCTGGGTGGTGTGGACGGGATTCACGTTTGTCGGCCGCGTCAGCGCCCCGCTTCGGCCGCTCCGACGTGAGGAGCGAGCGGTTTTTCATCGGGACTCGAACCGCGCACCAGAAGCCACAGCCCCACGGCCAGCCCAATCGCGACGACCGTCGTCAGCACGGCTGCCCAATGCGTTCCCTCTCCTTGCGCTTCCTTCGCGCGCTCCGGCCGCAGAGAGCGGCGCGATGAAGCAGCATCCCAGGCGTCGTCCCCGCTCGACGGTCTCATGGATTCCCCGTCGACCGTTTTCGTCCTCAAATCGTCGACGAGGGCACGCACCGTAGCGTAGCGGCGCATCGGGTCGTGCTGGGTTGCCATGTGAATGGCGCGGAGGATCCGGGGTGGAATCCCCGCCGCGTGGGTGCGAACCGTGAGACCCGGAGGCTCGTCGAACACGACGAAATGAAGCAGGCGCCCCAGACTGTAGACGTCCGAGGCCTTCGTGGCGCCACCTCGCGAGCGCACTTCCGGGGCGGCGTAGGCACCGTATCCCCAACGATTGGAGCGGTCACCCCGCAAGGCTTCGGCCACGTCGATCAAACCCACTTCGCTGAGCACGGGTCGAAAGGCATCGTCGAGCAGGATGTTCTGCGGGGAGAGACAGCCGTGAACTGTCTCGAGCGCGTGGAGGGTAGCGACTGCTTCGGCGACGCGGAGGAAGAAATCGAGACGTCGCATGAGGGGCAGCTGAAGCACTCCGAAGTGCTCCGCACTGCCGATGTCCGGGCAGTCCGCGAGATAAGCCGTATTCGTCGGTGAGATCTCGTGAACGCGTTGGACGTCGTCCCGACGACCGAGGGCCATCATCGTCAGCGCACCTCTCCAGAAGCGCTCCCGCTCCGACTCCGACGTCGCTCTGTCGAGGACCGTGAGCTGGAGGACCGCGCCGTCCCCAAACCTCCGGACTCGATACGAACGAAAATGAGCACGGCGCACGATGAGATCCAGTACCTCCACCCCGAGCTCGCGCGCTGCGTCGCGACTATCAGGACACGACCCTGGTGACCCCGAGACGCTCTCCTCGCACGATTCGGCAGGGACGCTCGAGTCTCCATCCCGCTCGACACCGAGCTCGACGAAGGCTTCGGCACGCGTCTCCCCCGAGCTCAGCGGGGCGGAGGGCTCGAGCTCCACCTCCCCCGAGCCGGGTGTCACGGCGCCGGGATCCGCCGGAAGGGGTAGCGGCAACTCCGTTTCGCCGCTTCGAAAATCGTCGGGAACCTCCGGCTCCGACGCATCCGAGTCGGACTCGTCGTCCGTGCGCGGCGTGGACGCCGGCTCGCGCTCACATCCGTCGTCGTGCGGCTCTTCGCCCGAAGACCGAGGGGCTTCGTTGGCATCGAGGATCTGGTGCGCTCGTTCGGCCATGTCCACCGAGGACTACGGCCGCGCAGCGCCCCGATTGACCCCGACCGGTGTCGAGCAGCGAGGCTACGATGTCGGATGCCTCAATCCGAGGCAGTGCGGGTACGAAGCGTCACTCCGACGAAGCGCAAGGAAATCGAACGGTGAGCGCCCGGGCGTCTGCCAGACAGACGCCTCACCCCAGGGAGCCTACCAGAGGAAGCTGCTAGTCTCCCCCTCATGC
>JBNKGC010000381.1:0-3347 GCA_050289625.1 Polyangiaceae bacterium | reverse complement strand
CCCCTAACGGCTAGAGGCATGCTCGGTCGGCTCAAGGCGGGGCGACCTTATCAAAAGGCCGCTTCGAGTCACGGTCGCAAGAAGCATTTCGGGGCCGTTCCGACTGGGAATTTCGACTCGTGGGGGCTTGCCCTTCTAGAGGATGGCGCGAGGGTGTATGTGGCGACCATGTCGAGTCAGGATTCCGCGTCACGAAGCCCCGATCAAACCCGACCGGTGGCCCTGGGCCATGGCCCCCGACCCGAGCCCGAAGCCGTCGATGTGCGGGAAAAAGGCGCTCCCCGGGACGGGCAGCCCCAAACGATGAATCGGCGGCTGTTCATGCAGCTGGTCGTGGTGGAACCGGACGATCCGGGTGCTGCCTTCGGAGAGCGTCTCGGCTCGCTCATCGCCGAAAATGGTTCGGGGGTGGTCGTGTACGAGGATGTGAACCACCCGCGCAGCTTCGGTGTGCTCAGCTGGAGCGAGGATCCGACCGACTTCGTCGAACGGGTACGACCCGCGTTCACCTCGGGTGCGCTCGGCCGCGTCGCGCTCCGCGACGAGATGGCAATGCTCGGCCGCACCTACTCCACCGGTTACGAGCCGGATCTCGAGTACTGGCTCCTCCGGCGACCGGTCGAAACTGCGCTCAACGAGGCCTGGCCTTGGGCGGTTTGGTACCCCCTGCGCCGCGGTGGAGCCTTCGAGCAGCTCGAACCCCGAGAAAAGGGCGGCATCCTCCGCGAGCACGCGGAAATCGGGAAGGCCTACGGCGCTGCCGACCTCGCGCACGACATCCGCCTCGCTTGCCACGGGCTCGACAAGAACGACAACGAGTTCGTGATCGGCCTCTTGGGTAAGGAGCTCCACCCTCTGTCCCACGTCGTGCAACGCATGCGCAGCACCCGCCAGACATCCCAGTACATCGTGCAGATGGGTCCCTTCTTCGTAGGCCGGGCCATCTTCCGCAGCGCGGGAAAGTGAGCGGCCGGCGCATGAGCACGCCCCTGCTCACCGTCGTGTTCGATCTCGACGGCACCCTCATCGATTCGCGAGCGGACATCGCGCGCGCCTGCAATCACGTCTTGCGCACCACCGGTCGCAGCGAGCTACCAGAAGATCTGATCAGCACCTACGTTGGCGACGGGGCGCGCGCGCTCGTCGCGCGTGCCACGAACCTAGCCGAAACGGATCCCGAGGTGGACGCACTGGTCGAGGCCTTTCTGGACTTCTACACCGAGCACCCGACGGAGCACACAGAACTGATGCCTGGTGCGGCCGAGGCCCTCCGCGCCTTCGCCAACCGCCCGATCTCGCTGTGCACGAACAAGCCTCGCCGGACGACCAACGCCGTGCTCATGGGGCTCGGTCTTGAACGGCACTTCGCAGTCGTGGTCGCAGGTGATGACGCCCCCCAAAAGAAGCCCCACCCCGCCCCGCTCGAGCTCGTCGCGTCGCGGCTCGGCGTTTCGACAGCGTCGCTCGTGATGGTCGGTGACGGACCGCAAGACGTCGAGTGCGGCCACGCCGTCGGCGCGCACACGGTCGGTGTGCGCGGCGGTCTGCTTCCGCTCAAGCGCCTCGTCGACTCGCGTCCCGACGTCCTGCTCGACTCCCTCAGCGAGCTGCCAGCGTGGCTCCGCGCATTGGAGGACGCGAAAGCGACGAGCGGCGACTCGCCCGCGGCCTGAACGACCCGGGCTTCCCCAGGGCGCTCAGGCGATCAGCTCGTGATACGCGGAGGTGAGCTCGGCGAAGCGCCGCATCAAGCGCGTCCGCTCGTCGACCGTCACACGGGGAAAGCGGTCCGGGTGGCTCTCCGCTGCTAACCTGCGGAACGCTTTCCGCACATCCGCTTGCGTCGCATTGGGTTTGAGCCCAAGCACTTCGAACGCCGATCGACCAGGGGGACCGACGTCCAAGGCCCGCTTTCTCCGCCCCCGGGCCCGCGGTCGTCCGTGCAAGAACTCGCTCGCGGCCAAGGGCTCGGGCCGCGTAACGTCGAATCGATCCGGACGCGGCACGCGAAAGCGGATCCGAGCATCCTCGAATCGAAAGAGACCGTCGATGCGCTCGCGAAGCTGCTCGTGCAGGGCTTCAGCGATCTGGGACGGCGCGACCAAGCGCCGTGAGAGGAGCTCCTTGCCCACGAGCTCCCCCGTCCGACCGAGACCTGACGCCTCGTCAGGCGAGAGCTCACCGCGACGAGCCAGGATCTCTCCCAGCTTCGGTCCTGCCAGGGGGGTATCGACAGCGGCGACCAGTCCGCCTTTCAGCGAGATCCGGTGGCTTCTGCCCGCCGACGGTCCACGCATCTCGATGAGCTCGAGGATCCCCGTCGCTCCCGCGCGATGGAGGGTGCCGAGCACGTCCCCCAGGGTGGATTCCGCAAGGCGACCTGGAAGCTGCATGTCCGCCGGTTATCAGGCCTCGGCGAGACGGGCCAAGTTCCACGAACAGCTCACGCAGGGGGCCCATCACCGATGGGGGGCGCCGGGGGACCATCCTCGTCGCTTCAGGGTCGCGGATTCGGGTCGGGCTCGGCGGGGGCGCGTTTCACCGCGACGGCGGTCGTCACCAAGCGGGATGCCGTCCGACAGCGTTCGTTCCCTTCGCACAGCACGGCCCGGGCGCGCACTTCGAGGGTCCCGGTGTTTTCTGACGTCGCGTAGAGCGGGATCGCGATGCTCGCGCGGGCTGCGCCCTCTTCGGGTAGCTTCGCACTGACCCGAGACCGGAGTGGCCGCGCGAAGTCCGGAGCCCGCACCACGAGCGCGTCGGCCCAACGAAGGATCGGGCGAGACTCGGAACCGTTGCGTGTTGCTTCCGCGCGAACCTCCACCGCGAGCTCACACACCAAGCGACCGCTTCCGCTCCGCACCGGACAGCTGAGAGTAGCGGCAATGGCTGGAGCCTGAGCGCCGCCAGCGCTCGCGGGAGCAACGAGCACGCCGACCACGGTCAGCGCGCCCCACCGATGGCGCCAATTCCCCTTGCGTCGCTCGAGGAGCTCTCCTTCGGATCGCCGTCGAGGCATCAAGCGGGACGGTACACCGACCAAGCGACCTCGGTCACGCCGACAAACCGACGAGGCACACGAAGGCAAATCCCGCAACCAACAAGGAACAAACCAAGGCACGCGAGGCCGAAGGCCGAGGAGTGACGAGGCCGCGAGCACCACCGCCGACCAACGGGGAGGCGCCGGAACGCAGCGGGACCGTGCGGTGAGCAACTGTCTTGAGCCGGGGGGGCAGGGCAGCCCCCTAGGTCACAACAGACCTCACAGCTCGGAACCAACCGAGGCACGCGAAGGCGAAGCCCGCAGGGCGCAGCCTGAGGAGTGACGAGGCGCCGCGTCCCCGCCG
>JBNKGC010000380.1:0-3361 GCA_050289625.1 Polyangiaceae bacterium | reverse complement strand
CCTCGGGGGCACGTGCGTCAATCGCGGATGTGTGCCGAAGAAGGTCACCTTCAACGCGGCGTTTCTGGCAGAGGCCCTGCACGATGCGCGGTCGTACGGATTTCGCGCGGTCGTCGAGCCTGCTGAAGGGGCTTTCGCATTCGACTTCGACTGGAAGTCCTTCAAAGCCAAGCGCGACGCCTACGTCGCGCGCCTGAACGGCATCTACGAACGCAACCTCGGGCTCGATCAGGTGGAAAGGATCGAGGGCTGGGCGCGCTTCGTGGGACCGCGACAAGTCGAAGTGGGTGGTCAGCTCCTCGCGGGAAAGCACGTGCTGATTGCGACCGGTGGTCGTCCGAACGTTCCCGACCTGCCTGGTGCTGAGCTCGGAATCACCTCCGATGGTTTCTTCGAGCTCGACGAGCAACCGCGTCGAGTGGCCATCGTGGGGTCGGGGTACGTTGCCGTCGAACTCGCGGGGATCTTTAATGCTCTCGGCAGCCGCGTGACGCTCTTCCTTCGGAAAGAGCACGTTCTCCGCGATTTCGATTCGATTCTCCGCGACACGCTCCTCGAGGAGCTCACTGCGTCGGGAGTCGACGTCGTGACCCGGTTCGTCCCCGCGAAGGTCGAACGAGCTGGCGCTCCGGAGAGCCTCTGTCTTCACGGCGAGGGCGACCAATGTCACACGGGTTTCGACGAGTTGATCTGGGCGGTGGGTCGTTCGCCGAACACGAGGGATCTCGGACTCGCGGATCAGGGTATTGAGCTCGACGATGAGGGGTTCGTTCGGGTCGACCAATGGGAGCAAACCTCCCAAAAGCACGTGTATGCCGTCGGAGACGTCACCGGGAAGAAGGAGCTCGCGCCAGTGGCCATCGCGGCGGGGCGTCGGCTCGCCGATCGCATCTTCGGCGGTCAGTCGGACGCGCGCCTCGACTACGAGAACATCGCTACCGTCGTGTTCAGTCACCCCCCCATCGCAACGGTCGGGCTCACGGAAGACGAAGCGCGAGAGCGCTACGGAGACGACGTGAAGTGCTACTTGACGCGCTTTACCAATTTGTACCACGCCCTCGCCGCACGCCGAGTTCCCACGGTGATGAAGTTGGTCACGGTCGGCGTGCGCGAGCTCGTGGTGGGCATCCACGTCATCGGTCTCGGCGCGGACGAGTTGATTCAGGGGTTCGCAGTAGCCGTGAAGATGGGCGCCACCAAGGCAGATCTGGATCGCACGGTAGCGATTCATCCGACCGCGGCCGAAGAGCTCGTCACCATGCGCTGAGCGCGCTAGCTCCTCGCGAACGAAGGGATGCTCGCGGACTTGGATGCTCGCGGCGTTTTTCAGACGCCGTCCGTCGGCGAGTGAAGGATCTTCACCTTTCCTTGCAGGCGCTTGCTGACGTGGACCTCGTTGTTCTTGTCGACGATGACTGCGCCCACACCGTCCATGCGCTCCACGAGTTCGAGACCTTTTTCGGGTCCGAGAATGAAGACGGCGTCGTCGATCGCATCGGCGACGAAGGCATCGTCGGCCCAGATGGTCACGCTGCGCGATTCGGTGGCGGGAAAGCCCGTCTTCGGATCGATGATGTGATGGTAGCGGCGGCCCTCGTGGACGTAGGCGCGGGCGTAGTCGCCAGCGGTGGAGAAGGCCTTGTCCTCGAGGGGTAGCGTCGCAAAGTACTTTCCCTTGGCGCCACGAGGATCTTGAATCCCGCTGACCCAGTTCTTTCCGTCGGGTTTTCGCCCCGCCCCGTACAGGTCGCCCCCGGCCTGCACCAGAAATGAGTCGAGGCCCGCTTTGCGGAGCACGTCGGCTGCGCGGTCGACCGCGTAGCCCTTGGCGATGCCCCCGAGGCCGATTTGCTTTCCTTCCGGCACTTTGACTCGCGAGCCTTTGCGGTCGACGACGATTTGCCGGTAGTCGACGTCATTTTTTCGCCGTTCCACCACGCTTTTTGGTGGAGGCTTCGGGTTTTCGTCGCGTTCTGTGCCGAATTTCCAAAGATCGCCCAGCGTGTAGTGGGTGATGTCGAAGCTGCCGCCCGAAATGTCCCCGGCCCACAGACCCTTGTCGATGACTTTCAGAGTGTCCGGGCTCACCTTGAAGAATTCGCCGGTGGAGCGGTTCATGCGGCTGAGCTCGCTGTCCTCCTGGTAAGTGCTCATGAGCGCTTCGAGGCGCCGGATCTCATCGACGGCGTCGGACATCGCCTTCTTGGCTCCGGCCACGTCCACCTTGGCGTTCGTGTAGGCCACGATCGTGACCGCGGTCCCCATCGCCTTCTCATGCAGCTCGACCTTTTCTGCGGGCCGGATGGTCTGGCTGGTGGGAGCCGACGTGGCAGGCGCCGCCGAGTTCACGCTGGGAGCTTGATCTTTGCGATCGCATCCGACCAGGAAGACACCGAGCAACGCGCTCGCGACGAACGCGCGAGTCGTTCCGCTCGTTCGCCCGCGCCTGGGCGAGGCTTCCGTTTCGCATGCGCCTCGGCCCACGGTGTCCGGATGCGCCGTGCGGTCGACGAGAGCAGCCTGAGCTCGCTGTTCCAGAGAAGGGGGGCGGGTGCGCGTGCGCATGGTCTCGACGTCTAACATGCTCCTTTCGTAGGTGCGAAAGCGCACCGCACCTTGACGCAGGACCAGGCTCGAACGACAGACGAAATCCAAGGAGATTTCATCATGCTTGCCGTCTTCGTCCACGTTCACGTCAAGCCCGAGTGTGCTCGGGCGTTTCTCGAAGCGACCCTCGACAACGCCGAAAATAGTCTGAAGGAACCGGGTGTGGTGCGCTTCGACGTGGTGCAAGACCGACAGGACGAAACCCGCTTCGTGCTCGTCGAGGTGTACCGTGATTCGGGTGCGCCGGCAGCGCACAAAGAAACGGAGCACTACGCGCGCTGGCGAGATACGGTCGCTGACATGATGGCCGAGCCCCGACGGAGTGAGACGTACGAGACACGCTTCCCGGCGCCCGAGCGTTGGGAGACGACGGAGTGAAGGGAGGAGTTCGTGGCTGAACCTTTCCCAGGCACCTCGTTTTCGTTCGCTACGGCTGGTCGCATCGTCTTCGGTCGGCGAGCGATCGATGGTCTCGCGGAGATCATCCAGCCCTTCGGCTCGAAAGCGCTCGTCGTGACCGGCTCGACCGTAGAGCGCGCTCGTCCGGTGACCGACCGACTCGCCGCTGCTGCGGTCGAGTCCGCCGTAGTGTGCGTGCGGGGCGAACCGACCATTGATGATGCCGAGGCGGCCGTCGCACGTGGCCGGGCTCTCGGGGCCGAGTTCGTGGTGGGTATCGGTGGAGGCAGCGCCCTCGACCTGGCGAAAGCAGCGGCGGCGCTGCTCGCCAACGAGGGGGAGCCCCTCGACTATC